>NZ_CP117883.1:6018549-6323187 GCF_028736215.1 Mucilaginibacter sp. KACC 22773
CTACGCCAAATTGCCGTGACCTGCCTATAATTTGGGGTTCGCCTGGCAATAAGCCGTTTGCGACCAATGACATTACCCTGCGGTCAACCTGCGGGATTATGAATACAAATTCCTGCATCGGGGCGTAATCTTTCCAAGATTGGTTAGCAACCGCCGTAAGCAGTTTGGGTATATCTACCATAGCGGAGAAACCGCTGCCATCGCCCTGCGAATAGAAACCCCTAAATTTGATACTGTCTTTGCTAACCGCTATCCCTATGTAGGAACAGAGTTCAACAAAGTCCTCAAATTCATCGTCCCACCAATCAAAGTTGACGTTCAAATCCCGGTAGGTGGTCAGGGCTTTCCCTTTAGCTTCCTTGTCCAGTTCGTTAAAGCTGTATAGTTTGAGTTTTATCGTTTTCATGGTCAAATGATTTGATTTCCAGTTAATAGTGTCGGAAAAATGCAGTTGCCGGGAATTACTATAATTCCTGTGTCCCGTATGGTAAAGAAGTCGCTTCTTTTGTTGGCGTAATTGCGGTAAAGTTCCCTGTAATCACCATCCTGAAATGGTGTGACTGCTTCATAGTCCCGGTAATTAATCAGGTTAACCAACTCGTTAAAATCATATTTCTTTTTTTGACGGACGGGTATTAAGTCACCGAGTGAAAAGTCTATATCGGGCTTACCGTTTTTGCCTTTTAATGTGTAAGTTTTCATAACCCTTGCCCTTTCTTCCGCTCTAAAAGGATTTCGAGTATGGGCTCGTTATCCTCATAACTGTTGTTTTCAAAAGTGTAGGTGTCCGTTTCTTCGTCATAATCGTACAGGTCAAAATCGGACGCCTCTAAGAAAATGTCGTGCAGTTCCCCCGCTTCATAGGTTGCCTGACCGTAAATCAGGTTGCCCGTTTCTGTATAGTCCAGTATAAAACCAACTCCGTAATAGTCTGCTACCTGTCCGAGGGCGTTGAAGTTTGGTGTCCATCTTGTATCGTAAAACAGCAGGTCGCCGTCCCATTCGATATTAAAGAACCAATCCTTATCGGGTGTGATGAACTCAGGCATTTGTCCTTTTTCTTCCTGTTTTTCTTTGATTGCCATGTGGGTGAACAGCATAGCTATTTTATCTATTTGGCTTTGTTCACCTGTGAACACCGCCATATTTCTGCACATATTTGCCATTGTTTGATTTTAAGGATTAAAAAAAAGTTCTACCGCTGTTTTGAATTTCGGGTCGGTGTGCTTGTCCTGTTCGGTATAATTCGTCAGGCAGTGATGTAGGAATAATGCACCATAACCGTCAAAAAGCTGGTCGGAAAAGAGCGCACTGCTTTTCTCCAGTTGCTTGCCATACTTTTTGATTTTGCGGTCGGCATCTTCAGATAGCTGAAACCAAAAATCTATCCCGAACAATTGGTTTTTCCATACTTTGCGCACCTCGTCGGGATGGTCTTTCATAAAGGCTGACATTTCCTGTGCATAGGTCAAAAAGCCGGGAATTTCGGGTAGGAATAAAGCGTGTAATAGTTTCGCCTTTTCTACATTATTGAATGTGTGTAATGTTTTCATCTTGCTGATGCTTTAATTCGTTTGGGGTATATAGGTGAGTATTTTGCCTGCGATATTATCATGGTGTGCTATGCTCGTATAGCCGTGCCGTGCGATGTCGTCTATGTGGCTTTGTAAAATTGCCTGTTCGTTTTCCTTGCCACGTCCGGTAAATCGGTCGGGTTTGCGGTATCTATAGGCGAACTCGTACACATCTTTGCAATCTGTTACCGCTGAACCGATTACCCATTTGGGGATGTTGCTATTGGTTTCCATCTGCTATTGTTTTAAAATGAGGGGGATTGCTCCCCCTTTGGATTATTGGTTGAGGGTTAATGCTGCTGCTCCGCTTTTGGCATAGCCGAGGCACAGATCAAATGCCGCTTGTGTGCGCAGTTGTCCAGTACCGCCTATGATGGATTTTACTTTTGCTTCATCGTCCTTGTATTCCTTGACATTTTGGAAGTAGCCAGTAATTGCGTTGAACGCCCCGAACAAAGTCCCTTTGGTGGTTTCGGTCTGTTGGGTCGGGCTTGCCATTGCGTACATAAAGGCATTATCGCAGATGTTTTTGAACACGGTAGAAAGTTCTTCTCCTGTTTTCAGGCTCTTTAAAACTTCCTTGCTTGGTGCCATCGCCTGTTGGATGAGTTTCATTACATCCTTATCGGTGATACGTACTTTTGTCCATTGGTTAAATATGCCGTTCAGTTCATCAGCCATTTTATTGGATATGCCCATTACCTTGTGCGCTTCCTTTAGCCTGTCCTCTGCGTTGGCGGTGTGGCGTATCTTGATGGTATTGGAGCTGTTACGGAGTGCTGCGCCTAAAGTATTCTGGCAGACAATTCTGACAGGGGTAAATGCTGCGGTGATACTGCCCGAGCCATCATGTGAAGTGGTCAGGAAAAGGTATTTTTCGATGTAATCATCGCTACCGACTTTGATATAGCCGGGAAGTTTGGCGGTAATAAAAATGCGCTCCCCGTTGCCTAAAGCCCCTGCGGTTTCGTACTGCATGCCGTCCCCGCCGACAATGGCGTCAAAAAAGCTGAACGCGTCCCGGTTCTGTACGATGCTGTAATCCCTGCCCACTACGCCCAATATGGCATTGTTATCGGTGCGCATGGTGGCGTAGTAGTTGGGTACGACAATGTCCGTCCCTGCAATGAGTTCGCCTTCGTTGCCTACGGTCATTGCCCTGCTTTGGGTAAACAGCGGTGATTTGATTACTTCATAATCAAGCCCTGCAAACTGCAATGCTTCTTTACTGGTGGGATAGTCCTGTACGATTTGCCCTAATCCGTGCCATGCCTTTTGCTTTACGCTGAAAAAACTGTGTTGTCCTGTTTGCTCGTTGAAATTGATGTTATGTGCCATGATGGTAATTTTTTAAGTCTTTTGAAAATTGTTAATGATTGGGTTTGCTTAGAAGGGCAGGTCGTCGTCGTCTTTTCCTGCGCCTGTTGTTACTGCCTTTTCCTCTGCGGTGTTGCTGGGGTCGTTGGCTTTTGTGACTAATGAAAACAGCTTGATGGTGTCGCAGGTGCAGATCAGCCTTGCCCGTAACCCGTCCTTTTGGGTTTGGTAGGCCTGCGCCTCCATCCAGCCCGAAATTTCCACTACGGCACCTTTGGTGAGGTACTCGGCAATGCCGGAGTTGCGCCAGTAAGCGCAGTCAACGAATGCGGTTTTTTCCTTTTTTTCGCCCGCTTTATTTTTCCATTTTTGGTTAATGGCTACGGTAAAATTGATGACCTGTTTGTCCCCTTTGACCGCTGTTACTTCGGCGTTTGCGGTCAGTCTTCCTGTGAATAGCATACGATTTACTTTTTTAGTGAATAAATTTTTGTTTGTTGTTTTCCTTTCGTCGCCCTTGCCTGATGGATTATTTTTAAAAGAAAAAGGGAAAAAAGAAAGCAAATCGTAAAGCCCGGCACCGGGCAAAAGGAAACGAAATAATTGGAGGGGACCCTCTGGGGAGGCAGCCGTTTATGTCGTAGTCTTTTGCAAACCCAACGACAGATCCGGGCTTGATTTTAGCTGCGCTTTTTACCCGTTTCGTTTAAAATAATAATGGATTAAATAAAAAAATGCCATTGGAGCCGAAGGCGATATGACCTTGATCATTAGGAAAACAGGTAATTAAACGCCATGTGAAAGGATCTCCAAAAAATAAGACAGGCACCCCGCCTGTAAACCGGTAAGGATAACCAGGAAATCAATTAATCACCGGCCAACCCGCAATTGATGCAATCATGCCTTAGTTCATCCAGCGCATCTTCTTCGGAGAACATTTCAAGGAAGTCGTGCCAGTTCAATATATCCTCCCCACCAGCAAATGCCTGTTGGTTATGGATAATGTCCCTTGGCGCCTGTTCCTGTAGTCGCGCGATCTCGTCTGCGGGTAATAAATTCTCAGCCCGGATATATTCCGTCATCATGGCAGGCTTGCTTTTCGTTCTCTTGCGCCACAGGCCTGCACAGCCTGCACCCACTTTTTTCAGCGTGGGCTCATTCCTTAACAGTTTTTCACGTTTCTTTCTGTCAGAATTACTAAGCCGGTACTCCCATGCAAGGTGTTTAGCCTGGTAATCCGCTAACAATTCATCGGCTGTCATGCAGCCCTCCAGGCGGGGTTTTGCCCGGGCTTCCATAATCACGATATAACGGAGGTAGTCTTTCCGGTGCTGTTTCAGTTCCTCAGGCTGTGTGGCGGGGCAGAACTTGCAGGCAGATTTGGGCGGAACCGGTAAACCCGCCGCTATGATTGTCCGTTTACAAGCCTCCCTATCCATGTTCCATTCGATCAATGGATACCAGTATTCATACTTGTCATCTTCCAATCCCCGTGCGTGCGCATATCTTTTTTTGTCTTTTGGACTGGCATCATAGCCGATCATCTTTTTAACCTTGCCGCCGCTGCGCCAATGATCCACCGCCATCGGCCAACTGTCCGTCCATTTGTTTTGCGGCACTATCTTCCATTTCAGGGAGCAGCTTTTGAAGCCAAAGGCCAGTGATGGCAGCGTGCCGTTAGTCAGGCAGTTTTCACCCAATGTCGCGTAAGGGGGCCAGTTCTTAAAGTTTACCGGCTGGTACCTGACCACCGTTACCTGCGGAAACCCGGCTGATAATAGCCAGGCATTGATAATTGGCAGGTAATTATAAGTTTCCTGCTTTTCATCGCCGGTGTCGGCAAACAGGATCGCGTCCGGCCTGTTGCCTCTTTTGTACATTTCTATCAATGCCGCTGTGCTGTCAACACCCAAACCATAGGCTACAATAAGGGGTTGCCTGACCAATTCCTCGATGGTCTTAAATAAGTTTGTCTGTAATGCTTTCATGCTCCCATATTTTTAATAGTGAAAATTTCAAATGAGGAGGCTATAGCCGGTTATGCTTGAGCAAGGCCAAAAAGCAACGCAATAAATGAAGGGCAGGTGAGCGCAGGGCTGTGTTTATGGCGGAATTTTTTGGCCGCTCCGAAGTGCATGACCGAACTTTGCGGCACATGCAGAATTTTTATTATTTTTTGAAGGGGGATTTGCAGGCAGGAAAATGCATCAGGGATTGGAAGCGTATCCTTCGATAGAAGATATAGCGGAAAGCCCGGTCCGAAGGGGATGCCATGATTTCATCGACCGGTGCGCTTTTCAATGGGCGGCCGAAATGGCCAGCTCGAATGGTGCAGTGTTTTGTGCTGGTGCGGATCTTGTATATTTGCTTATGGAAAAATTATTTGCCTCGAAGGGTATTCGCGTTCAGTCTATAAAGGATTTTTATGAATCTGAAGTATAGATGGCCTATACAGGCAAGCTCTTTGAATTGAATGTGCTGATCGAGTTTTTGGCATTACGGTGAACGATGACTCATCTGTCCCGGAAGAAGTGGGCGTGTTCGCGAGCAGCTATAAGGATGGAGCAGTTTATTCTTTTTGTAAGTGCAGAAACTTTAGGGCCGTTACCTGTTTTTCGGATCATCGCCGATGCTATTGAGTTCATCGAAAACTGTGATCGACAAACCGTTAAAGAGGATTTGAAAGCTATTGCTACTTCATATGAGGTACTTGATAAAGATTATGACAATAAGAAGTTTTATCAAAATGCGGTGATTAAACACACCAGGGCCTTGGAATTGATCAAGAAAAGCAGGGAAAACATTAACTAAATCACACCGCCCAACGTCATAAAAAGCGCTGCATCAAACGATATGAAGTGACGGTAATTATGAAATTGAAGGGCAAAACGACCTGGCGGAAAAAAAAACCGCAAATAAAAATATAGACAACGATGCTATGGGAAAGAACCTCGAACAATGGCTCATCGCAAAAAAGAAATTCGGCTTGTCCGATGCGCAGGTGCAAATGGCGCGCGAATTAAATCTCAACCCGAAAAAATTCGGGTCCTTGAACAACCACGATCAGGAACCCTGGAAAGCCCCTCTGCCGCAGTTTATTCAAAGCATCTATATTAAACGGTTTAAAAGAGAAGCGCCCCTTGAAGTGACCTCAATCGAAGATAAAATAAAAAACGAAAAGCTTAAAGCCGCAAAAAAGAAAAAGGATAAAGCCGGGCGTCGCGCTGCTGCGACATCCGATAAGCCCACCATAATTTAGTTAAAGTTATGTTTCCAATAATCGATAAGTTATTGGTCGGAAAATCGCGGCATCAGGAATTATTTAAAATGTATCTGTAATTTAAATCGATGGCTACATTATTTATTGTCGGGTTCCCGAAGGATTTTCAAAAGATTGCGTTGATCGAATTATTTAGTATTCATGGTATTGTCAATACGGTTACGCTGGTAACCGATAAGGATACGGTCGAACCGAAGGGTTATGGTTTTATCACGATGAACGATGATACAGGCGCTAAACGGGCCATCGAAGCGCTAAACGGCACAACTTTTGGGAACAGAACCATCAGCGTCCGTTTCGCCGAAGAAAATTCCGTGGCAAAATCAACGGCGCCAAAGCGTCCCTTTCCACCCCGTGACAACCGGACGCAGGCCATTAAGCCAAAGCGATCAAGGCGGTCATGATAAATTCGCGTTAAGATCGGCAGGTAGGGGCTAATAGTCGTTCATTGTTGTTTATAGCTGTTTTTCGCTTAGCTGACGGGTCATGCCATTGGTATTTTCTACAATTGACTTCAATAGGTTTCATCCAGCTGTTGTATCATAAGGCGCTAATTGTCCCATTTACCCCCGGCATAACTACGCCGAAACGCCGGCTTTTGTTGAGGTGTTATATAAGCGGGCGAATGCGAATATGCCTGATAGTAAAGCCACCAGGGATAGGTTTGCCGTGAAGACCTGATCACCCGACTGGAGGTGAGTATCTTAATTCATGCTGAGGTTTTACATCCTGACAGCAAAACCAGTTTCCCTTTTAGCTTCGGTCATGACGAAGAAACTTTCAAAGTGAGGCTTTCCGGGCAGCCTGGCGAGCTTCTTCAGCAATATCTGGCTGTATTCCTCCATATCGCTGATGGCCACCCGCATCAGGAAGTCGTAGGCGCCCGACATATGATAACACTCGGTTACCTCGGTCAGCTTTACCGCTTCTGCCATAAAGCTTGTCAGGCATTCTTCCGTGTGCTCTGCCAGTTTTGCCTGGACATAGCCAATGAGCCCGTAGCCCGCTTTTTTAGGATCTAACAAGGCCGTAAACTGCCTTATATAGCCGCCCTCCACCATGTGCTGAATTCTTAACTGCACCGGGGTCTCGGAGAGGCCAATTTCGGCGCCGATCTTTTTGCAGGAGATCCGGCAGTCCTTTTGCAATGCATTCAGGATACCGATATCAAATTTGTCCAGTTTCTTTTTCATAAGGCTAAATTACCGATTGGGCAAATACGTTTTCACCGGCGGCCGCCATGAACTTTTCGGCTTCCGAAACCATCAGCGCAGATCCGATAAAGACCGGCGTACGCTGGTGCAGCTCGTTCACTTCCAGGTCAAGGATGCGGTTAGCACCATCCGTCGCCCTTCCCCCCGCCTGTTCAATTACAAAGGCCAGCGGGTTGCATTCATAAAGCAACCTTAGCTTGCCATTGGGCGCCGCTGCGGTATTGGGATAAATAAATATACCGCCTTTGATCAGGTTACGGTGCAGGTCGGCCACCATGGAGCCGATATAACGTGATGTGTAAGGCCGTTTGGTCGCTGCATCTTCGACCTGGCAGTATTTAATATATTGTTTTACCCCTAGCGGAAAATGGATATAGTTACCCTCATTGATGGAATAGATCACACCGCTTTCCGGCATTTTCATTCCCGGGTGCGACAAACAAAACTCACCAATGGATGGGTCCAGCGTAAAGCCGTTTACCCCGCAGCCGGTCGTGTAGACCAGCATAGTCGATGAACCGTAAATGATATAGCCTGCGGCTACCTGATCGGTCCCCCTCTGCAAAACATCGCTTAGCCGGGCTGGGCCCTCGGCCGATTTTCGCCGGAAGATAGAAAAGATGGTGCCGACGGGGACATTCACATCGATATTGGAAGAGCCGTCAAGCGGGTCTATGGCTACAATGTACTTGGCATTCCCGGAAACGGCTGATTCTATCCGGATGATTTCGTCATTTTCTTCAGATGCCACGATACAGCACTCGCCGCCGCTGCGGAGCGCCGCGATGAATTGCTCGTTAGCATAGACGTCCAGCTTTTGCTGGTGTTCACCCTGGATATTCGTCGTGCCGGAACTCCCCAGGATATCCATCAGGCCGGCCTTATTGACCTCACGGTTGACGATCTTGGCGGCTATTCCGATGTCGCGCAGGAGCCGTGAAAGCTCCCCTTTAGCGTATGGGAATTCGGCTTGCTTTTCAATAATGAACTGGCCCAGGGTCATGAAGTTATTCATAGGCTTAGTGTAAAAAATACAGTTTTAATCGGTCGTTGATTGGTAAACCGAAGATAGATACAAAAGCTTGAATATAGCAAGAAATACCTAAAATCACCGCCCAAAAAAGGCGAAATGGGTATGTTGCATAGTGTAATGAAAGTGGCAAAACACCTATAAACCAACTTATGGCGGGTCGAAACAATGTAAATCACCTACAACTAACATATTATTTAGGCGAAACACACAAAGATTATTTTCTATATAGGTATTTCACCTGAAACTATGAAGATTTGTATTGTTAATCGCCAATTATTTATAACCATGACGCAATCGCAAAAACATAATTTTGGAGCAGGACCGTGTATCCTGCCGCAACCGGTTTTAGAACGTGCAGCCGAGGCTGTCAGAGCGTGGGACAGGGCAGGTTTGTCCATCCTGGAAATCTCCCACCGTTCAGCTGAATTCGAAAGCGTTGTTCATGAAACCGAAAGGCTTGTCCGAGAGCTTTTAAGTGTGCCGGATGGTTACAGCATATTGTTTTTGCAGGGCGGGGCAAGCATGCAGTTTTGCATGGTGCCTATGAATTTCCTGCAAGGCAGTAAGCAAACCGCCGCCTATTTGGACGGGGGTTATTTCGGCGCGAAAGCCATCAAGGAAGCACAGTTTTTCGGCAAGGTGAATGTACTGGCGAGCTCTAAGGATTCGGGCTATACGTTTATTCCGGAGGCCTATGTGATCCCGGAAGATGCCGCTTATTTCCATTACACGAGCAACAATACTATCGAAGGTACACAGTTGTGGGCAGACGTAACTTCGTCTGTACCGGTCGTTTGTGATATGTCCTCAGATATCTTCAGCCGGGAGATCAATGTGAGCCAGTTTAGCCTGATCTATGCCGGGGCGCAGAAAAATACGGGGCCTGCTGGCTTGACCATCGTCATCGCCAAAAACGAATTCCTGGACAGCGTAAAACATGCCATTCCTTCCATGCTGGATTACCGGGTATTCCGGGATAACGGCTCGATGTATAATACACCGCCGGTGTTCGCAATCTATGCCGCCATGCTTAACCTGCAATGGTTAAAAGGGAAAGGCGGCGTAAAGTCCATCGCTAAGGAGAACGTCAGAAAAGCACAATTACTGTATGACGAAATAGACCGCAACCCGTTATTTAAAGGTTCCGCGGCCCGTGGACAAAGATCACTGATGAATGTTACTTTCCGGATGAATGATCAGGCTGAAGAAGCAGACTTTCTAGCCTATGCTGCTAAATGCGGAATGGTTGGTATCAAAGGTTACCGTACCGTTGGTGGATTTCGTGCGTCATTATATAATGCGCTTCCTTATGAGAGTGTCCAAGCACTGGTGCAGTGTATGACGGCCTATGCCGAAAAAGTTGTCCCGCAGCATAACTTCCAACCCACCTATTAGGATATGGCAAAGATTTATCCATTTACGGCCATCCATCCGAATCCCATTTATGCTGACCAACTTGTGTTCACCAAGTCACAGTCGGAATCTGTCGCCGGAAATACCATGGTCCCGGAGGCCTTGCCGCCGCTGAAGACCCTGCTGGAAACCGGGGCAAGGCAACGGCCGGAAACGGCGGAAGGTCAGGCGCTGGCTTACCAGGACATTAATGAAACGTTTACCAGCCTGTTGGAAACCGGGCGCTTGTGGCCGGACAGCAGGCCCTGTATGTATGTTTACGAGGTAGGACACGGCCTAAATAAGCAGACGGGGATCTGGGCGGTGACCTCCCTGGAGGACCCCATTAAAACCCATGAGCTTACCTTTGATGAAAGTGTGCGCAGGATAAGAAATTACCGTGCACAAACCGGTTTAGAAGGTAGTCCTATTTTATTGACCTACCCACCCGACAGGCGGGTTAATGCCATCATCACAGAAGCAAAATGCGGCTTGCCGGACGTTCATTATGAAAACCCGTCGGGTACGCATCATTTATGGCGGGTTGATTCCCCGGAGATCCTGCGGCAATTGACAGATACATTTGCGGAGATAAATGATGTTTACCTGGCGGATGGCCATCACCGCAAGCGGTCAGCGAAACTTTTATTAAAGGAACAACGTGCAGCAGGAAGCCCGTTATATGAAACTATTTCGGCACTATATATGTCCACGTCGGAATTAAGGATCAGGCAATACTACCGCGCGGTCATACCGGAGCAACCTGTTGATAAGGGTTGGCTTTTTAAGCAATTGCAACCTGATTTTTGTATCAAACATACCTGTGATAATGAACCTGTGGAACCATGGGCGGAAAAGCAAATGGGGCTGTATATCGGCGGCGAATGGTATCACCTTACGGCCAGGCCGGATACGGCTGTTTCCCGGAATATGAATGGGCTGCTGGATGTGTCGATTTTGCAGGACCATATCCTGGCCCGGTTGTTCCAGATCCTTGACCCAGGTACTGATCCACGATTGAAACATGCGGGAGGTGAAAAAGCGATCGCGGAAATGGAAGCTATCTTCCGCGCGCATCCCCGGGCCATAGGCTTTACGCTTTTCCCGATGACGGTGGAGCAACTAACCAAAGCGGCCGATGAAGGCTTCAACCTTCCGCCAAAATCTACCTGGATCGATCCGAAGATCCCGTATGGACTTTTACTTTTTAAACATTAAAGAAGTGATGAAACAAGTTATACTAATCATCGGTGCAGCCGGTCAGCTCGGTACCGAGCTGACCACCGCCTTGCGGCTGGAATATGGCAGGAATAATGTAATTGCCGCTAATAAAAATTTCAAACCGGGCTTTGACGGTATTGAACTGGATGTACTGGACACGCTAAAATTAAAACAAGTTGTTTGCGAACTTGAGGTCACCCAGATCTATCTACTGGCGGCCCTGCTTTCCGCGACGGGAGAACAACAGCGGGCGATGGCTTGGAAACTGAATGTCCAGAGCTTGTTGGCAGTGCTGGAAATAGCCAGGGAATGCTGCCTGGAAAAAGTCTTTTGGCCAAGCAGCATAGCGGTTTTCGGCCCGGGATCACCCAGGCATCAATGCCCACAGGAAACGATCATCGAACCGAATACGGTGTATGGTATCAGCAAGCGTACCGGAGAATACTGGTGCAACTACTATTTCGAAAAATTCGGTGTCGATGTCCGAAGCCTGCGTTACCCCGGTCTCATTTCCTACCTGAGCCCTCCGGGTGGCGGTACTACAGATTACGCGGTAGATATTTTCCACCAGGCACTGGAAAAACGTGAATATTCCTGCTTTTTGAAGGAAGACACCTGCCTGCCCATGATGTACATGAAAGATGCCATCCGGGCAACCATGGAACTGATGCACGCGCCAAAAGAAAATATCAGCGTCCGGACATCCTATAATATTGCGGCCATGTCTTTTGCCCCCTGCGACCTTGCCGCGGCTGTTAAAAATCATCTGCCTGATTTTAAGATCAGCTATGAGCCGGATTACCGTCAGGGCATCGCCGACAGCTGGCCGGCCAGCATCTGTGACACGGATGCGCTCAGAGACTGGGGTTGGAAGCCGGGCTATCAATTAACGAACATGACGGAGGACATGCTCCAGCAACTTGCGCGGATAAAGGAGATTCCGTTACCGGGAAATCCTAAGAATTGGGCTTTTCAGCAGGATTTTCCGATAGACAACTACGTATTCACCAAACTAACTGAATGATGAGACAGCTGAATATTACGCAGTCATTCACTAACCTGGAAAGCCAGTGCGTGGAATATTATTTCCACGAGATCGGTAAATTAAAAATGATTTCCGCGGAAGAGGAAGTTTTACTGGCGCAAAAGATCAGGCAGGGCGACAAGGCGGCCCTGGAAAGACTGACTACCGCCAACTTACGCTTTGTGGTTTCCATCGCAAAAAAATACCTCAACCAGGGTTTACCGCTAAGCGACCTGATCAGCGAGGGTAACCTGGGGTTATTGAAGGCTGCGGAAAAGTTTGATGAAACGCGGGGATTTAAGTTCATTTCCTGTGCGGTGTGGTGGATCCGGCAAAGCATTTTAGAGGCACTGGGAGAAAACACGAGGATGCTGCGCCTTCCGCACAACCAGGTGAATTTATTGACAAAGATCAACCGGGTGACCGGGGAACTGGAAGGAAGGCTTGAACGGACACCGACACCTGATGAGCTCGCCGAGGTGATGAACCTGCCGGTAGAAAACATAGTTGATGCTTACAGTCATTCTAAAAGAACGGTAAGTTATGATACGCCCATATCCGCGGAAGATGAATTTACCCTATTGGAAAAGCTGGGGAATCAGGACGAGGGCATCATCGAAGTGCTTAGTAATGAGTCTTTGCGGATACTGGTGGGCAGGCTGTTAAAACAATTAACGCGCAGGGAGCAAACCATTATAGAACTTAGTTATGGATTCAATAACGAACGCGCGATGTGCCCGACAGAAGTAGCCGGGATTATTGGACTGACGGGAGAACGTGTCAGGCAGATCAAACTAATAGCGCTCGACAAACTCCGGGAGAAAATTGCATGCGTAAAAAACATCTTACTTGAACTCACCATGTAAACGGGGCAATTAAAAGCCGGTCTGAACTGCGAGGCGAAAACCTGGTTTTTATTTTGAACAGCCTGCTGAAGGACTGCGGATTTACAAATCTTAATTGAAAGGCCATTTGGCTGACGGTCAGTTTAGTGGAAGATAATAATTCCTTTGATCTTTCCATCAGCTTTTGATGGATGTTCTGCTGCGCATTGAGCCGGTAAGCCGAAAACAGTGGTTTCCCAAGCGACCCGCACCTCGTCAAGCAATGCGGTACTGGCATGGCCATCCGCTATCATTTCCTTCAGTGACCGCCCGGGCTTTCCCGGCATGCGCTATTCCTGCATTATTAACCAGCAGGTCCAGGCGGCTGGCTTCGTTTTCGATACGCTCTACTGCCGCGCTGATGGTTGCTTGCTGGGTAACATCCAATTGGATAGGGTACCCATTGGCGCAAATTTTAACAGCCGGCTTTTCCCGTTGTCCGCGTTACGTGAACCGACATGTACGTTATAGCCGTTTTCTGCCTGCACTTTAGCGATTTGAAAACTAATGCCCTGGTTGGCACCGGTGACCAGCGCAACAGGATGGTTATTTATTGATTACCTGTTCTGATTTTCCATAAGAATAAAGGAAAAAAAGCAAAAGTCAGTATGCACCATTTGCCATCATAGCCAAATCACGGACATTCGTAACCAAAATGAAGGAAGTAATAAAGTGATCCAACATCCTTTCGGTTTGTTGATGAAGTTCGCGATAAGACATGCAGCTATATCCGTCGATAGAAGATAGCGTCTAAAGCGCGGCCCTAAGGAGTTATACCAATGCTGGAATGAGATTATGGTTGGTAAATTACTCCGACAATCTTTATATTTACAATAAGGGGATCTTTTAATCAGTGAAGGGCTATGGGATTATTTAATTTCTTTTTGAAGCTATTCAGGACCAAGCCGGGGTTTAACGGGACGCCGGAAATGTTTCTTGCCATGGTGATGGAATTTCAGTCAAGGAATAATAAAGTATTTGTGGTGCACGAAGTCCTGCAGTGGGGCGAGGTTATGCAAAAAATGATGAGGGTTGACCTTTCGCCGTTTCGGGATTTTGCGGACCTGGTGCAAAATGGTGTGCCGGATTATACCATGGTGGATAAAGTTAGGAGTAAGTTTGATGAGATACATAGCAGGGTTGAATTAAAAAAAGCAATTTACGGGGAGCAAGTCGATTTAGGGGATGATGACGTGATAAAAAGCAGCGAAGAAAGCGCGGTATTCGCGAGAAGATTTGTTAAAGACCTATCTAAGTATGTTTCATTTCCGGAAGAAGAGCAAAAAAAGATCGACCTGATAGACGACTGAAGGACAACTGATAAAAGGTAAATCCTGATTATTCATGTTATCCGGTATGGTATGGCGTTAATGGAATGTCGCCTTAATTATTTTTTTCGCTTTGCTTACGTTTTTGAAATTCCTTTGGCGTGATCCCAAATTGTCTGAAAAAACTTCTTCCAAAGCTGGTCTGGGAATTGAAGCCGACCATATAAGCGATCTCATAAACCTTAAAGTCGTCTTCAGCCATTAATTCTGCGGCTTTCTTCAGTCGCGTGATATTGATCAGTTCATTCGGCGTTAAGCCACTGATGGCCTTGATTTTCCTGAAAAGGCTGGTTCTGCTCATATTTGTCAGGGCAACCAGCTTATCAATATCCAGGGACTGGGAGTCTATATGGAGAAGTATGGCATTGTTCAATTTTTCCAGGAAAAGTTCCTCAGATTTGGTATGTGCAATACTTCTGATCTGCGATAAGGGCGACTGCAAGAAGTATTCCCGTAATTTATTCCTGTTGGTCAGGAGATTGGCCATCTGGACCAATAAGTATTCGACATCAAATGGTTTTTCTATGTATGCGTCTGCACCCAGCTCCAGGCCGGTTATCTTTGAGCGAAGCGTATTCTTCGCAGTTAACAGGATCACCGGAATATGACTGTATTCGAGACTGGACTTCACAAATTTACAAACTTCGTACCCATCCAGAACAGGCATCATTACATCGCTGATGATGAGCTGAATAGCCTCATGCCTAAGCACTTCCAGCGCTTCCTGACCGTTGGTAGTGGTGATCACTGCATAAAGCTGGACCAATTCATCGCTTATAGCTTTTAACATTTCGGTGTTGTCATCAATTAACAGTACAGCTGGCTTCATTTCCAAAGAATTTGTTAGGGGTTTGTTTTTAAATCAAGGTCTTTTGGGTCATAGTTAACTGGCAGGTTAAGGGTAAATAAGTTTATAGTGTTTTGTTCATTACTGTAGCTTAGTTCACCTCCTGACAACTGTGCCAGGGAGCGTGCCAGTGGGAGGCCTATACCTGTTCCTGAGACGGTCTGGTGATGCATTACCCTGAAAAAAGGTTCGAATATTTTATCTTTTAGATTTTCCGGGATTATTTCCCCATCGTTTTTGATTTTCACTGCAAAAAGCGCCTTGGGTTTTACAGTCTTTTGTAGGGTTACTTCTACGAAGGTATCGCTGTATTTTATCGCATTACTAAACAGGTTAAATAAAATTTTTTGTAATGCATCCATGTCGACGAGCGCATAAACAGGAGATGCAGGTATTTTAAGCTTAAACCGGCGATTGTTTTGATCCGCAAGCGCAGAAAAGCTATCGAAAGTTGACGTTAGCAACTCCGAAATATTACTCCTTTTAAAATCCAATCTATAGTTAGAGATCTCAGTTTGTCTGAAATCAAGGAATTGACTTGTCAGTTCTATCAACCGTTCAGTGTTGTTACTGATCATTTTAAGGCTGCCGGCAATTTCGGGATTGTTACCGGACTCCCGGATCACTTTGCGGAGCGGGATTTTGATGAGGGTAAGCGGCGTTTTTATTTCGTGTGCAATATTGGTAAAGAATTCAATTTTAGCATCAATGGTTTCTTTCTCATTCTTCAGTTGGATCAATGCAACTTTTCGTTGATTTTTTAGTTC
Source organism: Mucilaginibacter sp. KACC 22773 (assembly GCF_028736215.1). NCBI lineage: Bacteria > Pseudomonadati > Bacteroidota > Sphingobacteriia > Sphingobacteriales > Sphingobacteriaceae > Mucilaginibacter > Mucilaginibacter oryzagri. Next base: position 6,034,431 of record NZ_CP117883.1, read on the forward strand.
CATTTGGGTGTGATAAACGTTGGCAATGATCAGGATGATGACCAAAAGTAACACGGCATAACTACCATAGGCTGATTTGCTTAGCCACCATGGTGAAAGAATTTGTATGTGAAGCTTATTCTCCTCGGGTCCCCAATATCCCCCGCTGTTACATGTCTTGATTTTAAAAGTATAGTTACCTGCGGGGATCCTTGTAAAGAACACTTTCCGGTTTTTGTCCAGGTAGGTCCATTTATCTGTTAATCCATCCAGTTTAAAGGCGTAACGCTGTCCGTTGGGAATCGAGAACCCCGGTGATGAAAACTCGATATTGAAGCTTGACTCATCATGTCGCAGCGTAATGTGGTCTTCAAAGGTGATAGATTTCGTCAAAAGTCGTGAGTTTTTTTCAATCGGGACTTCTTTGTTGTTTATTTCCAGGCTGGTAATATAAACCGGTGGGATGTAGGTGTTTTTTGTGAAATTGCCGGGATTGAAGCTAACCAGTCCGTTCATGCTTCCGAAATAAAGGTTTCCGTCGGTAGTCTTTAAGGATGAATTGTGATTGAACTGGTCCGATAGCAGGCCGTTAGCCTTGGTAAGCACTTCCGACTTTAACGTTTTGGGGCTAAAACGGACCAAACCTTTAGTAGTTCCTATCCATAAAAAGTGTTTATCATCTTCTAAAATGCTTAATATGTAGTCGCTTGGAAATCCGTTCTTTACTCCGTATCTGATCATCTGCCCGGTCGGCACCTTCAATTTACATAGTCCTTCATTTGTACCGAACCACCTGTTTTTTTTACTATCTTCAAAGCAAACGTTGACCCAGTTGTTGCTGAGCGATGTACTATCTTTAGGCACGTTTTTAAAACTCCCTGCAATTTTTGTTTTAGGATCATAATAAAAAAGGCCACTTGCAAATGTGCCTGCATAGATTATTCCATCAGAGCTCTCTGTAATGGAGGAATACCATGTTCTGCCTGGAAACCCGGTAAGCGGCAGGAATCTGTCTGTTTTTGGCTCGTATCTATATAGGCCATTTGCGGTCCCTACGATTTTGTTGCCATCACGTGTCTGATATAAGCAATAAATGAAATTTGACGACAAGCCGCTTGCGTTACCTGATTTGTATTTTTTAATGACTTTGCCCGACCTGATATTCATCACGTCCAAGCCGTTTTCAAAAGTGCCAATCCATAATTCATTTCCCGAGGCCAGAAGGCCCTGGACGTTATTATAGGATATAGCATACTTTGATTTACCGGAAAGAAAGTTGGTAAATCTCCCGGTTTTTATGTCCATTTTATTGAGGCCCGCATCTTCTGTGCCTATCCAGATGTCTCCATTATGGTCTTGTTCGAGATCCCTTACAATGTTTCCGCCTATGGAATTATCGCCGATCCTGGGGCTGAAACGGCGAAAGGGGGTAAACTGCATTGGATAATAATTCAGGCCGCCAAAGTAGGTTCCAACCCAAATCCCCCCCTCCTTATCCTTGTATAAACTATGGACGGCGTTGTCACTTAGAGAAGAGGCGTCATCATAGCGCTTTTTTAAATGCTGAAAATTGCCGCATTTCCTGTTGTAAATGAATATTCCGAACTCGGTTGCAATCCAGAATTCATCTTTAGCCGTTTGGAGAATTGATCGGACAAAGAGATTTTGTTCATAATTAACCGGGATTTTTACGGTTGTGTGGGTCAATGATTTAGTATCAAATATGATTATTTCGGGGGCCGATCTGCAAACAAAAAGATATCTGCCGTCAACCAGGGCCATATTACCCAGCCTTCTATCGCCTGGATATCCGGCACCGAAAATGTTGTACGTAGCAAACGAATTATAGCTAGGAATATACTTTTTTATCAGGCCTCCCTCTGTCGAAAACCAAGTGTTGCCATCGGGTGTGGTACAAATTCCATTAGCTTTAAAATAATCGCGCTGCTTAAACTGTTTAAATTTATCTTCTGCAATAACATATTGTGCAACTGATGAATCTGTTAAAAACCATATGTGCCCAGCCCGGTCATCATTAATATCATATACAGCTAGTCCCTTCGTCAACGAAATTAAGGTAAACACTTCATATTTGTCGTCATACTTGTATAGTCCGTCCTGGGTTCCAACCCAAAGCCTCCCTTTTTGGTCCTCCTTCAGGCTATAGATCGAGTTATTGCCGAAGGTTTCTTCCGCACCATCTTTTTTTCGAAAAACTTTAAAATTGTACCCGTCAAAACGATTCAACCCATCTTTCGTAGCAAACCACATAAAACCCCGCTTGTCCTGAAGGATAGAGACAACCGCGTTATTTGACAGCCCCTGTTCAACCTGATATTTCTTAAAGTGATAGGATTGCCCGCTCGCACTGAATTTACAAAAAATCAGGAGTACAACAAACATCAGCGTTCGTAGCAGAAATTGGTTACCGGTCATGCAAAAAAAATAGGCTAATAATGCAATTATAAGATCTTCCAGCATAATAATGCAGAATTGGCACTAATCGTCGAAAAAATGGGATTTTGTGTAGAATTTACAAAACTATTTTTTACAGCTTCCCGGACAATGATATTTTGAGCCGTTATGGAGTCTGCGTCTCTAACCACCCTTGTTTGTCAATTACAAGCTTTAAGCGAAATCACATTGCTGAAAAAAAGTATCGTTTTATCATAGTGTCCTATATATCACTTAATTCAGTCTATACATTATATGCTTTGCGCATATAAAACTTCGCGAAAATTCGCACAGCGGGGCTAAATTAATGGTTTTTGCTGCGGTAAATGTGCATGGCGCTATTAAGACACTATCGGTTGAATTATTGGTATTTCCGGTAGAATTTGCGAATGGAGTTCTCAATACCTTCGTCATATAAACCAAGTGCCTAATCAATAGGCCAACCAATTATCTGAACAATATCGAATCAGATTTACTGATAAGATATGCTAAACATTTATAATAGACAATATGAGGAAACTTCTACTTTTTTTCTTTTTTACCACCCTTGTGCAGGTTACTGCCGCACAGCAATCTGTCATAGATCAATTGTTATACGGTGTCGCTTACTATGATGAATACATGCCCTACGATCGCCTGGACAAAGATGTTCAAATGATGAAAGAGGCGGGTATCAATGTCGTACGTATCGCGGAATCGACCTGGAGCACTTTAGAACCCCAGGAGGGCGTATTTGACTTTAAGCACATCGACCGTGTTTTAGATGCCATGCATAAAGCCGGGATCAAGGTCATTATCGGTACACCAACCTATGCTGTACCAACCTGGCTTGTTCGCAAATACCCGGATGTCCTGGCAATTACATCCCGTGGTCCCAATCAATATGGCCCCCGTCAGAACATGGACATCTCTAATAAGGATTTCCTTGACCATGCAGAACGGGTTATCCGTAAATTACTTGAACATGTTAAAGATCAGCCGGCTATTATCGGCTACCAGATAGACAATGAAACCAAGGCTTACAACACTGCCGGGCCGCAGGTTCAAAAGAAGTTTGTTAGCTATATGCATAACAAGTTTGGCACGCTTGACAGCATCAACAGAGCGTTCGGGCTGGATTACTGGAGTAACCGCATCAATAGCTGGGAGGATTTTCCATCCATGGTTAATTCTATCAATGCGAGCCAAAATGCCGAGTTTGCAAAGTTTCAGCGCAAGTTGGTGACGGAGTATCTGTCCTGGCAGGCAAGGATCGTAAATGAATATAAAAAACCGGGGCAATTTGTAACACAGAATTTCGACTTTGACTGGGCAGGATACTCCTATGGGATCCAGTCTGAGGTCGACCATTTCGCCGCTGCGAAATCCTTGGATATAGCGGGTGTTGATATCTATCATCCATCACAGGACGCACTTACCGGGACAGAAATTTCTTTTGGTGGTGATGTTGCCCGTTCCATGAAAGGCGGAAAGAATTACCTTTTACTTGAAACGGAGGCCCAGGGTTTTGCGCAATGGGTCCCGTACCCGGGACAGTTACGCCTTCAGGCTTTTAGTCATCTTGCCTCGGGAGCAAATATGGTCGAATACTGGCATTGGCACTCCATCCATAATTCCGCGGAGACCTATTGGAAGGGGCTGTTAAGCCATGATTTTCAGCCGAACCCCACTTATAATGAAGCGAAAACTATCGGCAAGGATTTTCAACGTTTAAGTTCGCATTTGTTAAACCTGAAAAAGACGAATAAGGTAGCCATATTATTCAGCAACGAAGCGCTGACCGGTTTCAATTCGTTTCGGTTCGAATCGGGGACGAAAAGAAGCTACAATGACATGGTTCGGTTAGTTTATGACGCCCTGTTCCGGATGAATGTCGGGGTAGATTTCGTTGATCCGACAAGCACCAATATTGAAAATTATAAGCTGCTTGTTGTGCCGGCTTTATACGCCGCCCCTGATAGCCTGCTTCAGCGACTAAACCGTTTTGTAAAAAATGGCGGACACATTGTGTACACGCTTAGAAGCGGTTTCTCCGACCAAAATATTAAGGTAAGAAGTGTTTTACAACCGGGAATTGTCAGTGAGGCTTGTGGCATTTCCTATAGCCAGTTCGTGGTACCTAAAAACGTCGCCTTAAAAGACAATCCCTTTCGGGTTAACCCCGAAGATAATCAGGTTAGTTCCTGGATGGAACTGATCACCCCGGCCACCGCTAAAGTACTCGCTTACTATGATCATCCGGTTTGGGGGAAATACGCAGCGGTTACGCAGAATAACTTTGGAAAGGGCATGGCGACCTATGTAGGGTGCGTTACCAGCGCCAGTGTCATGGAGAAAATCCTCGCGGATGCCGTAAAGAAAGCAGGACTTTGGGGAGAGGACCAGAATTTATATTTTCCTGTTATTACCAAATACGGTACCAACCAGAGCGGCAGAACTATTCGTTATTTACTGAATTACTCGGCACAGCCGGCGGTTGTCAAATATACGTTCGGATCAGGGTACGAACTGTTTTCGGGTAAAAAAGTAAATACAAACAGCGAAATCAAGCTGGAACCATGGGACGTGAAAATTGTCGAGCAGCAATAGCCTGACCGAAGAGGAAATCTTTGCTTAAAAAAAAATTCAGTTCAGTCGCGAGCGGGCTATACCTAACACACATCTTTTATTAAACGTCACAGCTATTTCAGATGGGCAGAATAGACATGACTAAATTTTCGGGTAATATTTTATTAAAGCCATTGAAAATCAAATATTTAAAACTTTTTCTTGAATTAAAAAGGGATTCCTATCACTAATTTAAACAACACAATTATGAACAATCATCGACTAAAACTACATCATTTTTCCAGGCGCCGCTTCAGATACCCCTCTGGACTGCTCATTATGCTCTGTGTGTTTTTCACTTCTATCGTATCAGCGTATGCACAGCAGACCGTGCGGGGAAAAGTAACTACGGATGCAGGTGCTGCCGTGCCTGGAGCTTCGGTACAAGTTAAAGGAACAAAAGTCGCTACGAGCACCAATACTACCGGAGACTTTATCATTAGCGCCCCCGGGAATGCAACGCTGGTCATCACGAACATTGGTTTTGAGACACAGGAAATTAAAGTTGACAATCAATCCAATATCAAAGTACAGTTAAAATCCTCGTCAACGGAGATGCAGCAGGTGGTGATCGTTGGTTACGGAACGCAGCGTAAAGCAACCTTATCCGGTTCTGTTGCTACAGTAAAGGGTTCTGAACTTACTAAATCGCCCAATGTTAACGTGAGTAATTCACTCGTGGGACGCTTACCCGGGCTTACAGCTGTAAATTCGGGTGGTGAACCGGGATACGACGGCTCAACACTGAGAATACGCGGCGTTAATACATTTGGAAATGCCAATCCATTGATTGTTGTAGATGGCGTGCCTGGTCGATCCTTAGAGCGAATCGACCCTGCTACTATTGAAAGCGTTACTGTTTTAAAGGATGCTTCCGCTGCCATTTACGGCGCTCAGGCGGCAAACGGGGTTATCCTGGTGACCACCAAACGGGGTAAGACAGGAAGTCCATCAATTACGGTCAGTTTAAACCAGGGATACGGCAGGCCTACGCGTCTTCCAAAAATGGCCGACGCTGCTGAATATGCAACTGCGCTGAATGAAATTGCCGCGTACCGTAACGCCCCTGCTAAATATACACAGGAGGACCTGGAACTGTACAGATCAGGAGCCGATCCCTGGGGCCATCCGAATACGGATTGGTTCAAGGAAGTACTTAAGCCGTGGTCCGGTCAAAAATCCGGTAACGCAACGGTTTCCGGCGGTAACGAAGGGTTCAAATATTTCGTTTCCATGTCCGGCAGAAGCCAGGATGGTTTCTATCGTAACAGTGCAACCAAGTATAATCAATACGATCTGCGGTCAAATTTCGACGCGAAGCTTAACAAATATTTGTCCTTAACGGTCGATCTCTCGGGACGGATGGAAGACAGGAATTTCCCGACGCGGTCATCCGGTGATATTTTCGCCATGACCATGCGCGGCAAGCCTAACCTTCCTGCTTACTGGCCAAACGGCCTTCCGGGTCCTGATATCGAGTTCGGAAATAACCCGGCAGTCATCAGTACTTCTGCAACGGGTTATGACAGGGATAAACGTTATGTGACCAACACCAACTTCAGCCTGAATTTTAAGGTTCCCGGCGTGGAAGGTCTGTCTATAACCGGTAATGCGGCACTTGATAAGAATATCCGTTTTAATAAAACCTTCCGTACGCCCTGGTATCTCTATTCATGGGACGGTACTACCAGGGATAGTGACGGAAACCCTGTGCTGGCAAAAAATAAAAAAGGTTTTGACAGCCCGGAACTCAATGAATATATGGAGGACAACGGAGGATCGCTGATCAACGCTTTAGTAAACTACGAAAAGTCATTTGATAAGCACAATTTCAAATTTCTTGCTGGTGCGGAAAAAATAAAAGGCAGCGGCGATAACTTTTCCGCCTACAGGCGCAACTTCATTTCGACTGCTATTGATCAGTTATTTGCCGGAGGTGTCGATCAGTTTTTGACCAATAATGGTTCCGGCTATCAGAATTCACGTTTAAATTATTTTGGAAGGGTTAACTACGCTTTTGCCAATAAATATCTGATGGAGTTTGTATGGCGCTACCAGGCATCCTATATTTTTGAAAAATCAAGCCGCTTCGGATTCTTCCCGGGTGTTTCTTTAGGCTATGTGATATCTGAAGAAAAATTCTGGAAAGATAACCTGTCTTTTGCTGATTATTTCAAATTACGCGCCTCCGTTGGAAGCACCGGGAACGACCAGATAGATCCGTTCCGGTATCTTGCCACTTATGGGTTAGGCAGCCTGGCTTATATCAATAATAGCGGTGCTACGCTTAATCCAACCTTGTACGAAACAGGCGTTCCCAATGTAAATACTACGTGGGAGAAAGCCACCCAAAGAAACATTGGATTTGACGTCAGGTTCCTGGATAGTAAATTGTCGGTTACTGCTGATTATTTTTACAATACCCGGTCTAATATTTTGGCTTTTCGAAACGCTTCCGTACCGAATTCTGCCGGAATTACTTTGCCTCCGGAAAATATCGGGAAAACTGCCAACAAGGGTTTTGATTTCAGCGTGGAGTATCGGGGTAATACAGGCGCTCTTAATTTCCAGTTAGGTCTGAATGGCGGCTACGCGAAAAATAAGGTCGTTTTCTGGGATGAGCCGCCAGGTGCACCAGATTACCAAAGATCTACAGGCTATCCCATCGGATCCACGCTGTATTACGACGCGATCGGTGTTTTTCGTACCCAGGCTGACCTGGACGATTATCCGCATTGGGGCGGAGCCCGCTTAGGCGATGTTAAATTTAGTGATGTCGATAAAAACGGCGTTATCGATGCAAATGACCGTATCAGGATCAACAAAAACAATATTCCTACATGGACGGGCGGTTTTACGCTGGCTTTGCAGTACAAGGGGTTCGACTTGTCGGTGCTTGTACAGGGTGCAGCGGGTGCGGTACAGTATCTGGCGCCTGAGTCAGGGGAATTTGGTAACTTTCTCAAAAGCTTTTACGATCAGCGCTGGACGCCCGAAAATCCAAATTCCACCGGCCCGCGCACGTTTAACCGCTCTGATGAGTACTGGATGAATCAGAACAATACCTTCTGGCTGGCCAAGACAGATTATGTTCGTTTAAAAAATGTTGAATTGGGTTATACGCTTCCGGTAAAATTCCAGAACTGGGGGATCAAAAACTTCAGGATCTATACGAACGGTTTCAATTTATTGACCTATAGTCCGGGTATGAAAGATTATGATCCTGAGTTAAGTTCCGGCAGAGGTTACAGCTATCCATTGCAAAAGATAGTGAACCTAGGTATCTCCGCAAGTTTTTAAGTAACCGATTTAGTTAAACATAATTAAACTAACGAAAGATGAAACGCTTTAGCTACATAATTTTAACATTGCTTTTTATATGCAGTACCCCTTCCTGTAAAAAGGATTTTCTCGATCTGAAGCCACTTGACAAGTATTCAGATGAGGCGGTATGGACCGACCCTGCACTCGTACAAACCTTTGTGAATAATATTTATAACGGCGTTCCCTATCCATTCACGGCTGTGATGTTATCATCCACTGTGGATGAATCTATGGCAGTATGGGACTGGGAGACCAGTAACGTGACCAACAGCCTTGTTACGCCAAGCTACCTGTCGATCTGGGATCCGAATTTCTGGGTTCCTTCCATACATGAAAAATCGATGTCATGGCAGCCGACCTATAAGAACATCAGGGCATGTAATCTTTTTCTGGAAAAGATCGATGCCGTTAACTTTGACGATCAAAACAGAAAAGACCAGCTCAAGGGTGAAGTAATGTTCCTAAGAGCCTACTTTTATCATCAGCTCGTTTCCCTGTATGGGGGTGTGCCTTTGATCACAAAAGCATATAGCCTCAATGATGATTTCGAAGCTCCCCGAGACAGCTATGAAAAATGCATTGATTTCATCGGCAGTGAATGTGACAAAGCTGCGGCATTGTTACCGGTGAGCGGCGATAAAGCCAGGGCGACCAAAGGGGCGGTACTTGCCTTAAAGGCAAGAGTACTGTTATATGCCGCCTCTGATCTTTACAACAGCAATGGCGCTTGGGCTGCATCCTATTCAAATAAAGAGCTGATCGGGTATGTTGGGGGCAACAGGGAGGCCCGGTGGACTGCCGCAAAAAATGCAGCCAAGGCCGTAATGGATCTTGGTGTTTATCACCTTTATAAAGAAAATCCTGCAACAAGCACAGAAGCGGCTAAGAATTATGGAGACCTGTTTCTGAATAATGGTAATGAAGAAGATATTTATCTGCAGTATTACGATAATCTACATAACTCGCAATGGGATTCGCCGAGCCCCGGCCTTTTCAACGGACCAAACGGCTGGCACAACTGGGGAGGCAATACACCCATTGGTCAATTTGTTGATTCATACGAGATGAAAGACGGAACGAAATTCAGCTGGTCCAATCCTACCGAGGCAGCCGACCCATATAAAGACCGGGATCCCCGTTTTTATGCCAGTATCCTTTATGACGGCGCTGTGTGGAGACAAAGACCAGCTGATGTAAGAAATGCAGATCCGGTGGGCATTGTACAAGTAGGTACTTATAAAAAGGCCGACGGATCGACCTTTAACGGCCTGGATACCCGAAAGGGGCCTGTTGAGGATTGGAACGGCACTTATACCGGTTATTACCTGCGTAAATTTATTGATCCGTCCATCGATCATCAATATGTAAAGCAACAGTTACCCTGGAGAAGATTTCGCTATGCTGAGGTTCTGCTGAATTATGCGGAGGCCTGTATAGCCCTGGGCCAGGAATCTGAAGCCCGCCAGTATATCAATCTGATCAGGAAGCGTGCAGGAATGCCAGCTATTAATGATGCTGGCAGCGCATTGACGGAAAGGTACAGGAACGAGCGCCGTATTGAATTAGCCTATGAGGAACAGCGTTTTTTTGACGTTCGTCGATGGATGATCCCGGCGGGTGCGTATGCTGCCGCCAGCGGGGTGGAGATAAAAGGAGATATGGCAGCAAATGGCACTATTTCAAACCGTACCTATGCCGTGAAAACGGTGCAGGCCAGAAACTGGCTCCCAAGATTTTATCTGTTACCCATTCAAATTGATGAGTTGAACAGAAATTCCAAACTTATTCAAAACCCCTTATACTAATCTTCATTGTTATGGTATCCATCAATCCCGTCGTACCGCTTAAAAGACGCTATCATTGATGAAGAACAAAAGGAAGTTTGCTGCCTGTTGTAAGCAAAACCCGCAAGTCATCGTATGGCAGAATGTTATTAAAAGTAATCCGGGATTTCCTGGATTACTTTTTTTATTGACTGGATTGACCGGGCGTAATAAAGATTCGTCCTTCAGAATGCCCATTAACGTTATAGGGAAAACACATAACATTCATGGTGTACAAAAGTTGTTGGGGCATTATTTGGATGATATATTTAGTAACTTCGGGTAAACGCAAAAGAATGACACAAACGCAACGAAGCCGCAACACCTGGTTAACCCTACTCATCATATTTACATTTTTTTTAAGCGCGGCAGCTATGGCACAGAATAATCACCTATATAGAATTGCCAAAATTCAAGTTGATCCGGCGCAGCTGGTTAATTATAACATTGCTTTGAAGGAGCAAATGACTACAGCTATCCGTGTAGAACCGGGAGTACTAAGTTATTATGCTGTTGCCGATAAAAAGGAGCCGACACATATTACGATTTTTGAAGTATATGCTGATTCAACTGCCTATAAAGCCCATATACAGGCCCCGCATTTTAAGAAATACAAGGAAACCGTTCAGCACATGGTCACTTTCTTAGAAGTTACAGATGTAGAATTAATCGGATCGGCAAAAAAGCCGGGTATGTAGGTAGCGAAAGATAAAAGGTTAATCATGGAGGGCTTTAACAGCTACAACCGGGTCATCACTTCGATTTCCTGTTGGATTACCTGACAGCCGGCGTGATCGTCAAGCCGGCTATTGAAATGTTCTATATCTATTTTAATCAAAAGATTGCGTTGACCTTCCGGAAGACCCGAAAGACCCCGCAACATACCGGCATTCGGATCGCTGCAAAACGGGAATATCGTGCCAGTTTGAGAATAACCTTACCTGCTATTACTGATTTCACGTTTGATGAGGGCGAGACATTTGATACAGCCTGGCTACTACTTAGCGATGGCCATAATGATTTTGAAAGCGCCGCGATACAGCTTTGCGAACTCGTATCATGCCAAGATATCAGGATCGGCAAAGTGACGCCCAGCAGCGTAGCTATATGGCAGCATTCAGCTTGATCATTAGTCTGCTGAGCAATTAAACCGGTCTTTAGGATAAAGCGTTTGATCTCTTTTCGTTTTGTGAAGTCCGGGAAACTCCCCACCAGCTATTAGAAAAGACGGCACGCTGCCAAATGGATGTCCCCGTGGCAAACAGTGATGGCGATTGACCTTGTCTGTAATTATTTGATATCATTACTTAATTATTTGATAGCTATTAACAGTTAGGCTGTTGTCAAGGGTAGCTTTGCATATCGAAGAATAGTTAACTGTTAAATAATAAAAGATCAGATTGTATGAAAACATTTGGATTATTAATCGCACTGGTATGGCTGTTCAGCCTGAACAGCAACGCGCAGCAGTCTGCAAATACGGATAAAACCGCCGGTCAATATGATCTTTATCCAAAAGGCAAACCCGCTCCTGCTGAAAATTTTACCGGAAGTGTATGGGTTTGGCCACTGGTAGCCAATGACAGCGTGTTTCACTTTGTATCCGGTTCGGTAACTTTTGCACCAGGAGCCCGTAGCCACTGGCACGCACACCCTGCCGGACAGATTTTGTATATCACGGGCGGTACCTGTTATTACCAGGAGAAGGGCGGGACAATTCAGGTTTTTCATAAAGGAGATGTTATCAAATGCCCGCCCAATATAGACCACTGGCATGGCGCCTCGCCTGCAGATACAATGACGCACATCGCCCTGAATCCAAACACCCAAAATGGCATTGTGGTGTGGAAACAAGAAGTAACCGACAAGGAATACAGGGCGCTAAAACGATAGCATACAGGGTATCGTCCATGCCAGCTTTAAAATATCCGCACTATGAAAACAATATTTTCGGCAGCATTTATTCTTATTTTCTCCTTTTTTAATACAGGCATTAAAGCACAAAACAAAATGGTCGCCAAACAAAATTTAGATCTAAAACAACAGCGTATCGTTACCATCGCTGCCTTCACGGCTAAAGGCGATATCCCCCGGCTGAAGGCTTGTCTCAGCAAGGGCCTCGATGATGGTCTTACGATCAACGAGATCAAGGAAGTACTTGTTCAGTTATATGCTTATTGCGGCTTTCCCCGAAGCCTTAATGGTATTAATGCCTTGATGGCTGTTCTTGATGAGCGCAAAGCTATAGGGATTTCTGACGCACCGGGTCGCGACGCATCCCCGGTTAACGATAACAATAGATACCTCACGGGCAAGCAAACGCTTCAAACGCTCACCGGTGTTGAAGAAAAAGGGCCAAAAAAGGGGGCCAACGGATTTGCTCCTGTGATCGATACATTTTTAAAAGAGCACCTTTTTGCCGACATCTTCAGCCGGGATATACTTTCTTATCAGCAACGGGAGCTCGCCACCATTTCTGCACTCGCAGCTATGAGCGGCGTTGAATCTCAGCTGCAATCGCATATTGGTATTGGCTTAAACACGGGGCTTAGCGAGGAACAATTGACTCAGGCCCTCGTATTGATTAAAGACAGTATCGGTAAAAACGAAGCCGCTATCGCTGGTAAAATATTATCTAAGGCTCTTACCATAAAGCAAAATGAAAAATAAATTTTAATTATGTGGCTACAATTATGAATAAAGATGATGAACAGTTTTCGCCAAACGACCTGAAACAGATTGATGATGCTGATGACTTGCACATATCGCCCTATCGGGAAGACGGTGTTACATACGGCACGCCCACATGGATATGGGCGGTCGTGGTAGATGGGGATTTGTACGTGCGCGCCTATAGCGGCATTGCGTCACGATGGCACAAGGCCGCTCTGAAACAGAAAGCCGGGCGTATAATAGCCGCGGGCATGACAAAAGAGGTGGGTTTTGAACCTGTTTACGATCGCGCCTTAGAACAACATATCGATGAAGCCTATAAAAAAAAATACAAGAACAGCCCATATCTTGCCGATATGATCAGCAGCCGGGCACAATCGGCTACGATAAAAATTTCACAAAGGGCAGGATAAAACTTACAAGATAAGACACAAAGATCAACACTAAGAGATGAGTATAGACCTTTGCATTGAAAAATCTATACCCGCTGTTTAAAACATATTCGCGTATTGAGAGATAACCAAATAATGAATTAACATTCGGGTAAACTGAGCGGTATGTTGGTGGCAAGTCCCCCGTCAGAGGTTTCCTTATATTTTGAGTTCATGTCGAGTGCTGTCTCCCACATCGTATTAATGACCGCATCCAGACTAACTTTTGCTTGTCCCGGATTTCCCTGAAGCGCGAGCTGGGCTGCAGCTATGGCTTTAATGGCACCCATTGTATTTCGCTCAATACAAGGAATTTGTACTAGCCCACCAATTGGATCACAGGTCAACCCCAAATGATGCTCCATTGCAATTTCAGCGGCCATCAACGCCTGTTCCTGCGAACCGCCCAACCCGTCGGTCAAGGCTGCAGCAGCCATTGCCGAGGATACACCAATTTCGGCCTGGCAACCGCCCATTGCAGCTGATATCGTGGCACCTTTCTTAAATATGCTACCGATCTCTGATGCAACCGAAAAAAACCTGATTAGACTTTCCTCAGACTGTTCGTCACAGAAAATGATGAAATACATTAAAACAGCAGGAATCACCCCGGCCGCACCGTTAGTAGGTGCAGTAACGACCCTTCCAAAAGAGGCATTTTCTTCGTTAACAGCAAGGGCAAAACAACTCACCCAGTCCAAAATATTGCTGAATTCCTTCCCCGTGTTTTTAATTAATAAAACCCATTCATCAAAATTTTTGTAATCGACGTTACCTAAAAGCTTGCTATTAATTCCTGCGGCCCTTCTTGCTACATTTAAGCCCCCGGGAAGTATACCGTTTGTACGGCACCCCTTATAAATACACTCTTTTATAGTATTGAATACATTTAGTAAGCCCGCTTTGGTTTGGAGTTCAGAGCGCCAGGTTAATTCATTTGCCATAACCAGCTCGTGGATTTGAAGACCTGTATCTTTGCAATAAGCTAACAATTCCGCCGCTGTATTAATAGGATATGGCAGCGCCACCTGATTATCTAAGTTTTCCTCTTCGCCTTCCTTAACTACAAATCCGCCACCGACCGAGTAATAAGTTTCTGAAAATACTTTTCCGGAATTCAAAAAGGCCTGGAAGGTCAATCCATTAGGATGATAGGATAAAATCTCATTATAAAGAAAATATAAGTCATCCGTATAAATAAATTCGATGACTTTTTGTTCAGCCAGTCTTAATTCACGAGAATCCCTGATCTGCTTTATCTTACTATCAATTAGATCTACATCAAAAGTTACCGGGTCATATCCGCTCAATCCGAGTAGTACAGCGACATCTGTGCCATGTCCTTTGCCGGTCTTAGCCAGTGAGCCATATAGAAATATCTTCACCTGGGTAGTTATACCAAGCTTATTGCCCTTTTTTAAAGATTTCACGAACTGAAGAGCAGCACGCCATGGACCGAGCGTATGGGAACTGGACGGCCCGATGCCGATCTTGAATATGTCAAATACAGATATTTGTTCTTTTACTATTTTCTCTTTTATCATTTTAAACATTTAAATAGGGCACCCGCTTCTGAGAATGCCTTATTTTTTTAATTAACTATAACTGAATAAAGAACGAAATGAAGACTTTTACTAATTAAAAGCTATCCAGGTCATCTCTTCCCCTGAATCGGTTAACTAAAATCCTGACGATCAGGTACACCGCCAGGATGAAAGCCAGAATTACAAAGACAAAGGCAATATTGTCATATAGATCCTCATATTTCCCCATATACGTTAAGACCGCCATCCAGGTATTTTATATATGCTGGGCCCAAAATAGCTCCCGGGTATTGGCACTTAGTGGCGCTGTTATGCAGTCGTCCCTATGTCAACTTGTATAGCATATATAAGTACCTGCTCTGGTAAGCAGAATAATTGATTCAATATGTTATTAGTTTATTTTACTGCAATGCTAAAGTCAATATTTGCCGGTGGAAGGCATTGCTTGTCATTACAGGTCATATATTCCAATTGCCCTTTAATCATTGCTTCGCCTGCCTTTAACTTAATTTTCTGTTGAAAAACCACGGCGTGTTCAAAATAGCTGACATCCATATTAAAAACTTTTTCAAATTTAGTTACAGGTGCGGGCTCTGCCGTTTTACCGGCAACCGTGTAATCCTTTGAGGGTGTAAAAGTAAAGCTGGTTTTTACCGGGCCTCCGTCTTTTACATTTTGCGAATAAATATGCCAGCCATTGTCGATGGTCGCTTTTAAAAATATGACGGCTTCCTCTTTATTTATTTTTTTCGCTGCGTAACTCCACTTGACAGGTGCTAAAATCTGTGCCTTCGTATGCATACTGAACAATATCACGATGGCGGCTATTAATATCCTTTTCATTCTTTTCGTATTATGTGATTTCCCAACCCAGGTTTAAAATAGTTCTGATTCCCCTTCAGGTTAGCCCTTAATTTTCCTTAGCAGGTAAAATTAAGGGCAGGCAATAGTTGCGAAAATGAATTCGCCGGTAATCATCTGTTTATCCTAATTCAATTAGTTAATTAAGACTTTTCCTTTGCCATATCAATCATCATTGATAATTCATCAACCGCAGCCTCGTTACCTCCTTCAAAGCCAAGTAAGTGAAACCGTATTATACCATTTTTATCAATAACAAATTTTGAAGGTATTCCATCGACGTTATAGCTGCTTACCACATTATTCAGTTTTGTCGCAGGATCCTTCAAATCCATTAACACTTCGAAATTATACCCTTTACTTTTAATAAAAGCTTTTGCATCTTCGGTAGCATTAGGGGTTCTTTCCCATGTATGAATAAATAAAAACTTCACGTTTGGATCATCTTTAAATTTGTTTTGAGCCATCTGCATTGCGGGGAACGATGCCTTACAAGGCCCACACCAGGTCGCCCAGAAATCCAGAATTACAATTTTTCCTTTTAAATCGGCCAGTGTAACCTTATTTCCATCTAAATCACTGAGTGTAAAATTGTTAGCCGGCGTATTCATGATCTCGTTTGCCAACTTTGCCTGGAGGTTATCTAAAAAGCCCTTCCTGATTACAGCGGCATAAGCGTCATATCCTTTATTACTGCCATTTACTTTTACGTAAAGCGATTTAAAGGTTGCTTCCATTTCGGTAGTAGCTTTGCCGGCTTTAACCACTCCTTCCAATTTCGAATAAGCGTCTTTGTTTCGGCCAAGCTTCATCAGCATTTTGGCATAGGAATAGCTGGTTGCCGGGTTAACCTCCTTGTTTAGTTTATAAGATTTCTCTATATAAGTTAACGCTTCAGTATATTTTTTCTCATCGAATAATATTTGCGCATATCTCGCTAAAAGAGCCGGGTATCCTGAAGCAGCAAATTTTCCGGCATTATCATTATTTTTAGCGTAATAGAATTTTCCGGCAATGTCCATGGCTTTTTTGACATACAACTTGGCATTAGGTTTATCTCCGGCTTTTTCAAAAGCATCAGCAAGCCCGGAATATCCGTTAGTTTTCCAGAATTCCTCCTTTTCCATATTGATGTAGGCCAGGGCTTTCCGGGTATTATGTTTCTCTGCATACAGCATTGCGATGCCTACAGTTACATAATCATAGACAAGATGGTCGTGGTCTATATTTGGAAATCGGGAAGGAGGAAACTTAGCTACCCATTTTTTATATGCCGCCTCTTGTTCTTCCGCTGTCTTTAGATCATAAATAGCCTGCTGACCCTTTTCCCTTGCAGCCATGCCCATTGGAAACTTCACCAATTGGCGTTGATATAATGAATCTGCCGCTTTTTGATTTTTAAGCTGATAATAATAATCACCGGCCAGCATCACCTCTCTTTCGTTGTCGCTTGCTGCAAGTTTTTTTAAATTATCATTAAGCGTAACCTTGTCCTGCGGGTCTTTTGATATGAATAGGTTTTGCAAAACCTTTCTTGTACTATCTCGGTTAACGGTTGTTTGCGCTAAACCTTTTGCGGTTGACAAACTTAAAGCCGACGCGGCTATTATTATTGAAATGCTGATTTTCATCTTTTTATATTTGATTTATCTTTGATAAGCAATCATCGGTACAGACATTACTGCCGGCAATGTCTATAACTTATTAGTAACCGGGGTTCTGTGTAAGATTATTATTTAGTAAAATATCCTGATTAGGAATTGGATTTAAAACCGCTGTTGGCTTCCAGGTAGGTTTTAACGGTCCCAATACGGCATTTGCCTGATCTGTACGTTTCAAGTCCAGCCACCTATGCGCGAACTCTCCAAATAGTTCTACCTTGCGTTCCTGAAGAATGGCCGTTAGCAGGGCAGCTTGTGTATTGGCTGTGGTATTTCTCAAACCCGCGCGTCTTCGTACAACATTCAGGTCGCTCGCGGCACCGGCCACATTCCCCTGTTGAGCCTTAGCTTCTGCGCTGATGAGGTATTGCTCCGCCAATCTTAAAACCACGTCGTACTCGTTATTTCCCTGTGATTGATCGGCAATTTTGTTTTTATAAATCCGGTAGTAAGTCGTGTTGTTATAATTCGTTGAATCAATCCATGCCGTCCGGCGGTTGTCGCCCCGCTCAAATGATCTTACAAAATTATTAAATAGTACATAGGTAGGTGGAGGGCTTGTTGCATCTCCTGGGTTGGTCCGGTACTGACTTCCAATCGTTGAAACGCCATTGTTTGTTGCAAATTGAAGGATCACTTCCGGACTGTTGTTGGTAAATACCTCGTTTAATGCCGGCATGCCATAGGCTCCCGAATTGATGACCAAATTCGCTTGTTCCTGCGCGTTTCTATAATCTTTTCGATAGAGGTAAACCCTGGCTAGTAATGCCGTTGCTGCCAACTTATTGACCCTTGCTCTGTGAGCTGCGTTTCCTGCATAGTTTTCAGTTAATAAGGATTGAGCACTTTTAAGATCGGTAATTATTTGGTCATAAACTTGTGCACTTGTGGCCCTAGATAATTTTGCATTGTTAAGCGGATTAGGGTCGAGCGTAAGCGGTACATCTCCGAAAAAGTTTGACAAATAGAAAAACATAAATGCCCGCATGAACTTCGCTTCTCCTGAAAGCTGATCCTTTGTCGGCTGAGTTATATTTTTTGAAATATTAATTTGTTCAATAGCAGAATTTGCAAACCGGATAGCCGTATAAGGGTAGCCCCATAGGCCACCGGAAGAAATAGGGTTATTTGTGAAGATCTGGTTCTGCTCAAATTGAATCGTTGCGGGATCAGTGCCTGTATATTGTAGTTCATCAGCCTGTAGTCCCCCCGTCCAGGTATAATACTGTATGCTATTGTTGGTCGCAGAATAGTTGTAGAGCGAAAGTACTGCGCTGGTGGCCGAACTGTCTGAAGCAAAGGCCTTTTCTGTTGTTAATAGTCCGGGAGCAATGGGAACATCCACATATTTTTTGCAGGAGCATACAAAGGCGATGGTTATAAATGCTAACAGGAAGGTAGCGTTGTGAATTGATGTAATTTTGTATTTCATGATGTTTGATGCTTAAAATGAACAATTTAATCCAAGAACGATAGTCCGTAATTGTGGAAAAGCATTGAATCGACCCACCCCGGGCCCAGATCCGGCACCGCCGGCTGCTACCTCTGGGTCATAAATGTATTTCTGCTTAGCCCAGGTATAAAGGTTTTGTCCTTGTAAATAAACTGTGGCATTACTGAACCCAATTCGACTTATCCACATTTTGGGAAGAGAGTAATTTAGACTCACTGTTTTCAATTTAAGATAGGATGCATCACCCCAATTATAATCCGAGAGATCCAGATTTGAAAAGGAAGGATCATAATTTAGGGTTGCTACAGGATAATAGCCTGTACTTCCCGGCGCCATCCATCTATTCAATGCTCCTGTACTAGGATTTTGATAAGTTGAACCAAACGGCAATGAGGCGAACGCGAGTGTCGCGTCTTTATACCCCATGCGGTGATTGTATTGGAAGGTGAAATCCAGTTCCAAAGACTTATACTTTATATTATTGGTTATACCACCATAAAATGGGTGTCCATAAGGGGCTTGCGACAGGTCTGATTCATTAATAACGCCGTCGCCGTTTTTATCTTGGTAAGTTGGAAGACCGTTTTGCGGATCTGGTCCTGTATAATGATATAATAATGGCACAGTGGCAGGCTGACCAACGATGAATTGAGTAGCATAGTAGGAATCAGCGAGGCCTGGGAAAGAAAGGATTTTGTCCCTGTTTATGGTTAAATTGATATTGGTCGTCCACTTAAAATTTGACTTGGCAACGTTAACTGTACTAAGCTCAAATTCAAAACCTCTATTTTGAAATGTAGCACCAACATTCTTTAATAGGGAAGTCGTACCTGTTTGGCTTGGTAATGGTTCATACATCAGGATGTTTGATGTCCTGTTGCGGTAATAATCCACCTTCAGTAAAACTCTATCTTTTAATATTCCCATCTCCAAGGCAATGTCTAACTTCTTTGCAGTCTCCCAAGACAAATCAGGATTGGCGATATTGGTCGATAAAAGGGTCGGAAACCCGTCATAGGCGCCATATGAACCTACTGCCTGATATAACGCATAATATTGGTAGTTAGGTATCTGGTCGTTGCCTGTTAGACCGTAACTCGCCCGTAATTTACCAAAGCTTAAAAAGTTCATATTTTTCATAAACTCTTCATCAGCAAAAATCCAGGAAGCACCCACGGCACCAAAATTTCCAAAACGTTTATTTTCGCCGAATCGGGATGATCCATCTCTTCTAAAGGTACCGTCGATGATATATTTACTATCCCAGTTATAATTTACCCTGGCGAAGCCTGCTGTATATTTGTATAAAGAATAATTGGCATACTGCGTTTGAACCAATGATGCACCAATCAAACTTCCCAGTAATTCATCAGAACCATAACCAGTACCAAGCAGGTATACACCGGTCGATTTATTTTGCTGATAGGTCATACCGGCCACTACATCCAGTTTGCCTTTTCCAATTTGACGCACATATCCGGCCTGTGGCTCAATAATGTAGTTTGAATTATCATTGTCTGTATAGGTCAGGCTGCTCGTAGGCGCAAAAGAAGGGTTCTGGGAACTAGCCGGCTTTTGTTGCTGCTGTTTAATTCTTGTCAGGGTATATCCCGCATTTACTTTTAAAGTAAGGCCTTTTGCCAGAAGATACGACATGTCAACATTGGTAACCAGATTCGTAGTCTGCGCTAAAGTAGGTTGCATCAAATAAGCCACCGGATTGTTGGAGGTCCAGTTCAAACTGCCATTAGGATTATAAAGCGGATAATTGGGGGCAAGACCTGTAACCCCTGAAAAAGGACCAGAAAAATCGCTTGTCGGTAAATCAGTACCCATGTAGGAATAGTTTGCCGAGGCGTTGATACTAAATTTCCTATTGAAACTTGTATGACCGCCATTCAATCGTCCGGAAAAAGAGTTAGATCCATAATCTCCGATAAACACAGTTCCTTGTTTTCTATAAGTTGTAGATAGCAAAAAGGTGTTTGACGCGTCGCCACCGGAGATTGATGCCGTAGCATTTGTGGTATGTGCAGTTCCGCCAAGAAAGTATTTTTGCCAATCAGTTGAACTTGTTTGGCTCCAGCTTGTCAGATCCAGTCCGCCATTTTCGGCGCTGGGGGTTGCTCCAGCATTTGCGTAGGCTTGCCTTCTTAAATCAAGGTATTGTTGCAAATTTAGCACGGGGACAAACCGGGGTACTTTTCCAATACCGCTGTTTACATTGACATTCACAGTTGTCCTACCCTGGTTTCCTTTTTTGGTAGTGATCAGCACTACACCATTCGCGCCTCTGGAACCGTATATAGCGGTCGCATCTGCATCTTTCAGAATATCGATCCTTTCAATATCTTCAGGGGCGATCATACTAAAAGGACTTACTCCGCCGTTTGCCCCGGCAGTACCGTATGCGTTTAAATTATCTGATGTTGGAGATGCGCCGTTGAATAAGGTAAACGGCACGCCATCAATGACATATAAGGGAATATAACCGGCCTCAGATAAAGGATTGTAGGCGCCCCTTATATTAACCCGTACAGCGGCTCCTGGCAATCCGTTGTCTTGGGTGACCTGCATTCCGGCTACACGGCCCTGGAGGCCAACCAATGGATTATCGATGGTCTGTTTTCCTAAATCTTTTGCAGTTACCGAACTAACGGACCCTGTATTGTCTCTTTTCGTCGTTTGACCGTAACCAATGATTTGAACTTCGTTTAGAGAACCGGGCGCAGCTTTAAGATGAATGTCCAATCTTGTCAATCCGCCTATAGGAATCTCTTTGGTTTCATAACCAATAAAACTGAAAACTAAAATCGCATTTTCAGGCAAACCGGGTAAACTGAAATGTCCATTTTGGTCGGTTGCCGTACCCAAATTATGGTTTTGTTTACACAAAATAGTGACACCTGCCAGGGGATCGTCCTTTTCGTCCCTGACAATACCGGCAACTGTGATTTCGCTGACCTCAGTGGCCTGGCTAACGCTTACTTTTGCCTTCTCCGATAAAATAATCTTGTTGCCATCCTGTTGATACTCAAGGTTTGTACCTTTAAGCAGTAAATCGAGGGTTTCAGCTACGGATCTTTGCTTATTTTCCAGCGTTACGCTTTGATATTTGTTTATTTTATCTGAGCGATAAAAGATAACAAACCCTGTCTGATCCTGTAATTTTTGCAGCGCAGACTTAAGAGACTCGCCCTTAGCTTCCATAGATATTTTCGTTCCATGGAGGCTTTGTCCGGATGAAGGGGTAGAAGCAAGCAGAGTAAAGCTACATATTAAAAAAGCTCCACAACAAACGCTTAATTTCATAATAAAAAGCCAATTAATTCGAGATTTTATTTTAAAAAGGGGATAGAAATTCCTTTTTGCAAAAGCAGTTAATTTTTGCATTATTTGTATGTTTAAAAAATGAGCAAATAAATTTTTTATTCGAACTCCTTATTGCTGTCCAAGGCTGAGGAGTTTTTTTGTGGAGTCTATGCGTCCTACGTAGCTCGACGTTTAATAACTTAGCTTTTTGTGTAAATTTTTTCCATAGTTTTTTTTAATTTTTAAATAGGGTTAAAGAATTATTGTCATTGACATGCTGTTCCGTCTATCATAATATTCTGTCCATCGATAGTATAACTAGCACCGATTGTTCGAGTCAATACATCCAACACTTGCTGCAGGGATTCTGTTCCGTCAAACCTTCCATGGATCAGGCATTTTTCCAAATCCGGATTTTTGAACTTTACCTCGACGCTATAACGCCTGCTCAACCTTTCAGCTACCTGCTTGAAAGGTATGTCATCTAATTGCATATCTGACTTCGTCCAGGTAATCACCTCCTTTGCTTTAACAATTTGAAGGTTCCCCATTTTGGTAACGTCGCTATAGGTAACTTGCTGGTTGGGCAATAGTACCGCGACAATTTTTTTGTTTTTGTCTGCAACGCTTACTTTTCCACGGGTCACTGAAACCGTAATGTTCTGCCCCGGAAACGCAACAATATTAAAGGCTGTTCCTAAAACAGTGGTCGTTAGATTACCCGTATGGATGACAAACGGTTGATCTGTCTTATGCTTGATATCAAAATACGCCTCACCAAACAATGAAAGTTCCCGGACTTTTCCGTTGAAATTATATTGTATTTTGCTTCCGGAATGAAGAACCACAATACTTCCGTCTGGTAATTTCACATATTTATTTTCAGAAAATTTAACAGGTGCGCTAACTGATGCCGCTACTAAATTTTTATTTCCGCTGTGGCGTGGTGCAACTAAAAAATAAATACCGGACAATAGAAAAAAACCAGCAAACACCGCGGCGGCCCCGCGAATAAATCTCTTGTTAAAGTAAAATACCCTGGTCCTTGTTGATTGAACATGTGCGTTAATCTGTCTAAGCATTCTTGCTTCTACTCTTTTTTCCTCATTGTCGACATCACTCTCCCATACCGCTTCTCTTTCATTTTGCTGCGAATACCAATCATTCAGTTCTTTCTTCTCCGAATCAGTCGCTTTCCCCGCTAAATACTTTCCGATCAGGTCGGTCAAATGTTGCTCTTCCATTTTTATGGTAATTAAAGTAAGGTAACATAAGGTAGTGGTTTACCCTTAGTGGATAAAAATATATTTTTATAAAGCTGTTAATTTTCTCTTTTAAAAGAGAAAATTAACAAAAGCGTCCACGATCATTATCCATGGTTGATTTACACTTTGGTCATCAATGATCATACGGGTCCTTACCTATTAAAAAACGCAAACTACAAAGTTAGCGTTCGCAGGCATCGTGGTCCTTGCAGGATAAATTGCGTACGTTTGACCCATTTTTAATCTAACGGGTAGCCTGCGCCTCTCATTCCGCTTATCTGATCAGAATATAATCATTGGAATAAGCAGTGAGCTGATCGATGGGTGAAATGCAAAGTAGCATTTTGCCAATCCTTTCCCGAATTTAAGCGAAGACAACCGCAGCGGCGAATAAGGCGAAGCTTAGCAGGGCCAGGATCGTTCGAACCACGTTAAAATATTGCCAGCGGCCGCGCAGTTGTTCCCAGTCTGCCGGTTTATCATCATCTGTCCAGGTCACCACCATGTTATTGATGGGTACCTCAATAGCAGTAGTAATTACCAGGGAGGTAATAATGAACAACATGGAAGCTATTATGCCATAAAAGCTCCAGCCGCTTCTATCCGGATAAAATGAGATCGAGAGGCTCATCAGGACGATGCAAAGCAGCGAGATATTCCGCATGGGAACCTCCAGGTTGGCTACGATTGTTCGTGCAATTTTGGCCAGTTCTCCCGCAGTGAATACCTGGTAGGACCTGCTGATCGAGAAATACAAACCCCAGAATACGCCGCAGACCAGGAATAGTGTAAATTGGGTGGCAACTAAAAGCAAGTGGATAGGGCTCATATAGTTAAGACGATTGTACGGCGAAAATATTTTAAATAACTGCTAAGGAACGCATGTTGCTCCTTCTTTACTGAGATTTCCTGTATTATACGGACGCCCCCACTGAATAAGCCGTTGAAATAATGTGAACGTCAGGGGGCAAGATGCCGTCTGTTTTTTTTAAGAAATGGCCGGAATGATATAAATAAGCACCGTGCTTACCGTGTTAGTTCCTGCTGCCGAATTTCCGTAGCGGCACGAGGGCATTGTTAGGTGCGGCAGGCATCAGTAATATTATTGTAATACCACGGTGAAGCGCCTGATGCAGGCTATCGATGATTTCCAGCACGTCCATATGCTGGTTTTCAATATAGAGTGATCTTCCTGCAGCATTGATCGCCGCCACATACTGCGCGCGCTCGCCCGGTATTGTTCGTTGCAGCTGCATGGTCATCCCTTTCCCCAGCAGCCGTCCCGTTCAAGGCGTTCACTCGTTTCATTTCAGCGTGACTTGTGAATAATGATAGTCGGCCTTGAATTTAAATTTATTTTGAGATCAACTAAGGGTAACAGCTAGACTTATGTAACTGGTAATAAAGAAGTAATTCAATAGATCAATTAAATTATGAACATATGAAAAAAATAATACTTTCCCTGGTCGCCCTTGTGGTTTTATCCTGCGTTTCTACATATGGCCAAGATAAAGATACAACCAAATCAGGAATCATTTTGGATGGCCTTCTTAAAATGACCGATACTGTTGCGAGGCAAAAAAAGATTGAACAGCTATTTAAAACAGGTAATGAAGTGGACGGGGAAGCCTTAGTCCGTTTCTACAATGTCAAAGAAAATAGGGCTATGAGTGATAGCGCATTTCGTTCAACAGCAAGACGGTTTCCTCTGGGAGATTATGGATTTCAAAGCGCAAGCATGGAAGTGATGGCCGAAAATGACCCGGCAAAACAGCGGGAAAAGTACCTTGCTATGCGCAAGCGCTTTGCTCATGCGGCCAATAACCGCATGGGATCTGGCTTTGTAGAACTTTCTATTGCGATGAAGAGGATCGCTGATAAGGATCTTAAAGGCGCCTTTATTTATATTGACTCGATCCGAACCCCATCACTTTTGGCATCAGCCGCCCGGGGCGTTTATGCCCTGGACCCTGCCAAGGCAGAAGAGATGTTAAGGGAAATTAAATCATCCTCCAACAATTCCGGGACCGGAGAGCGTAATAACGGAATCGACGCGACCTATGCCCATATTCTCATCAGCAATGGCAAAATTGAAGAAGCTGCTCCTTTAATTAAAAAAGTATATGCTGAATCCACAGGTATGCGCAGAAGCGACGAAATCATTGGAGATTATACAACTATTCTGCGTGCTGAAAACGATTATACCGGTATCATTACAGCACTTGAAGCGGCCATTTTGGAAGGCAAGGGAACACCTGATATGAGAGCACAATTAGCTGTGGCATATCAGAAAATGGGCAAGGATACGAATTCTTCTTTTAAAACACTTAATGAAGCCTTGAGTAGACGTATCCGGCAGGAAGTAGCTCCCAGCATGATCAATAATCCCACTCCATTTTTTACCGTTCGTGACATAAACGGCAAGACGGTATCGCTGTCTGACTTTAAAGGGAAAATTGTCGTGCTGGATTTCTGGGCAACTTGGTGTGTGCCCTGCAAAGCTTCATTTCCTGCTATGCAGCAGGTTGTAAACAGGTACAAGAATGATGGGAAGGTGGCTTTTTTGTTTATTCATACTTGGGAACATAGTGCTAAAGAGCCTTTGAAGGACGCTTCACAATATCTAAAGTCGAAGAATTATACGTTTGACCTATACATGGATTATTATGATTCAAAAACCAAGACTAATCCTGCTGTTAGTGCTTTCAAGATAGAGGGTATTCCCACTAAATATGTGATTGACCGCAACGGTCGAATCAGATTTTTAATCGAAGGATTTAATGGAGGTGATGAAGCTTCTGCCGAAGAAGTTTCAGCAATGATTGAATTGGCAAAAGGTGACAGTTAAAATTGCTGTTCAACTTTAAATAATACTGGGGCAATTGTGCATATCGTCTATCTTAATACTACAGCGGGTAGGCGGTATCACTTTTAGTTTCCGAAAGTACAAAAAAGCTTTGTACCGTAGTAATATTAGGCAACGTAGCTAATTTATTGCGATAAAAGTCATGATATGCCTCCATGTTAGCCGTTGCTATCCTGAGCAGGAAATCAAAGGTACCGGTCATTTGAAAACACTCCATCACTTCCGGGAATTTCGCTATCTCCGTTTCAAATTGCTTTAAAGTTCCGGCGGCGTGGTCATTTAATAATACCTGGCTAAATGCAATTAAACTTCTATCAATCTTAGTTCTGTCAAGAATGGCAACTGTGCGTAATATATACCCATTTTCTGTAAGCCGTCTGACGCGCTCATAAATCGTAGCTATAGATTTGTAAATCTTTCCTGAAATATCTTTGTTGGTTAGTAGTGCATTCTTTTGCAAAAGTTTTAAAATCTCTCTATCTGTAGGATCTAATTCCATGATGTTTTTTATTCATTTTGACCTATGCAATAATAAGCAAAATATTTTCCAGGAATCGTGATTTTTTTTTTAATATGGCTATTTTTCCGTAAAATTTATTAAAATTATATAAATAGTTATTGAAAAAATTAGCAAAATGGCTTTTTTAATAAAATAACAATGTATTGGGGTATCGGCCTGTAAGGATATTTTCCCGCTTTCCAGAAGAACCGACCGGTATTTCGGTGACATCAGGCTACCGTTATACTTGGCTACCGCCACTAATAGATTGCCAACTTACCAGCTTAGATTGCGGACTTTAACAAAGGGGAAAGGAATCTGGACAAATAAAATGCCTGGAATGAAGAAGCAGCAACCATCGAAACCAAGGATAAAAATGCAATAGCACCCGATGGAGTAAGGAAAGATTTACTCACAAACACTTCGGTGGCTGTATCGAGTAAAGACGGGTGATGGTTTTAACGCACTTTTTAAGTCGCTTCCTCCTCTAAAATAAGGTCTGCCGCCCGGCCGGCCAGATATCGTTCGGCGTCAATGGCGGCCATACAACCCGTACCGGCAGCTGTAACCGCCTGGCGATATACGTGATCCTGTGCATCGCCGCAGCAAAATACCCCCCTAATATTAGTATAGGTGGTACCCGGTTTGGTTTTAATATAACCTGTTTCATCCATATCTAACCAGCCTTTAAATATATGGGTATTGGGTTGGTGACCGATAGCAACAAAAAAGCCTGTGACATCCAGTATCGTTTCTTCCTGTACTTTATTGTTCTGCACTTTTACACCGGTAACGTTCAAGCCGTCACCCGTGATTTCTTTGGTTTCAGTATTGTACAGGATCTCAATGTTAGGCGTATTCAGCACACGTTGCACCATCGCTTTTGAAGCGCGGAACTCATCTCGCCTAACCAACATGTACACTTTGCGGGCCAGCTTAGCCAGGTAAATCGCTTCCTCAGCAGCGGTATCTCCGGCCCCAACAATGGCTAGATCCTGTCCTCGAAAAAAGAAACCATCACAAACCGCACAAGCAGATACGCCAAAGCCGTTATATTTTTGCTCTGACTCTAGCCCCAACCATTTAGCTGATGCACCTGTGGATATAATTACGGTATCCGCCGTAATGGTTTTGGCTTCATCAACTACCACCACATGCGGCATGCCGGAGAAATCGACAGAGGTAATATAACCCAAACGGATATCAGTGCCTAATCGCTCAGCTTGTTTGCGGAAATTTTCCATCATTTCGGGACCCTGGATGCCATCGGGATAACCGGGATAGTTTTCTACTTCAGTGGTTTGGGTAAGCTGCCCGCCAGCTAAGATCCCGGTATACAATACCGGGTTGAGATCAGCTCGTGCAGCATATATTGCAGCCGTATACCCTGCTGGTCCAGAGCCTATTATAAGGCATTTAACGTGTTCACTACAACTTGATAATTTTATAAGATCGTCAGTCAGCAACGCGTGTCTTTCCATTTTAATTAATATATTTTTTTCTCTTTTTGTGGTGCTAATAATATAAGTGCCCTCAGTGGCTCGGGGGATGAACTCAAAGTCAAATTGTCGATCTTGGATATATCAAAAATGGACATTTGCACTTTTGATTTATTCGAATGCGATTTTAAAATCATAAAAAAGCATCCGCTTCTGAGGACGCTTTTATTAAATTAACTATTAACTAACTCTAAAGAACGAATGAAGACTTTTAATTTTATACCGCCGCCATTGAAAACAATCCGACCCTGCACTTAAATGTCGATATACGCATATCAGTAAATTTATTTTTCATTTGACGACTGGTCTTTATCTTTTAAAGGCATTTAGCCCGCTTTCTAAATATTGCTGGTAACTGGGTATGTCATACTCTGCGCCCTTTGGATCTACCATTGGTTGCTCGGTACCCGGATCGAGCAATACATAAAATGGTTGCGAATTAGCCCCGAATTTTGAAGTTTGTAAATAACTCCATTTATTACCAATGGTCTTTATGCTTCTACCTTCCGGGGTAGTGGTTTGTTCATCCGCTGACAGGTCAGTTTTGTCATCCACGTAAAGCTGGATGAGGACGTAATCCTGATTGATCAATTTTGAGATCTTGGGATCAGGCCACACATTTTCTTCCATTTTCCGGCAGTTAACACAGGCATGACCGGTAAAATCGATCATCACCGGTTTGTGTACCTTTTTCGCATAGGCAAGCCCTTCGGCATAATCGAAAAATGGATTAAAGCCTTTGGGTTTATCAAATAACCCTTCGTATTTGTGCGGCCCGTTGTCCGATACAGTATTTACAGCGGCCGCTAATCCGCCAGACAGATCAAAATCCTGCGTGGCCTTAGGAGGCAGAAAAGCGCTTACTGACTTTAACGGGGCTCCCCAAAGTCCGGGCACCAGGTACATCGTAAATGATAATACTATTATTGCCAGAAACAGGCGTGGCACCGAAACAAATTTTAATTCACTGTCATGGCTTAACGTTAATTTCCCCAACAGATAAATACCCATTAATGCGAAAATCACAATCCACAACACCAAGAATATTTCACGGTCAAACCAATGCCAGTGATAGGCAAGGTCGACGTTGGAAAGGAACTTCAGGGAAAGAGCGAGTTCAAGAAATCCTAAAGTAACTTTAACACTGTTCAGCCAGCCGCCCGATTTCGGCAGCGCATTTAACCAGCTTGGGAACATAGCAAACAAAGCAAAAGGCAGTGCTAATGCCAGGGCAAAACCAAACATTCCGATAGCCGGGCCTAAAAGGGCGCCCGTCGTTGCTGCCTGCACGAGTAAGGTCCCTATAATCGGGCCTGTACAACTAAAGGATACCAGGGCAAGAGTTGCCGCCATGAAAAAGATTCCGGCTAAGCCTTTGCGGTCGGACTCCTGGTCCATTTTATTAACCCATTTGCTGGGTAAAGTGATTTCAAAGGCCCCCAGAAAGGAAGCGGCAAATGCCACTAATAATAGAAAAAAAGCAAAATTGAATACTCCGTTGGTAGAAAGGCTGTTCAAGGCATCCGGGCCAAAGCAAACGGTAATAAGCAACCCCAGTACCACGTAGATAACGATAATAGCTACGCCATAAGTTATCGCTTTACTAATCCCCCGGCTTCTGTCAGCGCCCTTGGTAAAATAACTTACCGTCATAGGTAGCATTGGAAATATACAGGGCATCAACAAGGCTGCAAATCCGCCCAATACGCCCGCGAGGAAAATGGCTAACAAAGTTTTCTTCTTTTCTTTTTTGTCCGGCGCATTTACAGGTTTTTTTACAGGGTTTTTAACAAGAGAAACCTGCGGCTTTGGCGTATCAGCCGGAGCCGGAGCGAATACAACGCCCGCTGTAGAGATGGTGTCCTGCGCGCTTGCCGGCATTCCTGAAATAGATAGCCCCGTAAGAATTAGCAGGGTAAGGAATATTCGTTTGATATAAGACATTATTAGATTTGCTGTCAGTGAGTGATTACCGTTATTGTTTGAGCTTGCCGTCCGCATCAAGTTCCTGTATCGGATAGCCGAGCTTCTGAAGGCCAGGCATGATTTGGGCTTTATCGCCAACTATTACAATTACCATATTATCCGTGTTAAGGTATTTAGATGATAATTGATTGAGCTCAGCGGGAGTTATATTTGCCAGGATGCTGTTCTGCTGAGCCACGTAGTCAGGCTTGAGATTGTATTCCAGCAGGCGAGACAGGAAAGCCGCTTTTTGAGCATTTGTTTCATACCTGCGGGCATCGCTCTGACCGATCGAGGCCTGTGTAAACCTTAATTCTTCCGGTGTAATACCATTTTGTTGATAATTGTGAATTTCCTTGATGAACTCAACTACCGAACTGTCCGTACTGGCGGCCAACACGCCGGCAGAGGCCGTAAAATCACCGCCGTATTTGCCCGAACTGAAGCCGGAGCGTGCGCCGTATGTCCAAC
Organism: Mucilaginibacter sp. KACC 22773; assembly: GCF_028736215.1. NCBI lineage: Bacteria > Pseudomonadati > Bacteroidota > Sphingobacteriia > Sphingobacteriales > Sphingobacteriaceae > Mucilaginibacter > Mucilaginibacter oryzagri. Next base: position 6,065,118 of record NZ_CP117883.1, read on the forward strand.
CCCGTTTTTCGCGCAGATTAAGATTAACGTGACTGTTGAAGGCTCCGCCCAGGATGTAATTAGCAATACCCAGTTTATAATAGTCACCTGTTGCATCATAATTCAGGTTATCCAGGTAACCTATACGGATCTCAGATTGCGCCGCACCGGGAACATCTACGATGTATAAGGAAGTTTTATCAAATGTTTTACCCCCGGCAGGAGCAGGTAAAGTTACTTTTTTATCCTTCCAGTTATTCAGAAATGCCAGGTTACTACGGGCAGATCCTTCATTAATATCGCCTACGACAACGATCCGGGTAAGTGACGGTACAAAATAGTTGTCATAATAAGCCTGCACATCCTGCAGCGTGATATTGGGAACGGTTTCTTCGTTACCATCAGCTGCATAAGTTCGGACATTGTCCGTACCGTACAAAACCTTGTCGTAGACACTGGAAGCGACTGATGCCGGCTGCGTTTTTGATTGCTTCAGGTTTTCGATAGTCTGTTTTTTAATACGATCTAACGCGTCTTGCGTGAACTTGGGATGTAACAAGCGCTCCTGCAGCAGTGACATAGTTTTTGAAACGTTCTGGCTTAATGAGGAAGCAAGGACCATCAACTCCTCATTACCTGCGAACACGTTAATGGTACTTCCCAGCTTATCCAGTTCTGAACTAAATTGCTCGGCTGTATACTTTTGTGTTTCCTCATTCATCATACTGGCTACTATACCCGCCAAGCCAGCCTTTGAGGGATTATTCACTGCAAATAAGCCGCCACCTTCTAAGGTAATGTTGATGGAAACTGATGGCGTCTCGCTGTTTTGTGTTCCAATGATACGGATACCGTTCGGTGTTGTTGCAGACCATATTGCCGGGACTTTAATAGCAGGGTTTGGGCCCGTACCCGGGGGCACAGAGCGATCAAAATTATCACTCGGTTTTTTATACGATAACCCGGCATAACCGTAATCCGGTGCTTTATATCCTGACGTGTTAATGGTGTAATTGTCGGGTGCTACAGGCGGTACTGTTCCACCTTTAGGTAACACACTTAAGATTACGGCAGGTTTGCCTTTGATGTATTTGTTGTAAACCCGCATTACGTCCTCTTTAGTTACTGCCCGGATCTCAGCCAGCTCCCGGCCAATCTGGTTAGGCTCACCGGTTAGATACTGCGCCATGGCCAATTCAGACACTTTGCCGCTCACACTAGAAAGGCTGTTGATATAATTAGCTTCGGCACTTGCTTTAAAACGGGTTAGTGCATCATTGCTTACACCTGTTTTTTCAAATTCAGCCAGGGAACTCGCAATGATTTTTTTTGCATCGGCCAAGGTCAGGCCGGGGAAAGGCATTACTTCAAAACCAATTTCACCTGCAAGTTCAGAGGTTGACGAATACATTGCAGCTTCAGCCGCCTTACGTGTTTTGACGAAATTTTTGTAAAAAATAGAATTTTTCCCTCCGCCAATAATCTCTGATAAGGCATTTAGTGCAGACATATCTTTATCATATGTTTTTACGCCTGGGTAGGTAATATTCAGCAGTGGTAACTGTGCATAATTATCGGTATAAGACACGTATCTATCCTTCGTTAACACAGGTGAAGGAAAACTGGCGTTTGCCACCTCCGGCCCATGGGGGATGCTTCCAAAATATTTGGTAACCCATGCCAGCGTTTGTTTAACGTTTAAATCACCACCAATGGTCAGCGTGGCGTTATTGGGGCTATACCAGCGTAAAAAGAAATTTTTAAGGTCACTTACGTTTACCTTATTCAATTCCTCAATATAACCTATTGTCAGCCAAGAATATGGATGTCCATAAGGGTACAGGCTCTTGGAAGTGTTTTCGAAGGCCAGGCCATACGGACGATTATCGAAGTTCTGGCCCCGCTCGTTCTTTACTGTCGCACGCTGCACTTCGAATTTCTGCTGTGTTACCGCATCTAAAAGAAAGCCCATTCGGTCTGATTCTAACCAAAGCATTTTTTCCAGCTGATTAACAGGCACTGTTTCGTAGTAATTGGTGCGATCTCGATTGGTGCTGCCATTAAGCGAGCCGCCGGCTTCCGTAATGATTTTAAAGTGGTCGCCATTCGGCACGTGATCTGAACCCTGGAACATCATGTGTTCAAAAAAGTGGGCGAAGCCGGATTTACCAATCTCTTCCCGGGCCGAACCCACATGGTAGGTCACATCGATATGAACCAGCGGATCGGAATGGTCTTCCGCAAGAATAACGGTCAGGCCATTAGGTAAAACATATTTTTCAAAAGGAATGACTACTTCTGATCCTTTACGCGAAACTTTTTCGACCAGTTTTGCCTGTTGTGCCATGACGCAGTTCGTAACGGCGATAAGGCCAACTAATGAAAGAGCGTTTAAGATTATTTTATTCATAAGATAAGGATGATGTAATTCTGTGACGGACTACAAGTTTTTTTCTAAAGGATTTATTTAATAGCTATGCTGAATTCTGCGTCTGAAGGTGGAAGGCATTTTTGATCATTGCAGGTCATATAGCTTATTGTGCCTGAAACGGTGGTTTGCTTATTTTTAAGCTTTATTTTTTGCTGAAAGATTACCTCATTTTCGAAGAAGCCGACCTCCATATCAAAGACCTTTTCCATCCGGACGACAGGTTTAGGTTCACTGGTTTTTCCAGTAAGCATGTAGTCCTTTGAAGGTTTGAAAGAAAAAGATGTCGGGACAGGTCCGCCTTCTTTCAGATATTGAGAATAGACATGCCATCCACCATCAATGTTTGCCTTAAAGAACAGGACAGCTTCCGTGGCATTTATCTTTTTTGCAGCATAACTCCAGTGTACCGGCTGTAGAATCTGTGCTTTAGTGGTGAAAATGCCACCGAGCAGCAGTAGAGATAATAAGATTATTTTTTTCATTGAATAAGTATAAAATGTTTAGTTAATAGCCTTTAATCAATCTATTGGGTCCAGGCAAAGGCCATCCTGAATTTATTTATATTCCTTGCTGATCTTTATTTATGCAAACGGCTTATTGGATTGTATTCGATAAAATTGGTTGCACTTGATAAATACCCTGGCTGCGGCGGTTCATCCTTCATCAAATCAGTGCTTAAATATTTTTTATTACTGTCGCTTAGAATGGTAACGATAACAGCTTCGGGCCCGAGTTCCCGAGCCAGCTGTATTGCGCCGATTACGTTAGCACCGGAAGAGATTCCAACAGCTAAACCTAATTGGCTAGATAATTTCTGTGCCATAATTATCGCGTCACCATCGTGCGCCTGTAAAACGCAGTCTAACTGATCGAGTTTAACAATAGCCGGAATAAATTCATCAGAAATCCCCTGAATGCGGTGACTTCCAACTTTATGCCCGGTTGTTAAGGTGGGGGACTCGGCAGGCTCCAACGGATGTATAAGCACATTAGGATTCATCTGTTTGAGGAAAGCTCCAACGCCCATAACCGTACCTCCGGTGCCTACACCAGCAACGAAAGCATCCGGCTGCAAACCCACACTGGCCAATTGTTCCCAAATTTCCTTCCCGGTTGTCATTTCGTGAGCTTCGGCATTGTACAAATTTTCAAATTGCCGCGGCAAGAAAACTCCGCCCAGAGCGGCCATTTCTTCACTCAATTTGATACTGCCCAAAAAGCCACCTTCATCTTTACTGACTAAAACTATCTCAGCGCCCATACTCCTGATGATGTCTATACGTTCCTTGCTCAGCCAATTGGGCATGATGATTTTTACCTGATGACCAAGCGCCTTTCCAATCGCTGAAAAAGCGATGCCGGTGTTACCACTGGTGGCTTCAATAATTACGTCATTTGGTTGAATAGCGCCCCGTTTATATGCCTGATATAGTATGTACAGCGCCATCCGGTCTTTTACGCTACCGGTAAGGTTGTAGTGTTCGCACTTTACAAAAATCCTTCCTGGCTCATCTTTATAACAATATCTTAACTCCAGCATAGGAGTATTTCCAACTAAATGCCATAGTTGGCTGAATTTTTCGTCCAATCCTGCTCGTTGTTCCGGCATGTGCAAATCTGTTATCATGTTATAAAAAATTATAAGATAAATATCGAAATAGCAGAATTACATAACAACGAAGATCAAAAAATCCATAAATTTTATAGATTGAGAGGCTGTTCATTGTATTTTTTTCGGTTTTGCTTTATTGGATCGGGTCCTACTGTGATATTTTTCATTTTCATACATTATAACAATAGTATAATGGGTCAATAAAAGTCATTTAACACTCTCTAAAAACGGAATATTAGGCGAACTACTTTAATTAATTAATGCCGATCTTAAAAATTTGCTGACCTGCAACAAAGGCACAGCGAGAGTTGTGGTCCTGCTATACCTGGCGATATTAATACCATAGAATTGACCCAGGTTATTGAAAACCGGCCCGCCGCATTCTTCCGGACGCAACCGTGCATCATGCGCGAATACCTTGATAAATCCATCCCGCCGGGCACTTTTTCCACCAGAAAATTTCTCGGCAGGGTGATTAGGATCTGCACTGGCCGGTTTTGTTGCCAAGATGATCTTTTTCACAAGTTCCTTCCCTTTTCTGTTTAATCTAAAAAGCGCCTCCTGGCCTGGCCGGTAACTTTGCAGTATGCGCTGAAAATCTTCGGGTTTTAATAACTGCTCGCCATTGATACTGGATATTTCATCGCCGATCCTCAAACTGTTCCTTCCCGCTGGCGAGTTAAGCTGAACCCTTGTAACAGTCGCTTTTCCTTCGGAAAAAGTGACGTACGCGCCCAAGTAACCTGAACTAAATTTTGGCGCCAGGTTCATACCCATTGTGCTGACCACACTTATCCGTGGCAAAGAGTCTATAAGCGGTGATAACAAAATAGTGCCGAGAGAATTGAAAGTAAGACTATCCTGGTTTGAAAGATCTATATTAACCCCACCTTTCAGCTTTTGACTTATTTGAAGAAGAACAAGATCGTCAGGCTCACTTCGTGCAATAACCTTCCCTTCAACCCTTACACCATTGCTGATGTTAACCATCACATGTTCCCCAACACATGAACTTTTACTAATGATTAAACTTCCGCCAGGCGTTTTGCGTAATTGCAATCCACCGGGGGCTATAATCGTACCTATTATTTTCTGAGGTACACCCCCAACATCGCTTAGAACATACAATTCACTTTCCCTCAAAGGTTTTGCTACAGGGCCGAAATAGGTTGCTAAGTCATTTAGTTCAGAAAAGCTTTGCAGTTTTTCCCTTAATGGATCGGTCTTGATGTCATCGGTAACTTCCGGTAGCGTGGTATAGGTTTTTGCTGTTTTCAACGCTGTCCAGTATTCCCTGTAATAGTCAACGGGTATTTCCATATTAACATCTTCTGATTTATCACATCTGCTGTGCAACCCGATCAGCCTGCCTTTGTAATCATACAAAGCCCCGCCTGAATCCCCAGGTTCCATCGCACAAGTGGATTGGAAGAAGCCCCACTCATTCAAGGTATCGGTAATATGTCCGAACCGAACCGACGGAAGCGGTTGGGCCAGGGTCTCCGGGTAAGAAATGCTGATACAAGGCTCGTCTTTCCTGATGGCCGAAGACCAGCCCATTTCGACAAACGGCCAGTTTCCGCTGGTAATGATTTTCATCATCGCGACGTCAGGCTGAGTAGGCGTGGCTGATAAATCTATTCTGCCCAGCCCAACAGCAAGGCATTCTCTTCCGTCCGGGAACCAGACCTTATAAGTTCGACCGGGCTGAATAGCATGGGCTGCTGTTAGGATATACCCATCCGGACTAACGACCGCGGCGCTGAACTGGGAACTATTTTGCACTTTTCTGATCGTGTCCCACCCCATAACTTTTACGCTGGCCGAATAGGCTCTTTTTATACCGGCGTGGATCATTTTATCGAGCTCTCCTGTGTTCCGGTGTTGCGCCTTCGACGATTCAGAGAGAAAAAACAGGATAAAAAAGAATAAAACAGATCTAAATTTCGATTGCATCATATAGCGGTATTTAGTATGAATGGAAGAGCGGATCGTATAAATATCTGAATGCCACGTGCAGAGGTACCGATAGTAGTGGTACGGCTGAACCTGGCCATATTTATCCCTATAAAATTGCCGTGGATATCAAACAGGGGGCCACCGCATTCAGCAGGTTTTATCCGCCCATCATGGATGAACATATCCATAAAACCGTCAAAGCGTTCGCTTCTACCACCCGTAAAGTGTAATGCCACATGATCGGGTTGATCGTCCGGCCGTTTGCCGAGTAAAATGTGATAAGAAAACGGCTCCTTGTCCCTTATACCCGTAACCATAAGGGTATCGCCGGGGGCGTGGATATGAATTTGCTTTAAATAGGCTTCTTCTGTTGTCACTTTCACGTTGTCAACGGTTAATATTTCGTCTCCGAGTTTTAAAATATGATCCGCCGGTCCCTCAGGCATGACAATTGTCAGTAAAAGCCCCCCGCTCTTATTTTCAGCCTGGGCACCCAGGTAAGCGGTAGCATAGGTGTATCTCAGTTCGAATTCCCGGCCCCCAAGCACACTTACGATACCGGTTTTACCAGGCTTAGCGCTCAGTAGTAGTGTGCCTAACATATCTGTGCCTACGCTATCCGTACTTGCAGCGCTAAGACGGATGCATTTTTTCAGTCGCGCATCAATCTGTATCAAAGCGAGATCATTTTTTTTATCACGGGTGATCACCTTACCAGCGAAGAAATTACCGTCAGGCAATTGTACTTTGATACTGTCGCCCAGCATGGAATTCTTAGTGATCACGAACCCCCGGCGTTTAACCTCTTTCATCTGTGCCAACCCATCGGGCGAAACTGCGGTGCCCAAAATCTGACCTGGTTTTCCGTTGATGATGCTAACAATGTTTACGCTATAATCACTCAATTCTGATTTCAAGGCGGTAAAACTGGATTCTAGCTGATTTATGGCGAGGGTCTTTGGTCGTCCGGAAAGTAATGGGTCGGGGGGTATGATTTCGGCGTCGGGTATCATCCGATAATCCTGAGCTATATTCAGTGACTTCCAATATTTTCGGAAATAATCAACAGGAACCTCGAAATTATCGTCAAGTGATGATTGTATGCTGCTATGCACGCCAATCACACGTCCATGAAGGTCGAACACCGGGCCTCCCGAATCACCCGGTTCCATCAAACAGGTGGTCCTGAGCCGCTTGCCCCCACCCACGGCGGTTTCCGCAATATAACCCAACCTAACTGCAGGGGTCTTGAATTTTTGCGGCGCGGTATGCATGGATTCGCGATTAAGACTTTCCGGATAGGCGATGCTGAGGCAGGGCTCGTCCACTTCCAGGGAGGAAGACCAGCCGATAGGCGCAAATGGATAATCTCCAGGCTCGGTGATTTTCATAATAGCTAAGTCAAGCGACTGAATACGCCCATACCCTTTTGCCACTGCACGACGTCCATTGTTAAAAATAACAATGTAATTTTTATCTGGATGGCAAACATGCGCCGCAGTAAGGATGACTCCGTCGCTAGTGACGACTACACCACTGAATGTGGTACCCGTGAGTATGTTTAATTTGGGGTCATAATCGGCCAGGAAGACACTGGCCGGCGCAACTTTAGCAATTACATTTTTTATTTGCTTTTCCAGGCTGACCTGGTCGGCATGTTGTGCTTCCACTCGTTGGTTTAACAGCACTAAACAGCAAACGAAAAAGGCCAGTAAGCAAAAAATATTTATTGATCTCATAATTGCGGATATTAATGAACGGACCTTACCTTTTGTTAATCTGACGAACCAGTTTTGGAGTATATTGAACATCTGGGCCTATTAACGCTATATATTTTTACAATTATTTAGTGATTTAACGATAGGCTAGCTGGCCATCGGCAACGCACTTTATTGCTGATATTGTGATTTATATTTATGGAAAAGCTTTTGCATCAACCTTGTTTTCTGGCCATCTCAATCATCGTTGACATCTCTTCAACAGCGGCGTCATCAGCCCCGTCAAAGCCTGTCAATTTAAACCTTACCTTTCCATTGCCATCTATGACGAACTTGGCAGGAATACCCGTAATGCCAAACATGCCCACAACGTTGCTCTTTTTGTCGTCCAGCAATACCTGGAAAGAATAGTTATTCTTTGCAATAAATGCCTTTACATCTTTAGCCGGATTGGGGATATCCTCCCAAGTGTCAATAAACAAAAACTTTACGTTGGGATCATCTTTATATTTATTGACTACCCTTTGCATTGCTGGAAAAGACTTTTTACAGGGGCCACACCATGTAGCCCAAAAGTCAAGTATTACTACTTTCCCTTTTAATTCGGTTAGTGAAACTTTATTTCCGTTGACATCTGCAAGTGCAAATTCTGGTGCATTCTCAGATATCATTTTCTTGCCCACGTTGGCTTGCACTTCTTTGTGCAGATCGGCGTTTAAACTGCTCATAAGGTCAGCATACCCAACCTCAGAGCCTTTGTCCTGAATGTAAGCAGCTTTTAAGCTGTTTTTAATCTCAGCAGTCGCCCGCCCCGCCTTTACTTCTTCAACCAAAAGGGGAAGCGCTTCCTTACCCCTTTTGTTAGCTGTTAAAGTCATCGCGTAAACTGTTTTAACGCTGCCGCTTTTGCGGGTACTGCCCTCATAAGCTTCTGTGGCGTAAATCAGTGCGTCCTTATATCGCTTCTGCTTGAATAATACGTAAGCCAGGTCAGCAACATTGGCATAGTAATTTTCCTTTGCAGATGAATTTTTATCGGCCCCAGCCTTTGCGATCGCAACTGCTTTTCTAATCATTCGTTCTGCTGTAGGGAATTCATTCTTCGCTTCTAACAAAGGTGCATCAACTGAGATAATGGTATTTTGAAAAGATGGGGATTTTACCGATTCAACCCACTGCTCACATTTTGCCGCGTTTCCTTCCATAGCATAAAAATATGCCACTTCCGCCCGGGCATAGTCGTATGTTATATCTGCATCCTGTGCCGGTTCGGGAAACTGCTGTATCAATTCCTGGTATTTTTTTTCCTTTTCGGCTGCTGTAGTATTCATAGATACCAAATCGCTGTAATACTTTACAAATGCAGCATGGCCTTTAGGGTAGCGTTTTACGGAGACTTCGCTTAATGAATCTGCCAGTGCATTTTGCCTGATAGCTTCAGCAATTTGAGTTGCCCTTGTTATACCTTTTTCATCTTTATCCGCCATTTTTTTTAGGCCTTCTATTATCTTAAGTTTATCAGCGTCGGTTCCCGATTTTGCTAATGACCGGTAATAAAGCGTTAAGCTATCGGGCTGGGGCCGCTGCTGGGCATTGACCAACATTCCATAACAGATAAAAAGCACGACAAAACAGTATTTTATATTTTTCATATTTTATTAATTTACATACATAAGGAATGGAGGCCATAGCCTCCCATTCCTGGAATTTTTAATATCCTGGATTTTGGGTCAGATTGGGGTTAGCAATAATATCGTCTGATGATATAGGATACAATACAGCGGTTGACTTCCACCCGGGCTTGATCGGCGCTAAGACATCATCCGCCCGCGTTTTGGTTGGGTCAGTAAGGCTTGGCGTACGCTTCAAATCGAACCAGCGGTGCGGATACTCCGCAAAAAGCTCAATTTTACGTTCCTGTTCAACAGCTGCAAGTAACTTACTTGAAGTTGCTGCTGTTGTGCCGGCAAGGCCGGCTCTGGTACGTACAACATTAATATCAGAGGCCGCCCCGCTTAAGTTTTGTTGATGTGCCCGTGCTTCGGCACGAATGAGATATTGCTCGGCGAGCCGGAGAACGATATAATATTCGTTACCTGCCGTAGCGTTTATCAATTTATACTTGTTAACACTATAGTTGCCGGTTGTCCCGATAGGTGCGACCCAATTGGTGAAGCGCTTGTCATTGGCTTCAAAACTATTCTCAAAGCCTGGCCTAAGAAACAAAGTATAGTCTGCCGGGGACGGTGGTACGAAATCCGTGCCCCATTGGGTAAAGCCTTCCAGCGTATAAATTTGTAGGATCGTTTCATTACTGGTATTTAAAAATGTCTCATCCGGTGATGATAGGGAGTAAACGCCGCTGCTTATAACATTAGTAGACTCATTTTCAGCGCCAATCCAATCTTTATTATACAAATAGACCCTGGCTAATAATGCTGATACCGCGAACTGATTTACCCGGGCCCGTTCCGCAGTAGGATAAGTTGGAGATAAAAGGTCTTTAGCTTCTTTCAAATCACTAATGATCTGGCCGTAGACCTGATCAATCGGCGCCCTTGGCAATACTGCGTTGACTGTGGCATCTGTTGAAAGCGTCAGTGGTACGGCGCCATAACAGTTGACCAGCATGAAAAAGGCATGTGCACGCCAGAATTTAGCTTCGCCTATTAGCTGGGATTTCAGTGCCGGGGTAACTTTTGTTGATTTTTGGAGCCCGTCGATAGCGATATTGGCATTCAGGATTTGCTGATAAGCGCCACCCCAGATCACAGTAGGTGACGCTGGCGGTTCCGGCGTCAGGGAATTGCTCTGAAAGTCTAGATAACCCGAGAAAGGCGCGCCGAAATAATTAAGTTCGTCAGCAGACAAGCCGCCATACTCTGCGCTGTATAACACTACATCACGGTAATCGAATAAACTATATAGCGATAATATGCCTGCTGTCGCGGAGGCATTGTCATCGTAGACGAGCCGGGCATCTATGGAACCGGGAGGAGGTGTGATTTGCGCATATTTTTTACAAGCGGAGATAAAGAGGGTAATGCAAATCACCCCTATCAAATATTTTATTTTATACATAATTGTCATGATGATTAATTAATAGTGAAATTTAGTCCGGCAACAATAGTTCTCAACGGAGGTAAGGCATTACGTGATTCAGGATCAAGGACATACTTGTTTTTTGCCCATGTCAGCAAGTTCTGTCCCTGTAAATATACACGCGCATTAGAAACCTTAATCTTCCTGGTAAAGGCTGCCGGAAGCATGTATGAAAAGCTTGCTGATCGCAATTTCAACCATGATGCATCCCCGTAATAAAAGTCAGACTGACCAAAAGTGGCATAACTTGGATAGATAACACCTGTACCACCGGAGACAGCAGATGCTCCGGGGAATAACGTGTTCACGTCGCCGGGTTTTTGCCATCTGTTCAATACTGATACATTCTGGTTGCTCAAGCTACCGGGTCTGGTGCCGAACACCTGGTTGATAGTCCCATAGTCATGATTGAATTGTAAAAAGAAATTGAGGCTGAATTGCTTATAATTTAAGGTGTTGGTGAGGCCTCCATAATAAGGGTTTCTGATACCAGCAGGATACCTGTCTACGGTATTAATTGTTCCATTACCATCCCGATCATTGATAATCACCGCACCCGTATTCGGATTGACACCACCGTATGAATAATAATAAGCTGGAGGAACTGGGTAACCTACTAAGAAGGTACTACCATAAAATGCGGTTGAAATTGAATTAAAACTCAGCATCTTTGTGGTCTGGAAAGAAATGTTGAAGTTAGAGGTCCATTTAAAGTCTTTGGTATCTACGTTTGTTGAAGTGATCGTAAACTCGAAACCCTTGTTTTGCACAATCGCGTCAAGGTTTGCATAGTACGAGTTAAAACCGGTCTGGTTTGGAAGATTAGTTGCGGTAAGCAGGTTCGATGACCGGTGTACATAAGCATCTGCGGTGAACAGTAACCGGTCTTTAAAAAATCCCAATTCCAGTCCAAACCCAAGTTTCTTAGTCGATTCCCATTCAACGTTCGGGTTGGCTACGCCATTGAGTGTTAAGGCCGAGCTTCCCTGATAAGCTGTGGCGTTTCTAAACAATGCCAGGTACTGATAATTCAGCAACTGATCATTACCTGTAGTACCATAGCTGGCCCTCAGTTTACCAAAACTTAAAAATTTAAGATTGTTCTTTACGAACGGTTCGTCGGTGAATATCCATCCGCCGCCGATGGCGCCGAAGTTTGCAAATTGGTGGTTAGGTCCAAATCGTGAAGAAGCATCACGTCTGAAAGTTATATCGACCAGATATTTGTTATCATAATTATAATTTACTTTCCCAAATGCTGCAGCGTATTTATAAAGGTTCTCATCACTGGTAGCGGTATAGGTGCCTGCACCGCTGATACTGGTTAGCAACCCCGGAAATGCATAACCGGAAGCAAAAATATTAGAGAATGAGTTATCACTCTGCTGAAAAGTGCTGCCGACCAACGCCAATAAATTATTCTTTCCATTATGTAAATTATAATTCAGTTGTGGCTCAACGATATAGTTGGTTGCAACAGAGGTTGCGAACTGTGCTGAATTACTTGTAGCTGTTATCGGGTTTTGGGACAAAAGTGGGTTGGTAGAAGTCTGGTTCAATACATTTCGCGTATAACCAGCATTTAGCTTAAAATTAAATCCTTTGAAGAAATTATAATCAAGATTGCCGTTAGCGATAAAGAATTGTGTGGAACTGCCATACTGCTTCAAGAGCGTTGCCATTGGGTTTGTAAATGTTGTTCCAAACCAATATAGGGTACCGTCCGGATTGTATAGGGGGAAATTCGGTGGAAGACTTAAAGCGTTTGATACATCGGCCGAAGGAAGGTTGGTTTGTTCATCTGTATAGCTAACACTGAAATTGGTCTTAAAACGCTTGTTTGAAGAATTCGTGGTAAGCGTCATTCGACCAATCAAACGTGTGTCTCCATAATTTCCCATGTAAACAGAGCCCTCATGGTGGTAGTTTCCACTCGTAAAGAATTGAATGCGGTCATTGCCACCTGTATAATTCAGTTGTGCATCAGTTGTATGAGATGTTCCGCCAATCAAAAGTTTTTGAAAGTTCGTGTAAGCATTTGGATCCCAGGTTAACAGATCGGGGGCATTGCTCGCCCTCGGGGTAACACCGTCGTTCGCAAAAGCCTCTTTTCTTAACTGAAGGTATTCTTGTGTATTTAGCAAAGGTACAAAATGGCCTACCTTCTCTATACCATTATAAAAGTTCACATTCAGTTGTGAAGTGCCTGCCTTACCTTTTTTGGTAGTGAGCAAAATAACACCATTTGCTCCGCGGGAGCCGTAAATCGCCGTTGCGTCTGCATCCTTTAGGACATCTACGCGCTCAATATCCTGCGGATTGAGCCCTGCAAAAAGGGTTAACCCCCCGTTTGCACCGATGATATTAGGGTTCAGGTTATCGTTAAGAGGTTGAAAACCGCTCAGGTTCACTGACGGTACCCCGTCGATAATAATTAACGGCGCTGAACTGGACTGTCCAAATGAGCCCGTTAAGTTATTAACGCCACGCAGCCTTATTGACTGGTTCGCCCCAGGATTTCCATTATTCTGAACGATCTGTAAACCTGCTATTCTACCGGAAAGTGCCTGCAACGGATTGTCGACGGTTTCTCTGGAGAGGTCCTCTGATGTTATAGAACTTACTGAACCTGTATTTAAGCGTTTTGTTGTCGTGCCATATCCAATAATCTGTACTTCATTCAGACTACCTACATTAGGCTTCATGGTTACTTTCAGGTGCGAGGAAAGAGGTAATGGAATTTCCTGAGTAACATAGCCAACAAAACTAAAAATCAAAATATCATTGTCATTTGATACATCTATCTGAAACACACCGTTCTCATCAGTTGCGGTCCTGGTATGTTTATCCAGTCTCAATTGGACAGTAACTCCGGGTAATGATTGTCCCTTTTCGTCCACGACAATGCCGCTTATCCTTTTTGCCTGCATAGCAGATGTTACATTCGCGGGAATTTTTTCTTTAATAATAATGCTGTTACCCTCTTGTTGATACTCCAGGTCTGTATTTTTTAATAGCCTATCAAGTGTTTCAGCTACCGTTCGTGATGTTCCGTCAATTGTGATATTTTGGTAATCATTTACTTTTGGCGTGGAGTAAAAAACATTGTAACCGCTTTGTTCTTGTAGTTTTTGCAGCGCCGTTTTCAAGGAAACGTGCCGGATCGGAAAAGAGATTGCTGTCTTGTTAATACTTTGACCTATCGTCTTGGTCGAAGCAAACAGCGAAAGACTAAGCATGAATACAGCCGAATAACAGATACTAACTTTCATGATAAAGGGGCCGTTAAGTCGTAAGAATTTAATTAAAGGGACGTAAGTCTTCCCTTTTGCAAAAGCAAGTTTTTTTTGCATTATTTGTAGTGTTTAAAAAATGAACAATAATTTTTAATCAGAACTCCTCACCGCGGTCCAATGCAGAGGAGTTTTTTTGTGACACACATCCAGTATGCCACAATCTATATCAACTATAATGCTTTGTAAATGTCTGCCATATTAAATTGAGGTTTTAAGTATAAATTTTAAATTTATTGTTTACACGATTTGCCGTCGATCGTGACGGAATTTCCATCAATCACATAAGTTGAAGACAGCGTAGCACTAATGATCTTAAATACTTCATCGATCGACTCGGTTCCTTTGAAATGTCCAGTGATCGGGCAATTTTGCAAGTCGGGATTATTGAATTTTATCTGAATCCCATAGCGTCGCTCCAGTTTGGATGCCAATTCGCCGAACGCTATTTCATTAAACTGCATATCTGCTTTGACCCAGCTGATGGCTTTTGCCGCAGGGGTGTTCTGCCGGGTCAGCGATTTTGTGTCTGTGGAATATTGCACTTCCTGATTAGGAGTCAAAATAACAAGCTGTTTTTTGCTTGCGTCCATCACACTGACCTTGCCACGGGTAACTGATACAATTACGCTCCGACCTGCATATGCTTTAATATTAAAAGCAGTACCCAACACGGTAGTGATAACTTTCCCGGTATGGATCACAAATGGTTGCTTTTTATGTTTAATATCAAAATAAGCTTCACCAACCAGCGTAACTTCACGAATATTCCTGTTAAAGCTGTAATGCAAGCGACTTCCCGGATGTAACAGCACTGTACTGCTATCCGGTAGCAAAATATATTTATTCTCGGTATTTTGACGGGATGCCACCGCTGATATCTCAATTGGTGTACTAAATAGAAGATTGCTTTCGTAAAGATAGGCGCCGATAGATAGCCCGGTCAATACGGCGGCCGCCGCCCACCAGGATCGAGTACTTACCCTTTTTATTGTTTTTGGCTTATTACTATTACGCATATGTTTAATTAAGTTATTGCGCATCATCTCCTCGATCATTTTTGCCTCGTTCGGTGCATCCTCCTGCCACGTTACATCCCGGGAATTCATTTCTTCATACCAATCATTCAATTGTTTTTTCTCGAATTCATTAGCGGTGCCTAAAAGAAATTTATTCATCAATGACTCCAAGTGTTTCTCTTCCATTAATTTAGGTTTATATATACAGTTACATAAGTCTCCTTATTACCCTTAGTTGAAACCAAAAAATTATTAATTATTCCAAAAACTTGTCATTATTCACGACTCATCATACTACAGGTGCTTTGTATAATTAGCATACCATAAACACCGGTAAACTTCTCCCTAAAGGCTGGCACGTACCAACGGATAAAGAATGGTCAATATTGGCAGAATTTCTTGGTGGCTAATCTGTAGCGGGTGGAAAAATGAATCAACAGGTACGGAATCTTGGTCAAGTCCAAACGCAGGTGGAACAAATTCAAGTGCATTTACGGCTTTATACAGCAGTTTTCGCGGCAAAAGCGGCTTTATTCCTTCAAGCAATAGTACTTCATTATTTTGGAGTAGCACAGCGTATGACGACAAGGACGCCTGGGCGCGGTATTTGCGATTTGACAACGAAGCTTTGGGTTGGAATCATGGCGGAAGGTATCATGGCTTTTCCGTGCGGTGCCTGAAAGATTAGCTGATCATAAGGGTGCAAATGCTTTGTCATTATCTAATGATTAAAAGAATGTATGATATGCTGTGAATAATGTATATGACCAGTTGTGATCTCGCCCAAAACTATACCCAGCGTCTTTGCTGTGTTAAGTAAAGGTTTATTAAAGGCGCGCTCGTTTTGTCAAACACAGAATGATTGAAGGCTTGTGTGCTCGGGGTGAAAAAACATCGGTCAGGAAATACCAGTCTTGATCAATACAGATATGGGTGACCACTTGAATGAAGTATGGTATGATAGTGGGTTCTCTGTTCTGATAGATGATGACAAAAGCAATCTCCGCTTAGTCTGCTTTCTTTAAATCCCGTCAACCTGGCCTAATCCAGTGCGTATACTGATACAATAACCCAGCAAAAACCCCCGTGAGCCATTTTTGTCAGTGACTGACAACTCACAAGCTGTCTTATTTATGAATTGTATTTTAAACTTCGAAAAGTACTAAAAGATATAGAAAGAAAAATAGCACAAAGTCATAATTCCTGCGCTTTTAAGCGAATACTTTATAGATTTCAGGGCTTTAGTTAGATGGGCCTCGACGGTTTTCTCTGCTATATTGAGATCCTGAGCAATCTCCCGAATATTTTTACCGCTTTCCCGGCTAGCTTTGAAAACTAATTTGCATTTTTCTGGTAACACTTCTACCACACCACCAATATATTTTTTGAGAAATTGGGCGTATATTTGCTCATGCTCATAATTATGGTCATGCTTTCCGATTACATTATAGGCAATTTCGCTCCTTCTACGCTCGCGCATGGTATGGTTGATTACCATGTATTTCACAGACATGGCCAAATAATTTGGTAAGGAATTGATCTGGATATCGTCACGCCTGTCCCACAGCTTAATAAGCACTTCCTGAACGATTTCCTGGGCAGAGGATTTATCATGAGTATGATTATATGCGATGCCCAACAGTTTTTTCCAGTAACGGTCATAAATTTCAGTCATAGCTGCTTCTTCACCTTTTTGAAGAGATGCGACAAGTTGCGGGTCACTGTAATTTTTTACCGTCATAGTCTGATAATGCAATATATTAATTTTTCATTTAATGATTGTTACTTCTAAATAGCCAACTAAGTTGTCAATGATTTATTCTTCACCGAGCTACGTGTAAAAGTTGTTCTTTACCACACGATCAAACTATTGTTCATACATTAATATCTGTTCACTTTCCAGTTTTTCAAGCGGTTCGTTTAGCGATTGAGCAGAGTCCGTTTTAGATTACAATAGAACATTCTATAATTTCAACAATTTTGAGCCATATAGATGGAGATTTGGCCATATTATTGAATCAAAAAAGGGTGAACATCTTATAAAATCCTGTCTTCACTAAGAATAAAACCTCTTTTGAGCGCCCTCGTATCTATTGACAGCTTATTTTGCACATGCTAACGGATAATTTACCTAGCTCTATATTTAAACTTAGCTGTTTGTATTGTATTCTATAGCTTTTCTTATTATATAATAATTAAATGTCCGTTATTTTATTATTACTATCAATAATCAGGCGATAAAAGCATAAATTTTATAGATGTTAACAGTTTTATTAATAAAATTTTCAGTTAATCTACTTTTTTATACTAATTTTTAGTTCTTTTTTCATTTTCAACATTTAATTGCCGATCGAATTACGGCGAAGGGCGCCTTAATGGTTGTTTTTTATCTATTTTCGGAAACAGAAACGGTGTTTCATGTTATGTTACATCTGAGATATCCGCCGTTGGTGCGTATATCAGGTAAAAGTCAAATAAAATTAAGGATTGATTTGTAAAAAATATAATCTTCAGTGGAATTAGTTATCGTAATCTGAATATTTTACGGTAAATCCCCAGCATCTCTCTATATTTTTTGATAATAAGCCTTGGGGTTGATTCGTAAATTGTCGTTTTAGATCTTTATAGCTTAAATCGGTAAACGCCGTGGCGTACAACAGAAATATCGATATCCCACTGCGGCTTCGAGTTGTGCGCCACTTTATATAAATGGTTAATTACCTTGTCTCTTATGAAAGTTAATGATAACACTTCCTATAAAATTTATTCGGTCAGTGAATATTCCGTAACGGTTGAACTCAGCCAGGAGATCGGGGAAGTGGCATTTAATAAGTTAAATGCTTTCATATACCTGATCAACAAGAACCCTTTTCCTGGTTTGAAAACTATTGTACCTGCATACACGACTTTGACTGTTTTTTTTGATCCTGTAATAGTCTTTAAATCAGCTATGGTGGGCCGGGATTGTTTTGATAAGGTATCTATATATATCAACAATTTAAATGAACCATCAAATACCATTACCACCGAGAGTGGCGAAGTAGTCATTATCCCCGTTTGCTACGGCGGAATTTTTGGTCCTGATCTTGAGGAGGTGGCAAATCATAATAAATTAACAACCGATGAAGTAATACACCTGCATGCCTCAGGCACTTATAAAGTTTATATGATCGGGTTTACACCGGGTTTCCCCTATTTGGGTGGCATGGATGCTCAATTGGCCACACCGCGAAAGGCAGCCCCCCGCAAAGCAATACCAGCCGGGGCGGTTGGTATTGCAGGACTGCAAACAGGCGTTTACCCGATAGAAACGCCCGGCGGCTGGCAGATTATCGGGCAAAGCCCCCTGAAATTATTTGATATCCACAGAGTGAAGCCTGCATTATTAAACGCCGGCGATCGTGTGATCTTTAAGCCTATAGGTATCGATGAATTTAAAGAAATAGCCGGCCCATGCATATAAGATTACTTAAACCCGGCTTGCTCAGCACCATACAGGATATGGGGAGATATGCATATCTGTCTCAAGCAGTACCTATCTCCGGTGCTATGGATACCCTGTCGGCACGCATCGCCAACAAAGTGATAGGAAATAATGATAACGCCGCTGTAATTGAATTTACTTATGCCGACGCTGTTATTTCAGCCGAGGCCGACTTATTAATTGCTTGCGCCGGTGACGGCGCGAAATTAATTGCAGGTACCCAAAAAATCCCGCAGGAGCGGCCCGTATTTATTCCATCGGGAACTACTGTTAAATTAATTAATAACCCGTCGGGCAGCCGAACATATTTGGCAATTGCCGGCGGTTGGGATGTCCCCGATGTATTGGGCAGCAAAAGCACGTTTTTAACTGTTGGTTTTGGCGGGATGGATGGCCGCGCGCTAAAGGCAGGTGATGTGCTGAATGCAGAAACCCGCTATTCCGACATCACACAAAAAATATTTAGTAAGCTCAGAGGAGATCGGATTAATTACCCCGAATGGAATATACCGCGTCAATTGCTTTTGCCTTCCGACAGAAAAAATATCAGGGTAGTGCCTGCTCGTGAGTTTTCTTGGTTTGATGGGAGGTCGGTTGCGGATTTTTTATCGGCACCGTATATCATCGACCAGCGAAGCAACCGTATGGGTTATCATTTAAAAGGGCCTGGCATAACGCGTATAAAAAACGATGAACTGCTGAGTAACGCTGTAACGCCCGGCACTATACAGGTCACAGGCAACGGTGGTATGATCATATTAATGTCCGATTGCCAGACTACCGGAGGCTACCCACGCATAGGGCAGGTTGCTTCCGTAGATATGCCCTTATGTGCCCAGCTAAAACCCGGGGACGTCATTTATTTTAAAGAGATAAGCCGGCACGAAGCAGAAATCCTGTACATTGAACGAGAGCAGCAATTACAACTTTTAACAACAGCAGTGCAAACTAAATTTTTATAAAATACCATGCAAAACATCGACTTGAATTGCGATATGGGTGAAGCGTTTGGCAATTACCCCATGCCAAACGACGATACCTTGATGGACTACATCACATCGGCAAATATTGCCTGCGGTTTTCATGCCGGGGATCCTGAGGTAATGCAGCATACCGTTGCTGTGGCGGTTAAGAAGAAGGTAGCTATTGGCGCACACCCTGGTCTGCCCGATCTGCAGGGATTTGGCCGTCGGGATATGAAAATCACATCCAACGAGGCCTACCAGATGGTACTTTACCAGATAGGCGCGCTGTCGGGTTTTGTTAAAGCATCCGAAGGCAAGTTGCATCATGTGAAGGCACACGGCGCCTTGTATAATATGGCCGCAACGGATGTCGCGCTAGCGCGCGCCATTGTACAGGCCGTGCATGATTTTGACCCAACATTAATTATATATGCGCTTGCTGGCAGCGAAATGGTCCGTGCGGCCAAACAAGTGGGCATTACCACCGCTTCAGAAGTTTTTGCAGACCGTACTTACCAGGATGATGGTTCGCTTACCCCTCGTAACCAGGCCAACGCGCTGATCACTGATGAGCAGCAATCAATAGCCCAGGTACTGATGATGGTGAAAAACCAGCAGGTAATCTCGGTCAATGAAATGACTATCCCCTTAAAGGCCGAAACACTTTGCCTTCATGGAGATGGTACGTATGCCGTAGCGTTCGCTCAATTGATAAGCCAGAAGCTAAAAAGCGAAGGTATTACCTTAAAAGCCCCGGCACAATAAATGAAGAAACAAAATAACTGGAGCGTATTAATCGGTGCGGCCTTCCTGATGGCATCATCGGCTATTGGACCCGGGTTTCTTACCCAAACGGCGGTGTTTACAGCCCAATTGGGTGCCAGCTTTGGTTTCGTAATTTTGCTTTCAGTGCTGCTGGATGCAATTGCGCAGTTAAATATTTGGCGCATTATTGCCATAGCCGATAAACCTGCGCAGGATATCGCCAACCAGGTATTCCCAGGGTTAGGGTATTTTATTTCGTTCCTGGTATTTCTGGGAGGTATGGCCTTTAATATTGGAAATATTGCCGGTGCCGGTTTAGGTTTGAATGTGTTGTTTGGTGTAAGCGTTGGGCAAGGGGCAATCATGAGTGCCATTGTGGCCATCGGCATATTTATTTATAAAGAATCGGGTAAGGCGATGGATTTATTTGCTAAGTGCATGGGCTGCCTTAAAATAGGTTTGGCGCTTTATGTAGCCTATGTCAGCAGCCCGCCCCTGGGCGAGGCGGCCATCCGTGCGGTAAACCCAACGCAGTTCAGTTTTACTGCGGTGTTAACCATTGTAGGCGGTACGGTAGGCGGTTACATTACCTTTGCCGGCGCACACCGTTTGCTGGATGCCGGGATAAGCGGGCAGGAAAACTTGCCTGTGGTTAACCGCGGTGCCATAAGCGCTATTGGCCTGGCATCAGTCATGCGATTATTGCTATTTATTGCAGCGCTGGGCGTTATAACAGCCGGCGGCAAACTAGACCCGGCCAACCCGGCATCATCGGTGTTTAAGTTGGCGGCAGGCCAGCCGGGGTATAAACTCTTTGGAGTTATCATTTGGGCGGCCGGTATCTCGTCAGTAGTGGGCTCGGCTTACACCTCGGTATCATTTATCAAAAGTTTTCATCCGATGATATTGAAAAGAAACAGGGAGATCATTATAGCCTTTATCGTTGTTTCATGTTGTATATTTTTGGCCATAGGAAAACCCGTGAATATATTACTGGCTGTCGGGGCCATCAATGGCTTTATATTACCCATAGCGTTAGGTGTAATGCTGATAGCAGCCTATCGATTAAAGATTGTTGGAGGATATAAACAACCGCTTTGGTTAACCATATTAGGTATTATTGTGGTGGGCACCATGACTTGGATGAGCATTGGCGCTATCGCCCAAATGTTAGGACATTAATTTGAATCTGGAATGAAACTATCTAAACTAATATTACTGTTATTAACTTCGAATGCTGCCTTTTGTCAGCAAAACGCCAAGCCTGTACCTGTTGAGCCGGGTGTATCGTATCAACTGGCACAGTACAGGCATTCGACAATTAGTAATATTGAGTATATCGAAGAATTTAAAGTGCCTTTACAACGCACTGATGATATTACAGGTATATCTCATATCATATTTGATCTGAAAGATATCAGCCAACCATTGCAAATAGATTTCAAGCAAGGTGCAGACCATGTTAAAAGGATAATATTAGATGGCGGAAAGTCAATTGATTTTGAGATCAGGAATGAGCATATCATTATTGCTCCTCAATATTTAAGCCTGGGACGCAACAGTATAACTATTGATATTATTGCCGGGAATGAATCATTAAATCGTAACAATGATTACTTGTACGCTTTGTTTGTGCCGGACCGGGCACGTACTGTTTTCCCCTGCTTTGATCAGCCCGATTTAAAGGCAACTTTCCATTTGGGACTACAGGTGCCAAAAGAGTGGAAGGTATTAGCTAACGGGACTATAAAAAAAACGACAGAAACTGGAGAATTTACCAATTATGAGTTTAACACGACAGCTAAACTTCCCACTTACCTGTTCTCTTTCACCGCAGGTAAGTATACGGATGTAAAACAGACAATAGGTAAGCGCAGCGCCGAATTCCTGTATCGTGAAACAGATTCCACCAAAATTAAACTGAGCGTTGATTCAATTTTTAAGGCCCATTTAGATGCGATCAATTTTTTGGAGAACTGGACAGGCATCCCTTTCCCGTTTCAAAAAGTAGGTTTTGTAGCCATTCCCGATTTTCAATTTGGGGGTATGGAGCATCCAGGCGAAGTTCAATACAAAGCGTCGACATTGTTTTTGGATGAAGGTTCTACTAAAGATGAATTGATAGAACGGTCAAGCGTCATCTCGCACGAAACTGCCCATATGTGGTTTGGAGATATGGTAACCATGCAGTGGTTTAACGACGTCTGGATGAAAGAAGTGTTCGCCAATTTTATGGCCGATAAGGTGACTGAAAAACTAATGGGCAGCGAAACCTTCAACCTTAAGTTTTTGTTGGACCACTACCCGGCTGCTTATGGTATTGACCGCACTATGGGTGCTAACCCTATTCGTCAGCAATTGGATAATTTGCAGGATGCCGGCTCACTTTACGGCAATATCATTTATCATAAAGCACCTATTATGATGCGCCAACTGGAAAGCCTGATGCGTAAGGATAACTTCCAAAAAGGCATAAGAGTATATTTAAAAAGATATGCTTACGGCAATGCGACCTGGCCCGACCTGATCGCAATTCTAAGTAAATACACCACCAACGATCTATATACCTGGAACAAAGTTTGGGTAAATCAGCCAGGCAGGCCAGTGTTTGAATATAAAATAAGCTATGATGGCAATAAGATCGGTAATCTGATCATCAACCAGCACCCCGAGGTAGGAACGCAACGGATATGGCCGCAGGTTTTTAGTATCACAATGGTTTATGCCGATCATAGCAAAACCATAGCGGTGAATATGAACGCACGGCAAATCATAATAAAAGCTGCTGCGGGGTTGGCCAAACCGTTATTCATACTATTTAATTCGGATGGCATGGGATACGGCTTGTTCCCGGTCGATAAAACTTTGACAGGTAGTCTGTCCTCTTTAAAAAGTCCGCTGCAAAGGGCATCGGCGTATATCAATGCCTACGAGAACATGCTGTCCGGCCGGGCTTTTATACCGGCAGAATTATTGAAGCTATATCAGCAAGGTATCGCTGATGAGAACAATGAAATGAACCTGCGCCTGCTTACAGGTTATATCGGCAATATATACTGGACATTTTTGCGACCCTCAGACCGCCTCGCACTAAGCGCCGGATTGGAACATTCCCTATGGGCATCGATGGAGCAGCAGACCGCCGCTAATAACAAAAAAATATTATTTGGCGCTTACCAAAACATTGATTTGAGTGCCGAAGCAAAAAAAAGGATATACCAGGTATGGCTGACACAAAAACCACCAGCCGGCATTAAACTTGCCGAAGACGATTATACGGGCATGGCCCTTTCGATAGCTTTGAAAAGTGATACGCCAACATCTGTACTTAAGCAACAACAAGACAGGATCAGCAATGCCGAACGCAAAGCCCGTTTGAGTTTTTTAATGCCCGCGTTATCGTTAAATGTCCAGGAACGCGATGCTTTTTTTAACGGCCTTGCCGATCGTAAAAATCGCGCTAAAGAAGCCTGGGTTGCCACTGCGTTGACTTACTTAAACCATCCGCTAAGGCAAGATACATCGATAAAATACCTGCCAAAAAGCTTGGAACTGGTAGAGGAAATACAACGCACAGGCGATGTTTTCTTCCCCCAATCGTGGCTGGGGGCAGTATTTGGCAGATATCAATCCGAAGCAGCTTACCAAACTGTGGCCTCTTTTTTAAAACAGCGGCCAAATTATAACAGTAAGCTAAAGGACAAAATATTGCAGGCTACTGATAATTTGTACAGGGCGCAGAAACTGCTCAAAAATTGATTTTATTGGTGTAAAAACCATTGAGTTCGACATCGAAAAGAATATATTTATCTGTCCGTCAAATGCCCGTTTATTGATCGTGTAACTCGTGCCACGATATAGCGAAACTCCTTCCTATACAATAGTTATAGGGGGCCTTCGCATTATACGGAAGGGTGCCTATTCTCATGATGGTCCGCTCAAGCTATGACGTTTGAGCGCAGAATGTTAGGGCCGTAAAATTTAACAATAAACATCTTGCTAATAGACCTTGGATAATAGAACCGTTAAATTCATTCCCATCAACATTCAGAACGCTCAAATATTCTGAAAGATCGCTGATGTAATCTTCCAGAGAAATAAACCCTTTAGTTTACATCCGATGAGTCCTGATGATGATTATATACAACTTTTGAATTCTTGACGGGGAATACTTATCAGTTTTTAATGAAAGTGCCTCCATCGTTCCGTAAAGTCCGATTGCGTTAGAATTACTGCTAAAGGAAGATTGTCTATTTTAGGGCGATTTTGTCCCTATCTCAGCGGTTGAAAAAATGATTTTTTCTATTTCTCGCGACACTTTTGAATATAATAGTATTTTTTTGGCGGTTATATTGATGTTTCTGCAATTATTTACATGAAATTTATTTAAAATATAATGTAAATTTAATAAATTAGATTTTTAAATTGTTATGATCAAAAATTTCAGTGAAGAGCAGCTGGTTCTATCCCTCAAAGCAGGGGATGAGGCAGCTATCGCTGAAATTTATCGCCGATACTGGCGAAAGCTGCTTGCGATCGCCTACAATCATTTCAGGGATAAATCATCCGCCGAGGAAATTGTTCAGGACGTATTAATAAAATTATGGGATAGACGGGCGGAGGTTAGTATCGATTCCTTGTCCGGATACCTAGTAACTGCGGTTAAATATACTATTTTGAATGCCATTTATAGGGAAAGGCGCCGGAATGAAATTGCTTTTAATGTCTTTGGCAGCAATGATTGTGATTTTGACGATGAAAAAATCTATGCTAATTTCTTAAAAGAATATATTAATGGAGTAGTAGAAAAACTGCCTGAAAAATGCCGACTGGTTTTTAAATGCAGCAGGGAGCAGGGTAAAAACATTCCCCAGATAGCTTTTGAATTAAACATTGCCGAAAAGACGGTTGAAGCACATCTGACTAAAGCGCTAAAGTCTATCAAACTCTCTCTTCGCAACACCAGCCTTGTGCTGCTGGTTTCCTTTGTATATCTCATTTCTTAGTCAGTTTCTTATCTTATGCCTTATAGATTAACGTCAGGGTTAGCTTCGTAACTTAAACCGTTATCGTCTATGTATATTTTCTGTTATTCAATTTTTTTGGCAGATTCCATAAGAATCAGCATTAGCATAACAAAATTGAATGTTATAACATCTACACTAAAGATGTAAAATTACCTTCCCAATCTACGAATGTTCTCCTTTTTTTTGATTGCCACTAAGGGTAAAAGGTAGACTTACGTTACTGTATAATAACGATAAACCATTTATAAGCTATCAACCAAAAGAACCAATGTATGAAGTATCCCTTTTTCTGATGCTTTATTTTCTATCACGAAGGCAAACAGGTTCAAAAAAAAGATCGTTTCCATCGGCTACTTAATCTGGCCGACTCTATGTCGCGGCAGATATAATATAAATCATTGGGTTGGTAAAAAAGCGTAAACAGCCGTGTTGTGAAATAACTGTCAGGCTGCGAGCGATATCCGCCAGGCGACGGTAGCAGGTTTATCAACAGTGCGGCAGCACGGCAAGATGTGTTAATGGCCGCAGCGGTCATTTAGATTTATCCTCCCCGATTGATGTCAGAACAAAGTTGTGGCTACGAATTGGCGGCCCCATGACTGATGAATAAAGAAAGCGGAACGGGACGTACGATGAAGATCCGATTGCTTAGTGATCTTAATTATAGATACCGACTAATAAATTTCAAGATTATATATAATGATAAACTCTCCTGAATTAAATATTAGCAACGCGCTAATCGAGAAAGAAAGTAAATACGGTGCACACAACTACCATCCATTGCCTGTGGTTTTGGAGAAAGGAAAGGGCGTTTTTGTTTGGGACGTCGAGGGAAACCAATATTTCGATTTCCTTTCGGCCTATTCGGCAGTAAATCAAGGACACTGTCATCCCCGGATAATCAATGCTTTGAAACTACAGGTAGAACGATTAACGCTAACATCCCGGGCGTTTTATAATGACAAACTCGGCGACTTCGAGGAATTTATTTGTAATTTATTTGGCTTCGATAAGGCATTAATTATGAATTCAGGTGTTGAAGCGGTAGAAAGTGCTATGAAACTTTGTCGCAAATGGGCCTATCAAGTGAAAGGAATCCAGCCAGACCAGGCTAAAATAGTTTTTGCAACCGGCAACTTTCATGGGAGAACAATTTCGGTGATATCTGCATCAGATGATGAAACGGCAAGAAAAGATTTCGGGCCATTTGTGGGGGGCATATCACAAGTTCCCTATAACGATGTGGATGCTTTTCATACTTTATTGAAGGAAGACCGGCATATAGCAGGATTTATCATAGAACCCATCCAGGGTGAGGCAGGTATCGTGGTTCCTGATAGCGATTACCTATCACGTATCAGAGCTTTGTGTAAGGCATTTAATGTGCTATTTATTGTAGATGAAATTCAAACCGGTATTGCAAGGACTGGAAGTATGGTAGCTTCTTACGATATAAATTCAGCGGAAAAAACTGACCAACCGGATATATTAATCTTAGGAAAAGCAATTTCCGGAGGGGTGATACCGGTTTCTGCTGTTTTAGCGAATGACGAGATCATGCTCACAATCAAACCCGGCGAGCATGGGTCAACTTATGGCGGAAACCCTTTGGCATGCGCGGTTGCAAAAGAGGCTTTACAGGTTGTTGTTGATGAGAATCTGGCTTATAATGCGTTTACGCTTGGCCGGATATTCAGATCAGGGCTTAAAGATATCGCTAAGCGAACAAACCTGATACGGGAAGTGAGAGGAAAAGGGCTTCTTAATGCAATTGTCATAAACAGCACGGAAAATTCTGACATGGCCTGGAACATTTGTTTGAAATTTAAGGAAAATGGATTATTGGCAAAGCCCACGCACGGCAACAAAATCCGCCTGGCTCCTCCCTTGGTCATCACAGAAGCTCAAATAAACGAATGTCTATTGATCATCGAAAAATCGTTGCTAAACTTTGCTTAAAGATTTATGAAAAAATCGATCAAGTTGGTAAAAAATCGTTCTGATATTGGCGCAGGGACAAGAGGTGCTGATTTAGGAATTGACGCTATTGAAATCGCAGCCATTAATAAGGGAAGTGAATACTTTAACACTTTCCCATTTATCGATGTCGAAACACATAATGAAACGATATACAATAAGGACCGAAGCACGTTTGCTAAAAGAATTGAACATGTCTTGCAACAATGCAGAAGGGTCGCCGGGGCAGTAAACCGAACCATGTCTGAGAAATATTTTCCGCTGGTTTTAAGTGGCGATCATTCTTCAGCTTTGGGGACAATTAGCGGAATTAAAACGGCCTTTCCTGATAAAACACTTGGCGTAGTGTGGATAGATGCCCATGCAGATTTGCACTCACCCTATACTTCCCCTTCAGGAAATATACACGGAATGCCCTTAGCAGCGGCACTGGCTAATGATAATTTGAATTGCCAGGTAAACCCCATCCAAGGTGAGATCCGACATTTTTGGAATGATCTCAAAAAAATCGGAACTCCTGATGCTAAGTTGACGCCTGAACACTTAATTTATTTTGGTGTGCGCGATACAGAAGAAGCAGAGGACAGGCTCATAGAATCTTTGGGCATCAAAAATTACAGGGTTGAGGAAATACGTTTCAGGGGATTAGTGAAATGTGTGGATGAAGCGCTACACAAATTAACAGTTTGTGACATGATTTATATTTCTTTTGATGTTGATAGTATGGATTGTGACCTCATTTCACTGGGTACGGGTACACCTGTATCTAAAGGATTCGATCAGTATGAAGTAATGGCGATTATGAAACAGCTCATCGGTTCACAAAAAGTAGTATGTGTCGAACTAGTTGAAGTTAATCCTCTGCTGGATAACAAGGGAAACAAAATGGCAGAGACGGCATTTGAAGTTTTGGAGCAGACCTCCATAGCTATTGACCTTCAGCCGTAGGCTATAAAAAAACGCCCCATGTACAGATCACCTACACTTTTTTATCCAAAACAGTGTAGGTGATAAACTTTCAAGATTATAGTTTACTTTTTAAGCAATGCCATATCAATTACAAAAAGAATAGCGGGTACCAAATGTGATTAATGCCTTCATAGAGCTGTTTTTATTTGCCTTTATTGCACAGTATAGCCGCCGTCAACAGCGATGGCCTGCCCTATGATAAAACTGGCTGCCGGGCTGCAAAGCCAAAGCACAACAGCGGCTACTTCCTCGGGACGGCCCAGCCTCTCCATAGGTACGACTTTCATCATTTCCTGCATAGCGTCCGCTTCATTGGCCAACATATCTTCAACCATGGGTGTTGCAATAATTCCGGGGCAAACGGCATTGATACGGATACCTTTGGTTGCATATTCCAGGGCGGCGCTTTTGGTAAGGCCAAGGATACCGTGTTTGGAAGCGTGGTAGGCTGCGCGTCCGGGCACACCGACCAGACCGCCCAACGAGGAATTATTAACGATAGTACCGCTTCCCTGCCTGCGCATTTGCTGAAGTTCATATTTCATGAAATTCCATACACCACGCAGATTAACGGATAGAATGCGGTCATATTCCTCGCCGCTTACATCAGCAAGTTCCATTGCCTGACTTTGTATGCCTGCGTTGTTAAAGGCGGCATCAAGCCGGCCGAAAGTGGACACAACCTTTCCGATTGTGGCTTCCACATTTTTTTCATCGGTAACATCACAACGTATAGCAATGGCTTTGTGACCTGCTGCGACGATTTGTGCCGCTTGCGCTGCAGGTTCATTGATGTCCACCAATACGACCGTAGCACCAGCCTCCGCAAACGCTTTGGCTGCTGCCAGCCCCATACCGCTTGCCGCGCCTGTAACAAGTGCGACCTGATCTTTCATTGTTTCCATAGTCAGATGTTTTAATGAAGCAAAATTACCCTTGCCGGGAGCTCGACTGTTAAAGGTTATCAAATAATTAAGTAATGATTTCAAATAATTACAGTCCAGATCAGTCCAATGGTTGCGTGAGAGTAAATATATTCTTCATGAATATATGCGGTCAGCTTTTGGGCTTACCATCCAATGCAATAGTGGTTACTTCGACAAGTTCCAGTTTTTTAACCATGTCCTTAACCGCAGCCTTATACTTTAAAAAATGCGGTCGCTGCAGGTGAGCCAGATAAGCATCGTTATCAGCATAGGTTTCAAAGATTGTAATATGAGTAGGATTAATCTTTTCGGAAACAGCGTACAACGTTATAACGCCGGGTTCAATCCGTATCGAAGTTTCGATCTCTTCTTTCAGGAAGGCTTTGTAATTATCCAATTGAGCGGGGTCCACGTCAATTTTTGCCAGCCTGACGATTGGCTCCTTACTTTGGGCATTTGCATCTGCAATATTTAGAAATGTAAATGTCATCAAAACAACAAATGATAAAAGCAGCGTATTTTTCATAGTTATTAATTTATCGATTTAGATTTTAATTATTTGACAGCAGGAAGGAAACCTTCCATATTCATCCAGTTTTTAAATAGGCCAAGCCATTGATCTGTTAGTTTATTTTGTTGTTTTGTTCCAAAGCCATGGGCTCCATTCGAAAAAATATGCAATTCCACGGGTCTGCCCAGTTTATGCCAGTCTTCAAATAGCCGCGCGGAAGATATGGGCGCAACGCTCTTATCGTCATCTGCGATAGCGATAAAAAGCGGAGGTACATTTTGCGGTACCGGGCTGACTATTCTGTATCCTGCATAGATCGCCCCGATAAAGTCCGGGCGACTGGTTAAATCAAATCGCGTTCCCGCATTTACCGCAATTCCGCTGCCGGCGGAAAAGCCTACTATCCCAATTTTACCGGGGTCGATAGAAAAGTTTTTAGCGTGGGTTCGGATATAACGGACGGCCTGCCTGGCATCTTCTTCTCCCCATAACCTGGCCTCTTCGGCGCCCGGATGGCTCATTGGCGGGTAAATCTCTCCCTGGCTGACCCTTGGCAATTCACTGAATAAGGTTGCCGAAAATTTCCGCCATTCAGTATCATCTGCGGGTGTATGCTGCACCCGGTATTTAAGCACAAAGGCCTTAATACCCAGCTTTGACAGCCATCGTGCCATTTGATAGCCCTCATTCTCCATCATCAGAAAATGAAATGCTCCGCCCGGTGCTACGATTACAGCGGTTCCGTTCGCGGTTCCGGCTGCCGGTTCAAATACAGTTACGGTCGGAATAACCACATTCCTTACCATTTTATCGCCCAATGCCTGTGATGACTGTTCGTGCCAGTTCCATTTTTCGGAACCGGGCGGTATACCGTGTGCCGGGTAAATGGCAAAAATGCCCGATGCATCCGCCGGCTTCTCAATATAAGATGGTAGCTGCGGTGAATCGGCTATTTTATGATCATTGTCCGCCTGCCCGAAAGCAATAGAACTTGTTATCGTAAAACATAAAACAGATGCGGTTTTTAACAGGAAATGTGACATATTAAATGATTTTATCTTTAATGAGTTTGATGATTTTAAAAGAATCAGGAGGCTACTTTTTGAGCCGTTTTAAAATATATGGCTCGCCGGGTGCAAGTACTTTAATCCGATCCGGGTTGACCACCAATTTGGCCAGCTTGGCAGGGTCACCATTAAATGGAGTGAAGTCAGGGGCATCCACCGATCCCCAATGAGAAAGCAGCAGCGGGGTGTCGGGGTAGGCATTGGCCAGTTTAACTGCTCCTGCCAGGCCGAAATGAAATTCGCTGTCCGAAAAATCAAAGAATATGGCATCGGGTGTCTTCATCTGCAGGTGTTCCGGCATCAAACGGGAGTCGCCGGTGGCCCAAATACTGCCATCCGGTGTTTCGATCCAGAAGCCACAGGCATCTTCTTTTTTAAAATGACGTGTACTTGCCCCTTTAAAAGAATTTTGCCAGTCGTGATCTACCGGCGTTAATTTGATACTTACCGTTCCTATAGTAAACAGGTCACCAATATTATGACCTGATGAAGGAAGCCCCTGGTTTTTCATCAGAGAATCTACATAGACAGTCGAATGGTAAGCTTTGGTCACTGCGGAAAGATCTTTACAGGTCGGAATGCTGTAGTGATCATTATCGCTGTGTGTTACAAAAATTGCATCGAGACGAGGGATA
This sequence comes from Mucilaginibacter sp. KACC 22773, assembly GCF_028736215.1. NCBI lineage: Bacteria > Pseudomonadati > Bacteroidota > Sphingobacteriia > Sphingobacteriales > Sphingobacteriaceae > Mucilaginibacter > Mucilaginibacter oryzagri. The sequence continues at coordinate 6,096,557 of NZ_CP117883.1, forward strand.
TCCTTAGGAGCAATAGGAAAATCGATCATGACCTTCATATCGAATCCTTCCAGCAACGGATCAACCATGAAGACTGTACCCCGGCTGTTAACAAACCATCCGCCCATGCCCATCCATCGGATGACGGTCTTGCCTGATGGCTTAAAAGCCTCCGCTCCGAAGGATTGAGTTGGAGGAGCTTTCGCCTGATATTTTTTTACCGTTTTTTTTTCGGTGCTGTCAGCGCCTGTCTGCGCATGTACGCAGATCGTGGTAATAACAGGCATTAAAAGCAGTACTGCAAAAAGCTTTGTTCTCATAATCTAATGATTGGTAACCCAAAGGTCCTGTTAATTTGCCGTCAGCAACTTATACGTATTCCTGAATTACTTACCATTATTCCTGATTATGAGGCGAAAGGGGCATTCCATCAAATTCTTGTAGTAATTTTGATTGGACTTAACCGGAGGGCCGTGGAAATGATTAAAAAACTGGAAAGTGTAACACAATTTAATACCGAAAGAGGCCAGGAAACCCTGCATCCGCTGGTGACCGTATTGGATCAGTCCGAATCAAAACAAATCAGGCCGGCGCGTTTTATTTCGGAGCTCTACGTTGTTTTTCTGAAGAATGAAAAATGCGCCGATCTGCGGTATGGACGCAATCATTATGATTACCAGGAAGAATCGCTCATCTTTATAGCACCAGGTCAGGTAGCCGGTTTCGATGAAGAAGATACACTGATACAGCCAAACGGCTGGGCGCTGGCCTTTCACCCTGACTTTATCAGGGGAACCTCGCTTGGCAAGCTCATCAGGGATTATAATTTTTTCTCTTACAATGTCATGGAAGCACTCCACGTCTCTGCGCGGGAAAAAGAGATACTGCTGCAATGTTTTGGTAAAGTGAAATATGAGCTGGAACATCCCATCGATAAACACAGCAGAAAACTGATCGCCAGCAATATTGAACTGCTGCTTAACTATTGCGAACGTTTTTATGACAGACAGTTCATTACCCGCGAACATCTTAATAAAGATATACTGACCAGGTTTGAAGAATTAATGGATCACTATTTCACTACGGATAAACCAACGGCATTTGGCTTGCCCTCTGTGGCTTACTGCGCCGAACAACTTCATTTATCAGCAAAGTATTTTGGTGACCTGGTGAAAAAGGAAACAGGCCAATCAGCTCAGGAATACATTCAGCGCAAATTAATAGACGTGGCTAAGGAAAGGATGTCTGATGCCGGCAAGTCAATCAGCGAGATAGCCTATGAAATGGGCTTCAAATATCCTCAGCATTTCACCCGGGTATTTAAACAATGGGTCGGGCAGTCGCCGCATGATTACAGGCTATTGAATTAAATTGAAGAAGAATCAGACACGATTTCCATAATGCAGGAATATACAGACATGAAAAAACGAAAATTAGGCAGCAGCGGTTTAGAAGTATCAGCACTCGGATTAGGCTGTATGGGTATGAGCTGGTCTTATGGAGCAGCTAAAGACAAAAAGGAAATGATCGGTCTTATCCGTGCGGCAGTCGAAAAGGGTGTTACTTTTTTTGATACCGCAGAAGTGTATGGCCCGCACACTAACGAGGTACTTGTTGGCGAAGCCCTCGTGCCTTTCCGCAACGAAGTTGTCATTGCTACTAAATTCGGCCTCAAACCGGCATCAGAAGCCGAGGCCAATTCCAGATGGTCTGTATTGGACAGCAGCCCTGCACACATCAGAAAGGTAGTAGAGGGGTCACTGAAAAGATTACAAACAGACGTGATCGATTTGTATTACCAGCACCGGGTTGATCCGAATGTGCCGATTGAGGATGTAGCAGGTACAGTAAAAGATTTGATCGGGGAAGGTAAAGTCAGGTATTTTGGTTTATCCGAAGCGGGCATAGATACAATCCGCCGCGCACACGCCGTTCAGCCGGTTACAGCATTGCAGAGCGAATACTCCCTTTGGTGGAGGGAACCTGAAAAGGATGTAATCCCGATGCTGGAAGAACTCGGCATAGGCTTTGTTCCCTTTAGCCCGCTTGGTAAAGGTTTCCTTACCGGAAAGATGGATGAAAGCACTACTTTTGATAAGACTGATTTTCGTAGTACCGTACCGCGTTTCAATCCTGAGAATTTAAAAGCGAATCAGGCATTGATTGACCTGATTAATCAAATAGCCGCTCAAAAAAAAGTAAGCCCGGCACAGGTCGCACTGGGGTGGTTATTAGCTCAGAAAGCATGGATCATACCTATTCCCGGTACTACCAAACTGCATCGTCTGGAAGAAAATATTGGCGGAGCAGAAGTTGAACTGACATCGGAAGATCTTACCCAGATACAAGAAGCAGCATCGAAGATCACAATCCAGGGAGCCCGTTATCCTGAAGAACAGGCGAAACTTGTTGGCCGGTAAGCGCAAAAAAATAAAATTGAAAAATTGATACAAGAACAATGATAACTCAAATTATCATTTGACAGAATTGAGGCAATATTTATGCCGCATGCCTTTACCTTTCTTACTTCCTTAAGCCATCATTTAGTTATGAGATAAAAGTACCTGCCCGAAAGGTCGGGTACAAAAACCGATCAAACAGATGATTAGAGAAATCAAACAATCTTGTTCAAAAGAGGACCTGCCTGAGCAATTCTAAAATAGAATTAAAGCAGATATGGCATGCATTTCGTATGGTCGTCAAATCGGTTTTCCGATCCGGCTGTAAATGAACCGGATAGATACTGCGACCCCTTCACCCTAACCCAGACAATCAATCAGCTATAGCAAAATTGTTATAGGATATGTTTGATATCCTTAACATTCTATTTGAATGTCATTATTTTACGGACGCAGCAGTAACTAACTTTGTTAAGTCAGGTTCCGTTATGTGATCGATATGAAAACTGCGAAGTAATTATTTTCTTAAATCGTCATTATGAAAAACACGCTTTCTTTTGCGGTATTTGCTGCTGGTTGTTTTTTGTTTGCAGCCTGCAGCCGCGATGCTCATCCAATTGCAAACTCAAATCCTCAATCGGTTGAGACCAATAGTCCCAACGCGGCTTATCGTCCTGCGTTCGCAGGGCAGACCCGTGTGAATGGTGTGCACACCACAACCGCCTATGAGGCGGTGCCGATAACCACTGCACTTTCCAGTCCATGGGGCATTACCGGATTACCTGACGGGCGGCTTTTGGTTACCGAAAAAGCAGGCACCATGCGAATTGTTACCGCTGCCGGAGCAGTAAGTGCGCCGATCGGCGGCATACCGCAGGTGAATCCGGCCGGGCAGGGCGGACTGCTTGGCCTGCGCCTTGATCCGGGATTTACCTCAAACCGTATGGTGTACTGGGTCTTTTCCGAAGCCGTCTCCGGCGGCAATGTTACGGCAGTAGCCAAAGGCCGGTTATCCAATAATGAGACAACCATCGAAAACGCGACGATAATTTACCGGGCCAATCCCGCACGTTCCAGCAGTGCCCATTACGGGGGGCGTATCGTTTTTGATCAGACCGGTAATCTGCTGGTCAGTACCGGCGAAGGTTCGGATATGGCCACACGACCTCTTGCACAGTCTGTTACGGCAGCCTTAGGGAAAATCGTGCGCATTACTACTAACGGGCAACCCGCTCCCGGAAACCCCTCTTTCGGGCAGGCCGGCGCACTCCCCGAGCTCTATGCCATGGGCATCAGAAACCCGCAGGGACTGGCTGTTCATCCGGTAACCGGTGAGGTATGGCAAAGCGAAATGGGGCCCCGCGGAGGTGATGAAATTAACCGCATACAGGCCGGGTTCAACTATGGCTGGCCAGTTATTACTTACGGTATCGAATATAGCGGGCAACCTGTGGGACAGGGTATCCAGCAGCAGCAGGGCATGGAGCAGCCTGTCTATTACTGGGACCCGGTAGTATCGCCAAGCGGCATGACGTTCTACAGCGGCAACCGTGTTCCCGAATGGCAAAATAACCTTTTTGTCGGAGCGTTGAGCGGAATGCACATCGTCCGGCTTGTCATAGAGAACAACCGGGTTGCGGGCGAAGAAAGGTTATTGACTGATCAAAACCAGCGGTTCAGAGATATTACCCAGGGAACGGACGGTGCATTATATGCGGTTACCGACCAGGGGCGGCTATACAGGATTGACCGGCAATAAAGAAGTCATAAGTTGAGTATATAAAATCATAGCTTGGAATACTTAGTGAGTTTTATAATTCGCGCCGGAAACTACCGGAAACACAACGCTAAACAATGGTGCCAGGTTAAAAAATTACCCGGTTTTATAATAAGAATTACTTCTCACTGCAGCGGGGCGTATAAACTGCGCAAATTAAGCATCCCTTAATTAGGTAATTTAAAGGTTGCGCAGGTATCTGACCGGCGATAGAAATGTAGTTTGATTTCGTTAATTTTCTGTTTGATATCTTTTACAAAAAAGAACCTTAATGCCATAATTTTGAACTGATTATTTTCCGGTTAAACGGACTTCCGGAGTTAAGCTAAAAACTGCCTGTTAAAGGAATAGCACTGAGCAAACTGCCATATGGATTTATGCTTCGGCGATTTGATTTTAATCCTTTAAATTTATTGTATGGATTATCAGTATACCGGCAAATTATATATCGAGGTTAACGGGGAGCGTGTAATCGGGCCCGGAAGAGTAGAACTCCTTGAAAGAATTAAGGAATCAGGTTCGATCAGGCAGGCGGCCATGCAGATGAATATGTCATACCGTCAAGCCTGGCAGTTCATCGACCATATGAATACGAATATGGGCGATCCTGTAGTGATTTCGGTCCGCGGCGGAAAAGGCGGAGGCAAAGCCGAGGTTACGCCGAAAGGCCTGAAGGTCATCGGTGAGTTCAAGGTATTTTACAAGAAATTTCACGAGTTTCTGGAAGAAAGCAGCAGGCAAATCAGCCTGTAAACAGGCTGACCCCGGATTTCGGAATGGTGTGATTTTCGTTATTCATTATTGTGAATAACGATTGGTTTTAAACGAAAACAACCGGTTGTATTTAACCGCTAACAATAATTTATCTATATAAACAAGCTTTAACACTGCAAACCTATGCTGATTATTACCCGGTCATTTTTTATCACATTATATTTTTTATTGCTTATTACGTCACCTGCAGTGTTTGCTCAGACAAAGCCGGTGAAAGACACCACCAGGCGGGTGGATTCCATCAGGACCCATACGCTGCAGGAAATCGTTATTTCGGCATCACGCACTGCTGAAAGTATACTCAAGTCTCCTGTAAGTATCGAAAATGTGAACAGCAAGTATTTCAAGAGTTCGGGGTCTCCCTCATTTTTTGACGCGCTTGAAAATGTAAAGGGGGTACAAATGCTTACGCCCAGCCTGGGTTTCAAGATCATTAATACCCGGGGCTTTGCCAATACTACCAATGTGCGGTTCACGCAGCTGGTTGACGGCATCGATAACCAGGCACCGCACATCGGAGCCCCGATAGGCAATGCGATGGGGCCGGGTGACCTCGATATCGAACGTGTGGAGATCATTCCGGGTACAACCTCAGCGCTCTATGGCTTGAACGCCGTTAACGGCCTGGCTAACTTTATTACCAAAGATCCTTTTACCAGCGCCGGGGTCACCGTACAGCAAAGAACCGGCATTAACCATCTCGGCGATAATAATTCAAAAGCAAAACCTTTTTCTGAAACCGGTTTCAGGATCGCGGAAAAGCTGTCGGAACGCTTTGCCATTAAGATTAATGCCACTTATACCAAAGGGTATGACTGGATCGCGGATAACCGGACGGACCTGAATGCCGGTGCCAATACCAGCGTAGGGATCGCGGGCGGTGTTAACAACCCCGGTTACGACCCCGTTAACGGTTATGGCAATGAATCCTCCGACCGTCGTACGATTACCATGCAGGGCAGGAGATATGTTGTAGCCAGGACGGGATATGCGGAAAAGGACGTGACGGATTACAATATTCAGAATATTAAAGCAGATCTGGGCTTATATTATAAGTTAAGCCCAAAAACCACCCTGAGTTATACCTACCGGTTTGCAGATCTGGACAATGTGTACCAGCGTGCCAACCGCTTTGCATTAAAAGACTATATTCTGCAGCAGCATGCGGTCGAAGTCAAAAACGATATCTTCCAGGCAAGAGCATTCCTCACCAGTGAAAATACCGGCAAATCATACAACTTGCGTTCGGCCGCCGAAAACCAGGACCGGCACTTCAAGTCTGACGACAACTGGTATGCCGATTACACCAATGCCTTTAACAGCGCCATAGGAGTGACCGGCACATCTACTGTACAGGCGCTGAATCAGGCCCGTCTGGCGGCTGACAGGGGCAGGCTGCAACCCGGTACCGCGGCCTTCAAAAATACATTGAATGAGCTTGCTGATGTCAATAACTGGGATGTCGGTTCGGCATTACGGGTAAAGGATGATCTTGTTCACGGAGAGGCACAGGTGGACCTTGCAAAAGCTATCGGCAACCGGTTCAAACAGCAAACCGGACTGGAACTTCTCGCCGGAGCCGATTATCAGTCTTATATCATCCAGCCTGACGGTAATTATTTTATTAATCCGGCACAGGGCAAAACATTTGAGACTTTTACCTATGGGAAAACAGGAGGCCTTGTTCAGGCAGGCAAAAATTTATTCCATGACCTGCTGAAACTGACTGCTACTCTGAGAGCTGATAAAAACGATTATTTCGATACTAAATTTAACCCGCGGTTTACTGCTGTTGTTACCCCTGATGATCACCAGAGTATCAGGATGTCTTACCAGAGCGGTTCCCGGTTCCCGAGTATATTTGAAGCATTTTCTAACGTTAACAGCGGCGGAGTGAGAAGGGTCGGCGGTTTAAAAGTAATGTCTGATGGCGTGTTTGAGAACGCTTATCTGCGCAGTTCGATTGACCGGTTCCAGGCGGCAGTGACCAATGACTTTAATAACAACGGCTTGTCCACCGCTGCGGCAATTGAAAAGGAAAAAGGGCTGCTGGTTAAAAATCATTACAGCTATTTACAACCGGAACATATCAACTCATTTGAGTTGGGCTACAAAGGCTTGTTTTTGGCCCGGACCCTGAAAGTGGATGCTGATTTTTATTATAATAAATACAATAACTTTATTGCCCAGGTAGAGATGAATGTACCCGGCACGACCAAACCTGATTCGATACCATACTATCTGAATAACCGGAGCCAGCAAAGCCGTTACCGGATTTATACCAACTCGCGAAGCGTAGTATACAATTATGGCGGCAGCCTGGGGTTAAGTTATTTGCTGCTCAACCATTATACGCTGGGCGGCAATGTTTCCTACGCTAAATTAAGCCGTACTGATAACAATGACGGGTTTGAAGATGGTTTTAATACGCCTGAGTGGATCATGAATTTTTCAGTTGGCGGTGAGCACGTCGTTAAAAGTCTCAGTTTTAATGTCACTTACAAGCATCAATGCGGTTTTTACTGGCAATCATTCCTGGTAAACGGCAATGTTAAAGCCTATGGTAATATCGATGCACAGGCGAATTACGATTTTTACAATGATCACCTGAATATCAAGATCGGTGCTACCAACTTACTTAACCACTACTATTATTCATTTTTAGGAGGCCCGTCAATAGGCGGATTGTATTATACCACACTGACCTACAGATTGTGATCAGCGTAAAAGTCATTTTTTACAAATTGTTTGATATGTTAAATTTTCTGTTTGAATGGTTTTAACGGTGGGAATCTCCAATCGGTAACTTTGTATCGTCAATACAGGTAAAAACAAAAAAGAGTCTGACATGAATGGTAAAGTAGCATTAGTAACGGGCGCCGGAAGCGGCATGGGAGAAGCGGCAGCGATCATGTTTGCTCAGGCAGGTGCATCAGTTGTAGTAGCAGATGTCAATGAGGAAGCTGCAAAAGCTGTGGCGCAGAAGATAAACGCAAAAGGCCAGGCTGCCATAGCTGTCCGGTGCGACGTAACAGATGCAGAACAGGTACGGTCGATGGTTGATAAAGCGGTAGAAATCTACGGGAGGATAGATGCGGCATTTAATAATGCAGGGATTCAAAGTCCTGCAACCGATATAGCCGATCTGGAAGAAGATGAATACGACCGTATTATGGACATCAATCTTAAAGGTGTGTGGCTTTGCATGAAATATGAGCTGCAACAAATGAAAAAACAGGGCAGCGGGGCTATAGTAAACAATTCGTCAATAGGGGGCCTGATCGGTTTGCCCGGACGCGCAGCCTATCACGCCGCTAAACACGGTGTTTTGGGTATGACCAAGAGTGCAGCGGCGGAGTATGCGGCAAAAGGAATACTGATCAATGCGGTATGTCCCGGTACTATAGAAACGCCTATGGTACAAAAAATGATCGATTCAGGAGATTTACCCCTGGATGAGGCCATTAAGTTAATGCCTATCGGAAGACTTGGACATGCCGAGGAAGTGGCTGCAGCTGTACTATGGCTTTGCAGCCCTGCAGCAAGTTTTATAGTTGGTCAGTCAATTGCTGTTGACGGAGGCTTTACAATTGTTTAGCGCGGGAATTTGACAGAGAAGCCGGGTATTCAGCCGTGCAGGATTCGTCAGCAGGTAAACACTTGTACCAGCCGGACAGACTGGTGTGAAAATATTATAAACAAAAAGGAAATGACACAGGTATTAAAAATTGATTTTAAGATAACAGCTTTTTTGATGGTGTTTGCTTTATGCGGTAAAGAAAGCTTAGTTATTTCCGATAAGACCGAGATACGCAACAATCGGTTTGCCATTAAGAATAATAAATCAGCTGATCAAATGAAAATTACCATAGCATCCAGGACGTTCACAGCCAAACTCCTTGAAAATCCAACAGCGGCGGCATTCAAAGCGATGCTGCCTATGACCATTAATATGAATGAGCTGAACGGAAACGAGAAATATTTTGACCTCTCAGAAGATCTTGTACGAAACGCGTCTAATCCGGGAACTATCCATGCCGGTGACCTGATGCTGTATGGTTCGAATACATTGGTTCTTTTCTATAAAACCTTTTCTACGCCATACAGCTATACCCGGATCGGACATATCGATGATATTACCGGACTGGCTGCGGCATTAGGTTCAAAAGGTGTAACTGTAAATTTTGACATGGTAAAAAAAGAGAACTAAACGCAAAGTCTTCAAGGCCGGCTCCTGAATACAGGAAAGCCCTGTGTTATCCGGCAACATATGCTTTCAGGGAAAGGGCAGATAATTCAATGCCTGTATTTGCGATAATTGCCTGAAATAAAGAGCGGAGAGAAGAAATTTATTTTAACATCATTGGTATTCATTTTTAGTGGTCCGTCAATAGCCGGACTGCATTCAGAACACAGACCAGCAGACTATGATTGACACAATCCATTTATCCCCCCGGTTATGCTGATCGATCAATACGGCAGAAAGCTGGATTACCTGAGACTCTCGGTAACGGACCGCTGTAATTTCAGATGTTACTACTGTATGCCAGAAGAAGGCATTGATTTTGCACGGCGCGCGGACCTGATGAGCTTTGACGAGATGCTGCAGTTATCATCTGTTTTCTGCGGTTTGGGTGTATCCAAGATCCGTATTACCGGCGGTGAGCCATTTTTACGTGCCGGTATTATGCCCTTTTTGAAAAAGCTGAATGTTGCCGGAGGACTGAGTGAAATTACGGTAACCAGCAACGGCACCTTGTCGGAGCGATACCAGGCGGAATTGCTGCAAATGGGTATCCGCAGGATCAACATCAGTCTTGATTCATTAACCCGCGAGCGGTTCGCGCAAATTACCCGCAGGGATAGTTTTGAAAGTGTTTATGCCGGTATTTTTAAACTGCTGGACGACGGATTTGATATCAAGCTCAATTGTGTGGTTGCCGAAAATAAGAATATTCAGGACATTATTCCCTTTGTTGAGCTGACCAGACATCACCAGCTGTCCGTCAGGTTTCTGGAGGAAATGCCTTTTAACGGGAACAGTCATAAATCTGCCGGGGTCCTATGGGATCACCGGCAGATTTATGACCATATCAGCGCGCATTACAACGAAATCATCCCGATGTTCAATACGGTCAGTTCCACGTCCGTAAATTACCGCATAAGCGGTTATAAAGGAACCTTTGGTATTATCCCCTCGTTCAGCCGCACATTTTGCGGCACCTGTAACCGTATCCGTTTATCGGCGACCGGAGATCTGCGCACCTGCCTTTACGGGCCGCCGGTACTGAATCTTCGTGATCTTCTGCGCAGCGGAAAGCCACAGGCAATATTGGAACAGGAAATTTTAGCAGCCGTCAGCCGGCGGGTACGGGATGGTTTCGAGGCCGAAGCGTTAAGCGGCGGACAGGTCAGTACTTCCATGTCGGCATTAGGGGGTTAACATTCATTATCTGCATGTTATTGACATGCCAATCAAAAGGAAGATGAAAGAATTAGAAGCGATTATAAGTGCCTTTGACAAGGCTGACGCGCTGGGAAAGAAAACGGCACTGGCTACTGTAGTTCATGTAGACGGCTCTTCCTATCGCCGGGCCGGAGCCCGTATGCTGATCACTGAAGACGGGCAGTTAACCGGTGCGATCAGCGGCGGCTGCCTGGAAGGTGACGCGCTGCGAAAAGCCCGGCTGGTAATCGTTCAGCAGCAGCCTATGCTGGTCACCTACGACACGACAGATGACGACGATGCCAAATTAGGTGTCGGGTTGGGCTGCAACGGTATTATAAACATCCTGATCGAGCCCATTATGCCGGAGCAGGCACTTAACCCCATGGCCTTTTTCAGGTTGTTTTTAAGTAAACGGGAACCGGTTGTCCTGGTTACCGTCTTTAACATGACCGACAAGCGTGCGCCACAATATGGTACCTGTTTGTTAATTAATGAAGCCGGACATACCTTAGGTTCGCCTCCTGACCATGGTATGAGCGATTTGATCCTGTCTGATGCGTTTGATGTGCTGCACAACGGCAACACGGCGACGAAAACATACGTCTACCAGAACAGCTACACTTGTTTTATTGAATTATTGCAGCCCGCCCTATCCCTCGTCGTTGTCGGAGCAGGTAACGATGCTATACCCTTAACGCAAATGGCTAAGGTTTTGGGCTGGCGGACAACGGTGGTTGACGGCCGTGCCAATTATATTACAGCGGAGCGCTTCCCGCAGGCCGATCAGCTGATCGCTGCAAAACCGAATGAAGTAACGGGCCGGTTAAACCTTGATAAGCGCACCGTATTTATGCTCATGACGCATAACTATAACTATGATATGGCTTTGCTGGAGCATCTGCTCCCGGAACAGCTGCCGTTTGTCGGCGTACTCGGTCCAAAAAAGCGGTTGACGCGAATGCTGGAGGAATTAAATGCTGTGCGCGTAATTCCACAGGAGCAATTGCAGCATGTTTACGGGCCGGCAGGATTAGACCTTGGTTCAGAAAATCCCGAAGAGATCGCGCTTTCTATACTGGCGCAAATTCAATCGGTCATCAATAACAGGGACGGAAGCCCGTTGTATAACAAACAGGTAATTCATGACCGGGATAATTAGCACAGAAGCTGCCCTGCCTGGAATTTAGAATATAATAGGATATCATGTTATTCAGCGTGGTGCTCATACCTGCGCAATCTGCCATTTGGAAAACAAAAAATCAGCGGGAGATAATGGATAGATGGCAAGCGGGAGACTCATTTGCTTAGGTAATAATGTCATTTATCAGCTTCGCCATCAAAGCCAAGACAGAAGGCTCTTTGGAATTTATCCAAAGAGCCTTCTGTCTATTTAAATTCTGCAATTTTGCGTTTATGGACAACCTCACAATCGCCCTAATAGTTTATAAGGGCTATGATCCTTTTTCTTTAGTTCGCTGTACTTTCAAAGAAGCCCTTCACAACCAGTGTCGACGACAGGGCGTTAGGCCAGCCTGAATAGAAACCCAGATGTGTAAGTATTTCAGCTATCTGAGCTTTCGTTAAACCATGCGTTATTGCCCGGCTAAGATAGAACGGAAGAAACTGCGTGTATCCGGAAGCCATCAGCGCACTGACAGTCACCAGACTTCTATCCCGGGGGGTAAGGCCAGGGCGCAGCCACACTTCATGATATAGCAGGTCGCCTGTGTATTGTTCCAATCCAGGAGCCACCGGGGCTATGTTCTGGTGAATGAATGCCACACGGGCCTCTTCATCCGGCACAGCCAGTTCGATCGGAACAAGTTCCGGCGACGCGCTCGGAAGCTGATCAGCTCCAATTCCGCGCTGGTCGAAGATATCTTTTAACATGGCGATAGCTGAAAAAGAATTTGACCAGCCTGCATAGAACGCAAGATGCGTAATGATCTCAGATATTTCAGCCGGCGTAACGCCATTGTCAAGTGACAGATTAAAATAATGGAGCATCCCTATTATCCGGTTTCCCATAATGAGCGAAGAAAGCGTAACCAGGCTGCGATCCCTGAGAGACAGATCCGGACGTTTCCACAAATCATTGACAATTGCGTCATGCGTATATTTCGCAAGGGCCGGCGATACCCTGTTTACATCTTCTGGTGTTATTGCGGAGTGCGGAGCAGCCGACTGTTCCGCAACCTGCGTTGCAGGGGCGTAGGTTTTTAACAAACCGAGAATAGCCTCCCCTACGCCGGCCGCTGATGCAGGATTCTGACCGGTGATCAGGCGTCCGTCAACGATCACATTAGAATTCCAGTTGGGCGCAGGGTAGTGAACGGCTCCATGGGCAGCCAATGCATCGGCCAGTAAAAAAGGAACGACGTCTGTAGCCTGAACCTCTGCCTCTTCGTCATTTGTAAACGAGGTTACTCTTTTTCCTGAAACCAGATAGCTGCCATCGCTCAGCACAACGTTGACCAACGCTGCTGGGCCGTGACATACGGCTGAAACAACTCCTCCGTTTTCATAAATCTGACGTGTTACACGGCGTACAGCGGAGCTTTCAGGGAAATCCCACATTGTTCCGTGGCCCCCGGCAAAGAAGATCGTTGAATAAATGAATGGATTTACATCATCAAGGCTTTGCGTTGTCCGAAGTGCTTCGCGGAAGTTTTCATCGTTCCAAAAACGGGCGTTGATAGGATCGGCCAGATCAAAGCCGTCAATCGGCGGCTCTCCGCCTTTGATGGAAGCCAGTTCCACTTTCACACCGGCGGCTTCCAGCTTTGCCAGCGGATGGGTGAGTTCACTAAGCCAGAAGCCGGTAGGCTGGCCGGATTTACCTTTTACACTGTTGCTTGTAACCACACATAATACAGGCTTGTAGTTTATGATTTCTTTCATCATATGTTTTGTTTTAAGAGCTGGCTTTCATTTTTACTGCAAATTCCGCGACCCGTTTGCCGAGCACTTCACCTGTTAATTTATCATCTTCGTTTGGCGCAATGTCTGTCGGTTCCTGATGGGCCTGACCCATAGCTCCACCCCAGCTTCCGAGGCGATTTACGCCGTTGGGCTGCATAGGCATTTCACCCAGGCCAACCCAGATCATCCCATGTTCCATAGCCAGCGTATGGAAGTATTGCAGCGTACTGAATTTGTCACCGCTTGGTGTACCCGAAACGGTGAAACCTGCCGCCGGTTTATCGCGCCATTTCTGTCCGAACCAGCTATCTACGGTAGCGTCGGCAAAGGCTTTAAATTGCGCTGCAGGTCCGCCCATATAGGTTGGGCTGCCGAATATGATGGCATCGCTGGCATCCAGCGCGCTGATGATTGCATTATTTTCATAGCGACCATTGATGATATCGTTTCCGTCAATGGGAATAAGATTCGTTTTGACACCGGCAACCGAGATCGCCCCTTTGCTGATAGCTTCAGCTAATTTTGCAGTGTGCCCTGCGCCGCTGAAGTAAATGATTGATATATTTGACATGATTGTATTTACTTTTATTTAGTCCGTTGGAGCGTAATGCTAAATAGTTTTTTGAGCATTGCTGTATAATTCCAGGCGTAGTTTCGTTATCTCCGGGAATTGTTTAGAAAAGCAGGACCACCGGTAATCCGGCAGGCCTGCCGATCAAGGAAAGTGTGATTGTATATCCGCTGTATCAGGACATATCTGCTGGTAATTAATTTTTAAGCGACGCCATATCAATTACAAAACGATAGCGAACATCACTTTTCAGCATTCTTTCGTAGGCATCATTTATATCCTGCATTTTTATCATTTCAATCTCGGAAACGATATTATGTTCGCCGCAGAAATTCAGCATTTTCTGTGTTTCCGCAATGCCTCCTATAAGAGAACCTGCCACTGATTTTCTTCCCATGATCATCGGAATGGTATTGAGCATAGGGTTCAGATCACCTAAATATCCTACCAGCACAATCGTTCCGCTAATGCTTAAAGTAGCAACATACGGGTTGATATTGTGTATATAAGGTACAGTGTCTATGATTAAATCAAAGTTCCCTTTAACGGCTTCCATTTGATCTTCATCGGTAGATATTACGACATGGTCAGCGCCGAGGTCTTTAGCATCCTGTGTTTTATCGGGTGTTCTTGAAAACAGTGTTACATCTGCTCCAAGTCCTTTTGCCAATTTGATAGCCATGTGTCCCAGGCCGCCCAAACCCACTACTCCTACTTTACTGCCTTCTCCGACATTCCAATGTTTTAGCGGCGACCAAGTGGTAATTCCGGCGCAAAGCAGTGGCGCTACGGCTGCTAAATCCAGATTATCAGGCACTTGCAGAACAAAGTGTTCGTCAACCACTATTTTTTCGGCATAACCGCCATAAGTTTTTCCTCCTAAGTGTTTATCAGTTCCGCCATAAGTGCCTGTAAATCCGGTAAGACAATACTGTTCGAGGTCATGTTCGCAACTGCTGCAGGTCCGGCAGGAGTCTACCAGGCAGCCAACCGCAACGGTATCTCCTGCTTTGTATCTGGTAACATCACTTCCTACCCGGGTTACTTTTCCTACAATTTCGTGCCCCGGAACAGTCGGATAAACGGAAAAGCCCCAGTCATTCCTTGCTGTATGCAGGTCCGAATGGCAAACGCCGCAATACAGAATTTCAATTTCCACGTCCTTTGGGGTTGGTTCCCGACGCGCTATATTCATTTGGGCTAAATCTGCATCGGCGGCCGATGCGCCAAATGCCTTAACTGTTGTTGTGTTCATTTTTTCTGCTTTATTAATTTAGTTGCCTGTGATTGACCGACATTGTATAGGCACAAAATTATCCTGTACAGGAGCCGTGCAGTTAACACCAATCAAACAAATCATTAATGATATCAAGTAATTTGTGACCGCAGAGCAGAGGGAACTATACCGGTGACTCTCTTGAAGTAGTTGTTGAAATGCGTGGGGTATTCAAAGCCGAGGGAAAAGGCAACTTCAGCAATATTCCAATCTTTATGTTGCAGGAGCGCTTTTGCTTCAGTTACGATCCGTTCGGCAATATGTAAGGAGATCGGTTTGCCGGTGGTCTCCTTTACGGCACGGTTAAGGTGGTTGATATGCAGGGATAGGGTCTTTGCGAAGTCCTGTGCCCTTCTGATCTGCAGCGGGCTGTCCGTCGATTCAATCGGAAACTGCCTTTCCAAAAGCTCAAAGAATAAAGTGGTTATTCTCGAAGACGCGTTCGTAGTTTTAAAAAAATTGACCGAAGGTTCTATCTTTAAAGCCTCATAAATGATCAGATTGATATAGCTCCGGATAAGATCATGTTTAAAGACGTATTCAGAATTCTGCTCTGATACCATTTTTTCAAAGAGCGAAGCAAAGAGATCTCGCTGAGTCTTGGTAAGGGCAAAAACAGGCGTTCCGCCAATTTTAAAAAGCGGAGATTCCTGGAGTGTCTTTGTGTGTTCATGACCTTTAAAGAAATCTTCGGAAAACAGACAGGCATAACCGGTTTGCTGTTCCGATAAGAATTTCCAGGAATAAGGAATATGCGGGTTGCCGAAAAATAAGGTGGCACCGTCAACTTCAATTCCTTTATCTGCATAGTGAATAATGCTTTTACCGATGGTAAAGCAAATCTTGTAGATACCTTTACGGCTGTATGATTTTATGACGCTGCGCTGGGTAACTATACGATAGACCTGAAATCCGTTTTGTTTCAGGCCGGAATTAAATTCGGAAGAAGGAGATATATTGGGATCACTCATGCTGTTAAAATTCGAAAGTATATCTGGATACTGACGCGGTTAATAGATGAAATTAATGATTTCAGCACCGGCGTAATAACGGTTATTCCGGAACCAATAACTACCTTTATTCGAATCGATTTAATGTATTAAGGTTCGAAGTTCAGGTTTAGGAAAATCGCTAACGGACAAGTTCAAATCTGGCCTGCAGGCCATCGGATGCCTTCAGGATTTCCATACCGGAATCTATTTTGCCCAGTTTCACGAGGTCCGAAGAATAGGTGAAATCTTTATAGAATATTGCCAGATTTCCCCAGGGGGCATAATAGGTGATGGCACCTATGGATGGGTCACTACCTTCCGGGACGTTCTGAGTAGAGAGTTTTTTGGGCAGGTAGGATATCTTTTCCTTTCCAGCATAGTCTTTCAGTGTAAGCGTGAGCGGAAGAAGGGATATAAAATCCCGGGTGGCAGCATTATCATAGAGCGTACCAGTGATTACCTTTCCGCCTATGGTGATGCTTATCTTTTGATTCGCTGATGTATGCATGTCGTTATATTTATTGCTCGTAACGAAAAAACTCATTACAGCACAAAGAATTAATCTGTTGAACATGGAACAAAATTACGTCGGTAAAACAGGCGAATGTTAACGCCAATCAAACAAAAAAGTAATTATATCAAGCAGTTACATTCCGGAACGCCCGCGGTGTGGTTCCGCTGAGCCTTTTGAAGAAATTATTAAAATGTGTAGGATATTCAAATCCCAGGGCAAAAGCAATTTCTGCAATATTCCAGTCTGTGTGCAGCAGCATCGCCTTGGCTTCACCGATTATCCGTTCAGCTATATGGGCAGATGTGGATTTAGAAGTGGTATCGCGGACCGCCCGGTTTAGATGGTTCACATGCACAGATAAGTTAGCAGCATACTCCTGAGCCGTCTTTATTTTAAGGGGATGAGCCTGGTCTTCAATCGGAAATTGTCTTTCCAGCAGATCCAGAAACAGGGCGGTGATTCTCGACGACGCGTTTTTGTGCTTAATGAAGGTATCCGGCGGCTGCATTTTTAGCGCCTCATGTATGATCAGATTAATGTAATTGCGGATCAATTCATCTTTAAAGGCATAGCCGGTGTTTTGTTCGGCAAGCATTCGCTGGTAAATTCCGGCTAAGAAAACCTGCTGTTCCTCATTCAGCAGGAACACGGGTGTGCCGCCGATCTTAAAAAGTGGAGACTCCTGCAGACTTTCGGACCGGTCACCGGATTTTAAGAAATCTTCCGTAAAAAGGCAGCCATACCCTTTGATGGTAGGAGAAAGCAAATCAGAAGAATACGGAATATGGGGAGTGCCAAAAAACAGGTAATGGCCATCTACAACAATCCCCCGGTCTGCGTAATTAATGTCGCTTTTACCGGTGAGCAGGCATATTTTATAAAATTCCCTCCGATTATAAGTCGGAATGGGATGGACAGCTGTCTCTATCTCATAAACCTTGATTCCTTTAAGTTTTAAATCATCGTTATGAGCGCCATCAAGCAGAGACATTTTTGGGTTATCCATAGTACAATATTAAACAAATCAAATAAGAATTAAAAAGACTGAGGGTTTTACCCCATTCAGAACAGAAAAGCCGGCATATTTCGGTAACAGCGTTTATTTAAATCCGGCAAACAGCAGCCGAAAGCGGCATATTATTACAGTATTCAAACGGAAGAGTATTGGAATAAGCAATTTAAATGCGTCGTTGACAATATCCGCCCGGATCTGCTCAAGAAATATGCTGTGAGCCCCGATATCTTTTTTGGAGGCATGACCGGCAATGCTGTCTGCATAAACGAAGAGCTGATTGCTCCCTGCGTAAAAATATTTTGATCATCTTACTCATTTTTTTTCTTCGTATTTGGCTTGGCAGTTCTCATGGATTGATCAGCTTATGATAGTCTTCAGCTGTATCAATATCAACAACTCCTTTTTCAAAGTGCACGGTGGCTATATCATCCGAATGTGCATTGATTAGTTTTTTGGCTCCCTCTTGGCCCCTCAGCTTAAGCAGCTCGCCGAAGTATTTACGATGGAATAGCACTGGTGTCCCTAAAGTATCGGAATACGCAGACGCGACAATTCTTTTTCTTGTTTTGCCATATTCTTTGAGTAAATTTTTCAAAAGGGTATTCGTTACATAAGGCTGATCGCACACTAAAAAAATGCATTTCTTCATTTTGGGATAACGCAGCAGCAAGTCTTTAAGTCCGCAGACTATAGAAGACCCCATGCCCGACTGCCAATCCGGATTAAAGCACAGTTTCAGGCCGGCAATATTAAGGTTTGCCTTTATAAATTCATTATAAGCTCCGGTTACAACCGTCAGACTGGATTCCGGCAATAACAGCGCCTCCCCGATGATGTTATTAAGCAACGTGCTGTTCTTGTATTTTAATAACTGCTTGGGATGTCCCAGTCTTGCAGAGTTCCCCGCTGCTAAAATGATGATACCTGTTGTTTGTTCCATAAATTTCATCAATTGTATTATGCTCAGGCTTTCCCTGTTTATCCGCACTCAGTTCTTCAAAACTGCTCGACAGCATAACTGACTTTACTTGCCAGTTTTTTTAACTGTTGGGGCCTGATGTGCCGGGCAACGCTGCAATATATTCATGCTAAGAACGTCATTGTGCCGAAAAATTAATTATATGAATCAAACAGATTGTTAATGAAATCAAACAGTTTCAGATCATCAGGATTTTCGGCAGAAAATTGTTTGATATGTTTACTTTTCTGTTTGATGTCTGTTATAACCGGTCCTTATTCCTTACCTACCTTTACAGAGGAGGAATGGTAAGAAATCGTTCTGTAGAATTAATTGGAGAATCAACAAAATGGACATCAATCAGGAGCTTATCCAAACAGCTTACCGGATAGCAGCAATGATAACAATGTATCCTTTGGATACGACCATTGATTTGCTTGGATCCTTTAGAGATGTTGTCTTATGAGTTCTTCAGTCCGGCGTTTTCTGTCAGGTCTCCTTACGAACAGATGGGTTGCGGCAACTTATGTTCATTACAAAGCCCGAAGCGCGGCGAAAAAAAAACGGTTTATTTCCCGGTCGTTCGCTGAGGATAAGACCAGGAGTGTTGATCTGGTTGCTTTGAAACCAGGTGTCACAAATGTTACGGCCTGTCTTCCGAAGGAATTTGATCACCGGGACTGGTACGGGATGTATTTCAGGCAGGAGACCCATGTATGTGCGGATGTTGTAGGGCCTTACGGTGAGGCTGAACCATTCATGGTTTTACTGCATCCTGAGCTTGATTGGTTTGCCGATTATTCACAGCATAAACAAGCGGGTTTTTTAATCCTGGTTAAACACAGATTTCTGGTGGAAAAAACCGGCGAAACATTAATAAAGCTTCCAGTGTTCACTGAGCATTGCTACGGCACATTTATGCTTGATAAGAAGCAGGAAAACGAATTAAACCTGATTTTTGAAAAGATCTGGGCAGAACTGAATTGTGTTTACGCGTTTAAGAGTGAATATTTAGCTGTTTTGATCATGCAGATAATTCATTTTACAATCAAAAATTTTATCGCCTCGGATATCTGTGTTAATTCCGGCTTTTAAACCGGGATCTTATTATTAAGCAGGCTGAGCAGTTAATTTTCAGAGGAATTTTATATGAAGGAAATCTATATCATATGCCATATGATGTCCACGGTGGACGGCAGGATTATATCTGCCAACTGGGGCAGTAAAAACGAGTGGCAGGATTATTCAGAGGTCTACAACCGGATTCATGAATCCTACAATACCCAGGGCTGGATATGCGGACGTGTGACCATGGAAAATGACTTTTCCGAAGGTGCGGTCCCGGAGCTTTTAAAAGCCCCTCATGATCTCGTACGAGAACCTTTTATAGCTGACCGGGAGGCTACTTCATTTGCTATTGCCATAGACGCAAACGGAAAGCTCGGCTGGCCCGGCAATGAGTTGGGCGGAGATCATATCATCAGCATATTAACCGAGAAAGTTTCCGATGAATACTTATTTTACCTGCAGCGTAAGGGCATATCTTATCTTTTTGGCGGTAAGGATGAAATTGACCTGGCCGCGGCGCTCCTGCAATTGTCAGTGCATTTCGGCATTAAGAAACTGATGCTGGAAGGCGGCGGCAGTATCAACGGAGCCTTTCTCGCCTCCGGTCTTATCGATGAGCTTAGTCTGCTCCTGATGCCGCTGGCCGACGGGGCAAAAGATACCGCTACAACGTTTGAAGTTGCACCGGGCTTCGGGAAAGACCAGGCTGTCCGGATGTACCTGAAAGAGCTGCGGAGGCTCGACGGTGATCTTATCCATTTAAGCTACGTATTTGATAAAAAGGACCTGTAGTACAGTGAAATAAAATCAGTTCCTGCCGGAACTTGTAGATAACAGGTAATAGGGTTTCTTTAAATTTGAAATGTTACAAGGAAAAATAATGAGTAAAGAAGTAAATGTCAGAGATTTCGAACAGGACGGCTTTATCGTTTATGAAGTAGGCGAAGAAACGGATACTGTCAGGGCTTACAGCCGGAAAGCTTTTTACAAAATCTGTATGATGACGGGACAGAACAAGATCGAATACGCAGACCGCGGTATTCTGACAAAGGGTACCACACTTTTTTTTGGTACACCCCATATCCCGTACTCATGGGAGACCATCAGTGAGAATCAGACGGGTTTTTGTTGTCTGTTCACTGAAAGTTTTCTGAAACTCAACAACCGCTCCGAAAGTCTCCAGCAGTCACCGCTGTTTAAGGTTGGCGGTTCCCCTATTTTTTTCATAGAAAAGGAAGCGAGGAAGTTTCTTTCCGAAATGTTCCATCAAATGATCGGGGAGTACCGCAATGAATATGTATTCAAAGACGACCTGATGCGCAACTATATCAACCTGATCATTCATGAAGCGCTGAAGATGAATCCGCCTGATACTTATTTTCAGGTAAAAGATGCGTCTTCACGTATAACAGGTTTATTTCTGGATCTGCTGGAAAGACAATTTCCCATAGAAAGTCCCCGCTCTCCTTTAGTGCTTAAAACACCGCATGATTACGCCGATGCGTTGTCGGTCCATGTGAACCATTTGAATCGTTCTGTTAAAGAGATCACCGGAAAATCGACTTCCAGAAATATCGCTGAGCGTATAGTTTCCGAAGGAAAGGAGCTTTTGAGGCGAACCGACTGGAGTATGTCTGATATCGGGTTTGCTTTGGGGTTTGAATACACCTCTTATTTCAACAGCTATTTTAAACGATACACAGGAACAATACCAAAATTCTTTCGCGGAAAGGTTGTTCCGCAATTATAAAACGAGCCATATCCCTTTTGAGATATGACTCGTTTTTAATATTTCCCGGTCAACCGTTTGTTATATATGAACAATACTGTCTTTACCGGACGGAACCTTCCATATTTTCCCTTTCAGGGCGCGGGCCGCCATTAACGCCGCAAGGAATAAAACCAGGCTTCCCAGGCCGAAGGTTCCTTTAATTCCCGTCTTGTCAAAGATAAGCCCGCCAAGTCCGGCACCCAGGGTTATCGCTAATTGTGTGGTTGCAACCAGGATGCTTCCGCCGCTTTCCGCTTCGTCGGGGATGGCCAGCGTTAACCATGTCGGCCAGCCAACCTGAACGCTGCCGAAAGCAAGCCCCCAGAAGGCTATACATAGTGAGGCAGCAATCATATTGGCCCCTGAAAAAATAAGCAGGGCTGTAAAAAAGCACATGGAAAACGGTGCCAGAGCCATTGTCGCTGAAAACTTTCTGTCAAGCATAAATCTGGCGATTAACGCCCCGATGAAATTAGCCAGCCCGTAGCAGAGCAAAATGATCGTCAGTGTGTTAACATGAACATTGGTTATGTTTTCTAAAAACGGGCGTAAATAGGTAAAGAATATCGCGTAACCCGCAAAAGCGAACAATACGCCCAGCATGCCTTTTTTAACCAGGTCATGGTTCAGCACGTCTAACAGTGTCCTGAATTTCGGAGGGCTGGCAGGTGGCATGGACGGGAGGGTGACGGCCTGCCAGATCAGAGAGAGCCCTCCCAGACCGGCTACCAGCAGAAATACATTTCGCCATCCGATCATACTGCCAAGGAAACTTCCCAGCGGAGCCGCCAGTACCGTAGCGATGGAAACAGACGCATAAACAATGGACAGGGCTTTCGAAATCAAACGGGGCGGCACTAAACGCATCGCGGTTGCCGTGGACATTGCCCAAAATCCTCCGACCGCTATACCCAGCAAAATCCTTCCGGTGGTTAAAACGAGGAAGGAGGGGGCAAATGCTACCAGTATATTAGAAAAGATCTGTAAAACGGAAAAGAATAAAAGGACCCATCTTCTATCGATCTTTCGGGTGATCATCGCTATAAACAAACTGGAAAACATGGCAATGAGCGCCGTTATTGAAATGGCCTGCCCTGCAGTTCCCTCAGTTATATGAAGGTCTTTGGCAATCGGCGTAAGTATGCTTACAGGCAGGAATTCCGAAGTTATCAGACCCGCGACAGCCAGTGATACAGCGTAAACCGCCGGCCATTTTGGCTCTTTGCTTGCTTCTGTTGAATCGTTTTCTTTCATTTTATTAATTATGTTGCGAGCCTCATAAGGGGCTGTAATAGGGAAATAAAAATTGTAACCTGACATTCGGTCACTTTTTGCCTGGAATTTCATCCGGTCCCCGAAAATCATGGATAGTGATTTATGCTGTTCTTAAAAGCCTGATATCTTTCTGATTAAATATTTTTATCAGCGAACCAATGAACCTCCCTGCAACAGCAGGGAGGTTATAAACAGGAGTCATATGAACCGGCGATCAGGACCGCCGGCATTCTGTCTGTTCTTAAAACAAATTCCTTATACTGTTTACACAGATTGTACATCGATGACGTAACGGTAGCGGGCTTTTTTATCGAAGACCTTTTGCCATGCGTCATTGATTCCGTGCATCGGGATCTTGATAAT
This sequence comes from Mucilaginibacter sp. KACC 22773, assembly GCF_028736215.1. NCBI lineage: Bacteria > Pseudomonadati > Bacteroidota > Sphingobacteriia > Sphingobacteriales > Sphingobacteriaceae > Mucilaginibacter > Mucilaginibacter oryzagri. The sequence continues at coordinate 6,119,660 of NZ_CP117883.1, forward strand.
TTCGGGTTTGATATTGTTAAGGGCGCAGAAATTAACCATGTCCTGTGTTTCCCGGATCCCGCCTGTATTTGACCCTGCAATAGCGTTCCGGAACAGAACAAGACTCATTTGACCGGTCTCTATGTCGTCAGTAACCTTGCCTACACCGACACGACAAAAGACCGCATCCCGTTTAAGCAAAGGAATAAAAGGTTTGATATTGTGTTTATACGGAATCGTATCCAGCGCAAAGTCAAATGAATTTTTATAAGCAGCATAATCGGCTCCTTCTTTGTTGATGACCACGTTTGCCGCTCCGAACCTTTTGGCATCCTCCACCTTATCAGGAGAAGTTGTAAAAACAGTTACTTCCGCACCTAATGCTTTGGCAAGTTTTACAGCTATATGTCCTAATCCGCCCATACCAAGAATAGCCACTTTCATACCGGTGGTCACTCCCCATCTGAGGAGCGGGGAATAAACCGTAATACCGGCACACAGAAGCGGACCAGCCTCCGCAAGATCCATAGCATCAGGAATATCGATCACGAAATCCTCGTCAACGACCACAAAAGTGGAATAGCCTCCCTGTGTAATGGAGCCGTCCCTGTCTTTTGACCCATAGGTCTGCGTATTTCCGTTCAGGCAATAATTCTCATGGCCTGCCTGGCACTCCGAACAATGTCTGCAGGAATTGACCATTGAGCCCACACCAACGCGCGCGCCGACAGTAAATTTGCTGGCACTTGATCCGACAGCTACTACTTCTCCGGCAAGTTCATGACCAACGATCTGCGGAAATTGAATTTTTCCCCAATCTTCATGTACAGTATGAATATCAGAGTGGCAGACACCGCAATAGTGAAGTTTAATCGCTATATCTTTTGGCCCCAGGGCCCTGCGTTCAAAAGTCATCAGTTTGAGCGGGCCATCAGGAGAATAGGCTGCCATCCCTTGTGTTGCGAAAGGGCCTGAACCATTCCTGCTGCTCACACCTGTACTGTTTTTCTTAGTTGTCTGCGCATCGGCGGATGGAGGGAAAAACAGGCCGCCGGCAACCAAACCTGCAGTAGATATTGCTGACGCAGTGAGAAAATCTCTGCGGCCCATTTCTCTTTTTTTGTTATTTTCCTGATTGCTTTTATCATTTTCCATAATATATGTTTTAGGAGTTATTTCATTGTTTTATATCAATGACGTACCGGAATTTCACTTTGTCTTCCGTCATATTCTGATATGCCCTGTTTATTTCAAACAGCCCCTGCTTTTGTTATTTCAATGTCTCAGAAATTAAATGGTTGCTGCATCAATGACATAGCGGTAGCGAGCCTGTTTACTTAAAATCTTATCCCAGGCATCATTGATCTGGTCGGCTTTGATAAGCTGTATCTGAGGATGAATTTTGTTATCGGCGCAATAGTCAATTACCTCCTGGGTTTCAGGGATACCCCCGATAAGTGAACTGTTATAATTTACCCTGCTCACACTTAATGCTAAATTGTTAATGGTTACTTCAAAACCAACGGGCATCCCTACCTGTGTATAAGAACCTCCTCGTTTTACAACGGCTGAATATGCCGCTATATCGTATTTTGCCGGAATCGTGGCAATCACATAATCCATTTTTCCTTTGTAAGGTTTTAACTTAACGAGGTCGTCAACGACAATAGCTTCTTTGGCGCCAAATGCCAGGATATCCTTTACTTTATCCGGTGAGGTCGTGAACGCATAAACATCAGCACCTTTAGACACCGCCAGTTTTATGGCTAAATGTCCTAATCCTCCTATGCCGGCAACACCGACTTTGTCACCTCTTTTGAAATCAGCATTCATCAGTGGTGAATAGGTTGTGATGCCTGCACAAAGCAACGGGGCAGCTTCCTGCAGACTGATATGATCCGGTATATGGACGGCAAAATGTTCTTTTACCACAATATTATTGGAATACCCGCCCTGTGTAATGCCTGAAGGCGAGGTTTTATCCGGGTTACCGTAAGTAAACAATGTGGCATTGTTATCGCAATATTGCTCTTCGCCATGAGTACAGCTTTCACAAGTCATACAGCTGTCAACCATACAACCTACACCGGCTTTGTCACCTATTTTGAATTTGGTGACGTTTTTACCGACTGCGGAAACAACACCCGCGATTTCGTGACCCGGAACCTGAGGATATTGCTGTGTTCCCCAATCACCACGCATCTGGTGGATATCGGAATGACAAATGCTGGCGAATTTAATATCGATTAAAATATCGTTATCTCCGACGGGCCGGCGTTCAAACTCCCAAAGACTTAATTTCCCGGATTTGTCCCGGGCGGCATAGCCTTTTGATTTGATATTTTTAGCGGCGGAGACTGCTGCTGCACCCGGAGCTGCAAGAACGTTTAATGTATCTGCGAGCATCAGGCCCGCACCCGCGACTGCGGTATGCTGTATGAATTTTCTGCGGGATTGATTGTTGTTATCTTCTTTCATATCTGATGTTTATTTGCTTTAAGTTTTTATGATTCGTTTAAAGGACCCGTAGTTTTACGGTTTACTTCCCATCAGGAGCTCCGGGACAGCCGGCTCCTGATTTTCAGGAGTTTTCAACAGGGACCTTACATATACAAAGTTCGCGAGAATCCAGGGGGCTAAATAATAGGAATCAAATAGATTATTAACGATTTCAAACTATTTGGAAAGAGCGGGAAATTTGAGGACCAAGGCTGGTACTTTTCTTCAGTGGTTCCTTTTAAACTAAAATGCCGTTCAGCCGATTTCAGGAGGATTGAGAATATGGTCTGATTTTACGCTGACTAATATAATGCTCAGTACAATAATAACAAGGCCGGATAGCTTCTATGTATTCTGCAGCTTGTTCCCGGTAATTTTGCATCTGACAATATTCATCAGATATATTTTCTGTAAATAATGGTAATCAAACAGAAAATTAAAGATTTCAATCTTCATGAAAACAGTTAAAGCGCCCCCCCCCGCCAGACTTGAAGATGTCTGTGCTCCGGGTGTGAAAATCTTCTTGTTGGATTGCCCGTTCACGATTATCCCCTTCAGGCTGAAGCCCATAATTAGATTTGTAAGTAATTGTTTGATATCGTTAACTTTATGTTTGATTCATATAATCTTTCCTACGATAGTATTTACGACCTTTAAATTCTTTTTTACTCAAAAGGACAAGCGATTTCATACTTAACTTAACTGATATGTTAACCTTAAATATTAATGGAAAAGAGCAGCAGGTTGCTGCTGATCCTGATATGCCTTTGTTGTGGGTCATTCGTGATCTGCTGGGCCTTACCGGGACAAAATTCGGTTGCGGTGTGGCCCAGTGCGGTGCATGTACAGTTCACCTGAACGGAGAGGCTGTCCGTTCCTGCGTAACCAAAGTCAGCCGGGCTGCCGGACAAAAGGTTACTACAATAGAAGGCTTGTCTCAAAACAATGATCATCCTTTGCAGCTGGCCTGGGCAGAATTTGATGTTCCGCAGTGCGGCTACTGCCAATCGGGGCAACTCATGTCAGCCGCCGTTTTGCTGCGCGAAAACCCAAATCCGACAGATCAGGACATAGATGATGGGATGTCGGGCAATATCTGCCGTTGCGGAACCTATCCCCGGATCAGAGCCGCTATACATAAGGCTGCCCAGCTGCAGCGGGAAGGAGCTAAATCATGAACAGACGTAACTTTATACAGTCCGGCGCCGTTTTGGGCGGCGGCCTATTGATCTCCTTTACAATACCAAAAGCCAATAAGCTGGCTGCTTTGGCGGGAAAAGCTGATGAGACAGCTTTCGCGCCTAACGCATTTTTGAATATCGCAACAGACAACAGTATTACGGTCTATCTCAGCCACGTAGAAATGGGGCAGGGAATCTGGACAACGCTGCCCATGCTGATAGCGGACGAACTGGATGTTGATTTGCAGCGGATCACCGTTAAACACGGCCAGGTTAACAAGGCTTTTAACCATGTTATTTACGGTGTACAAATTACCGGGGGCTCAAGCTCCACCTGGTCAGAATTTGACCGGTACCGCAACGCCGGCGCAACCGCACGTACATTACTGATGCAGACAGCTTCTGCGCGTTCAGGCGTTGCGCTGGAAAATTGCAAAACCGAAGCGGGGTTCGTTATTGCAGGCGGCAAACAGTATGCTTACGGCGATTTGGCGGCGGATGCCGCAAAGTTACCCGTACCTGCAAAAGTGACCCTGCGTTCGCCCGATACCTGGAAATACATTGGTAAGGGACAACGCCGTCTGGATGCCCGTGTAAAAACCAACGGATCTGCCCAATTCGGCATGGATGTGCAGTTTCCCGGATTGCTGACCGCGGTGGTGGCTCATGCACCTGTTTTTGGCGGCAAAGTCGTATCATTTGATGCCGCTAAGGCGAAAACTGTTCCCGGCGTCAGACAGGTAGTTCAGATCCCTACCGGAGTAGCGGTAATCGCCGATCACTTCTGGGCAGCCCAGCAGGGCAGGAAAGCTTTGAAGGTCACCTGGGATCATGGCTCCGGTATCAATCTTAATACAACGGCACAAACCGAAGCTTACCGTAAACTGGCCGCAACGGATGGCCTCCAGGTGCAGCAAAAAGGAGATGTAAAAACAACGTTTGCCAAGGCAGTGAAAACAATTTCAGCAGAATACGTTTTTCCTTACCTGGCCCATGCACCTATGGAGCCGCTGAACTGCACTGTTAAAATTGAAAAGGACAGTTGCGAAATATGGTGCGGAACGCAGCTGCCGGGCGGAGATCGGGCTGCTGCAGCAAAAATCCTTGGATTTAAACCCGAACAGGTCAAAGTAAATGTACCCTTTCTTGGCGGAGGCTTTGGCCGCCGTGCTACTCCGGCTTCCGATTTTGTTTCGGAGGCTGTTCATGTCGCCAAGGCAAGCGGTAAACCGGTAAAAATGGTATGGACACGCGAAGATGATATGAAGGGTGGTTTCTACAGACCTTTCTATGTGCATAATGTCAGGATCGGCGTAGATAACGAAGGTCTTCCTATAGCCTGGAACCATAATATCGCCGGACAGTCAATCATGGCGGATGCAGCGGTGCTCTTTGGCCCGCCACCTGCGATAGACGACACTACCGTAGAAGGAGTTAAAGGCTCGCCTTATCTTGACGGGATAGCCGATCATTTTGTCGGCCTGCACACTACTAAGGAAGTTGTTCCGGTTTTATGGTACCGTTCTGTGGGCGGCACCCATACCGGCTATGTGATGGAAACACTGATCGATGAGCTTGCGCACAATGCGGGGCAGGACCCGGTGGAGTATCGCCGCAAGCTGCTGAAAAACCATACCAGACACCTGGCCGCGCTTAACCTCGTGGCTGAAAAGGGGGGCTGGAGCCAGCCTGTACCTGCAGGGCGATTTAAAGGAGTGGCCGTACATGAAGCTTTTGGCAGCGTTGTAGCCATTATCGCTGAAGTAAGTGTTGACAATGGCCTGGCGCATGTACATAAAGTGGATTGCGCTATTGAATGCGGCCTGGCGGTAAACCCGGAAGGTGTAAAGGCACAAATGGAAAGCGGTATCATTTTCGGCATGTCGATGGCTACATACGGTAATCTGACGATTGTGAACGGGCAGCTGCAACAGAATAATTTTTACGACTACCGCATTACAAGGATGTACGAGGCCCCGCAGATCAATGTTTACATTGTGGACAGCAAGGAAAAAATGGGCGGTGCAGGAGAATGCGCCGTACCGCCAACAGCACCGGCCATTGTCAATGCCATTTTTGCGGCCACCGGAAAACGGATTTACAATTTACCTATTATTAACACCAGACTCGAACAAAAGGTATGAAAAAGCTAATCATTATCACGATCATTTTATTTATATCCTGCATGGTATTACTGTCGTTTAAGGAGACGGCTGCACCGCACCCAGATCATGAAGTAGTATTGCGCAAAGACAGCGTCGCTTCTGTTAAAGCCTTTGCACAGGTATATACCGTATTAATGAGCACACGCTGTATGAACTGCCATCCGGCCGGGGATATACCGCTGCAGGGGGACGATAGCCACCTGCACGCTATGTTCCCTAAAAGAGGTATTGACGGCAAAGGTGTTTATGCCATGAAGTGCGCCAACTGTCACCAGCCCACCAATACCCCGGGACTACACACGCCTCCCGGCAATCCAAACTGGCATCTGCCGCCGGCAGATATGAAAATGGTTTTCCAGGGAAGAACGCCACGTCAATTGGCCAAACAATTAATTGATCCCAAGCAAAACGGACACAAGGATATGCAGAAGCTGATCGCGCATGCGGATGACGGTTTGGTGGTCGGTGCCTGGAACCCTGGTGAAGGCCGTAAGGGACCGCCAATGAGCCATGCAGCATTCAAGAAGGCCTGGCTGACCTGGCTCAGAACAGGGGCCTATGCCCCCGCTAAGTAATTGTCAGATTCCGAACTGCGATAAATAATAAATTTACCGGTATTTTACCTAATTTACGACTTACAGAAGAGCATGTAATTCTTCTGTAACATATACCATTATATGATAACCAGGAGAATAACTAATCCTTTCTTATTACTGTTTTTAATCACTGTGTGTTTTATCACACCACTTCAAATACAGGCCCAGTCTTCGCTGCAATCATTTCGGCTTCAGCAGGTAAAGTTACTCCCCGGCGTGTTTAATGATGCACAACAAACGGATATGACTTATATGCTGGCGTTGGACCCTGACCGGTTATTAGCTCCGTATCTTACAGAGGCCGGGTTAACACCGAAGAAAAAAAACTACGGGAACTGGGAAAACACAGGCTTGGATGGACATATCGGCGGGCACTACCTGTCCGCTTTATCAAATATGTATGCTTCAACCGGCAACGCCGAAATGGGCAGGCGACTGGATTATATGCTGCGTGAATTAAAACGCGCCCAGGATAAAACAGGAAGCGGTTACCTCGGGGGTACGCCGGGCGGCACGGCCATGTGGAAGGATATCGCTGCAGGAAAAATTGTAGCCGACACATTTGCGCTGAATAAAAAATGGGTTCCGCTTTATAATATTCACAAGCTTTTTGCCGGACTCCGGGATGCCTATATGGTCGCCGGAAAAACACAGGCAAAGGACATCCTCATTCGGTTGACAGACTATATCGACGGAGTTTCCCGGAAATTAACCGACGAACAGATCCAGAGGATGCTTATTTCAGAGCATGGGGGATTAAACGAAGTGTTCGCCGATGTGGCCGTTATTACCGGGCAGGATAAGTACCTGATACTGGCCCGCAGGTTCTCTCATAAAGAGATTTTAAATCCATTGATACAGCACCAGGACCGGCTTGACCGGCTGCATGCCAATATGCAAATCCCTAAAGCTGTAGGCTTTCAGCGGATCTCAGAGGTCGGCGGGGATGCGGACTACGGCAAGGCGGCAGAATTCTTTTGGGAAACAGTGGTCAATAACCGTTCAGTGGTAATAGGCGGTAACAGCGTAAATGAACACTTCAATCCCATGCATGATTTCAGCAAAATGATCACTGATATCGCGGGACCGGAAACATGCAACTCGTATAACATGCTGAAACTGACCCGGCATCTTTTTGAAAAAGGGGCAAACGTTAAGTACATGGATTTCTATGAGCGGGTTTTGTATAATCACATTTTATCGAGCCAGCATCCGGCACATGGCGGTTTTGTCTACTATACATCCATGCGGCCAAGGCATTACCGGGTGTATTCGCAGCCGCAGGTGACCATGTGGTGCTGCGTGGGATCGGGAATGGAAAACCATGGCAAATATGGTGAACTGATCTACAGCCATCAGCAAAAAGATCTTTTTGTAAACCTGTTTATACCCTCACGCCTGAACTGGGCAGCACAGGGACTCGTTCTTTCGCAGCAAACCAAATTTCCTGATGAAGAAACCACACAGCTGATTGTTGAAGCGGTGAAGCCAGGCACTTTCAGCATTAATGTTCGTTACCCTAACTGGGTAAAGGCCGGCAAGCTGGAAATAAAAATAAACGGTGCCAAAGCAGCAGTTGATGCTCAGCCAGGCTCATATGTAAAGCTCAACCGGATTTGGAAGAAGGGGGACAAAATTGACGTACGCCTGCCTATGGAAATTACTACGGAAAACTTACCGGACAGCTCGCATTATACTGCATTCCTGCACGGGCCTATTGTATTGGCGGCAAAGACCGACACAACGGACCTGGATAATCTGATTGCAGATGGCGATCAGTTTGGTGGGTATCGTGCCAGGGGAAAAATGTATCCGTTAGATGCTGCCCCTGTGCTGGCGAGTAATGAACCGGATATTACCAGATATCTTAAACCGGTTGCGGGAAAGGTTCAGACCTTTATTGCGCCGGAATTGATCAGTCCTGCAACATTCAAGAATCTTGAATTGATTCCATTTTATAAACTACATGACGCCCGATATATGATCTACTGGAAAAAAACAGCATCGAATTAATGTCATAATCTGAGAAAATCGGTCATGTACTAAAGTCCCGGCAGCGTTCATGTTTTACAGAACGCTGCAGGAAGATAAAAGCAAATTTTCAGAGCTGATAAATTCATTGATTTCAGTTCGGATTGTCGTTACTTCAGGGGATCATATCCCGGTTTTTTATACAGCTGATCCCAATGGCCAAGGATGTCCGGTTTATATACCTTTTCTATCCATTCATCCTTTTCAATATCTTCAATACTTACCGATATATTGGGCTCTTCGCTGTGAACAGTATTCATTACAGCCTTCGTAATTTCTTCGGCAAGTCTTGCTTTGTCTTCTTTTGACTTGCCGGCTATTTTAACATGAACATGCGGCATTCTTCCTCCGTTGTTTTTGATTACCCGTCATACTGCTGGTCTGTCACCTGTTCCATCCAATCTACCGGTGAACCGTTTTCTTTTTCCTGAATAGCTATATGGCTCACCGCGGTGGCAGCAGTTGCCCCATGCCAATGTTTTTCACCTGGTGTAAAGTATATGACATCACCCTGGTGGATTTCTTCCCTTGCACTGCCTTCACGCTGAACCCAGCCGGCACCGGCAGTTATAATTAATGTCTGTCCGAATGGATGCGTATGCCAGGCCGTACGTGAGCCCGGCTCGAAGGTTACCAATGCCATGGTAACCCGTGAGGGTTCCGGTGGGTTGATAAGCGGATCAATCCGTACTGTTCCTTTAAAGTATTCTGCGGGGCCTTTACCTGAAGGCTGTGAGCCGCTGCGTTTAATTTCCATAATATTTTCTTTTGACAGATGCTAAAATATTTACTGTTTAAAGTTTCGTTCAAAACTGATTTATTGCAGCATCAATAATATAGAGGTATTCTAATATTGATGCAAAGTTATCCTGTAAAGAAGGAAAACTGTTAAAAGCTATCAAACAATACATTAAACAAATCAAACAATTGCATTGAATTTGTTAAACAACTGGGCTAATCAGGCTGAAATAAAAAGACAGTAAGGAGCCGGATGTGTGTTCTTGTAATTCGGTTATAATTCTTCGGGTATTGCGGCCACAGATTCGGGCACACGTGCGGTCAGGCTGTTTATAAAAGCGACAATATCGTTCACTTCCTGTCCCGACAAGTTTACGTTAAGGTTTACTCGGCCCATAATGGAAACCGCGTCTTCCAAATTCCTGACGCTTCCATCGTGAAAGTAAGGATAGGTTTGGGCCGCATTTCTTAAAGAAGGTACTTTAAAAACGTAGCGTTCAGATTCCAGCCCGGTTTGGGTAAATCTGCCATTATCAATGACAGCACTATTAGTAAACTCAAAGTAATCAGCGTAAACTCCGAATTTTTGGAAACTTGATCCGCCAACTGCAGCACCCGAATGGCAGGATACACAGCCTATTTGTATAAAGGTTCTCAACCCATTTTTTTCCTGTGTTGTTAACGCCGAAGTATTTCCGTTTAAAAAACTGTCGAACCTGGATGGGGTAACCAGCGTTCTGACGAAAGCACCGATAGCCTGGGTCGTATTATTGAAAGTGACAGGGTTGCCTTCGCCCGGGTAGGCCGCCGCAAAAAGCCCCTGGTATAATGAGAGAGAGCCTAATTTATTTTCAACGGTGACAGCATCAGGCAGCGCCATTTCAATTGGATTGAGAATGGGCACCCTGGCCTGTTCTTCGGGTGTGTTAACCCGGCCATCCCAGAACTGCCTGAAATGGTAGGCAGCGTTAAAGACAGTAGGGGCATTACGGGTTCCCAATTGGCCTGTGTGTCCGGGCGAAACAGGAAGATTGTCCACGCCATAAGTTGAAAGGTTATGACAGGATGAACAGCTGATACTGTTAGTGAGGGATAACCTTTTATCAAAAAACAGTATTTTCCCCAGTCTTATTTTAGCGTCTGAAAGTTGATTGTTCGCACTTGTAACGGGGTTGGCGGTAATGGCGCTTAAATTTTGGTTTGCCTGGTATATCAGCTCATTATCCGCCTCCGGCGATGACCCGTCCGCGGAGTCTTTACTGCAGGAAACAACAAATAATATAATCACAGTCAACATGGAAACGATAAGTAATGCTTTTTTCATCTTCGCTCATTTTTAATAATTATTTTGATCAGCTATGGTATTGTCATTCGTAACAAGGCCGAAACAAGTTATTTAGCGAAGTTATCCGGCTCAGATTTGCGCTTTTAAGAGTATTCAAACAATTGATTAATTAAATCAAACAGCCTGACCTTTGAAACCCCGTTACGTGAAGATTTTGAGAAAAGCAAACGAGACTGACTGCCGGATACCTGATGAATCATGAATATTGATATTCCATAACCGGGAGGAATATTATGGGACACATGGGGTAGGTAAGCGTGTCGCCTTACCTACCCCATGGTGGGATTTCGAATAATCGCCGAAAAGTAATTTTTATGGATCTACAGCTTAGCAAACGTGGCAATCGTTGTTTCCGGCGCACCTAACTCATCCCAGGTATTTTGTGATTCGAATGTCTCCCGGTTATTCATACTCACCTCACTCATCTTCATCAGATATTTTATCTGCGGAACAAAATTCCCCAGAAACTTTACCAGTTTATACGGGGTAAGTGCTACAGACAGGCGGTCTTTGCTGTAGTTTGCGGCAAATTCTTCTGCTGCCTCTTTCATCGTAAATGCCTGCGGGCCTTGTACAGAATATTCTTTGTTCAATGTGCTGCTGAGATCGAACGCCTTCGCTACCATTTTTCCATAATCACTTCCGGCAATCCAATAGGCTTTGTTATTTACCGGTTGTTTTAAAGCAGCCACCTTGTGACCCCGGATCATTCCGTTGTGAAAGTTCTCCATAAAAGTTGACGGGTAAAAAATGGTATAGGGGAGACCTGCGTTTTTAACGCGGCTTATGCTGCTCTTCTTTCCCCGAAAGACCCACCAGTCACCCTGGTAATTTCTGGCTAAAAATGAAGATAAAAACACGACCTGTTTAATTTTAAGTTCTTTAGCCACTTCAAGGATGTTGTCTAATCCATGCTGTTCAGCATTGAATCCGTTTTCTTTATCTTTGTAAGTATTAGCGATACTGATGTATATGCCATCTGCATGCTGCATGGCATCTTTCAGAGAGAATTTATCCTCTAAATCACCTTTTACAAAACTGACACCTGACGGGAAAATCTTTTTCGCTTTTTCAATGTCTCTTACAAGCGCCTTAACGACAAATCCGGATTTCACCAGTTCTTCAGTTACCGGTTTTCCCAGCAATCCTGTTGCACCGAATACAGTAATATTCTTCATTTTCTTTTAGTTTTTTTAAATAATTTGTCTAAAAGTAGATCAATTGTTCTATTTTTGATAGTAGTCATATAAATATGATATAGTATGGAAAATAAGACTAATGGAATTCCGGGCTATGTGGCGGACTTGGAAGACGTAAATATTTTTGAAAAATGTCCTTTCAATTATGCCATGCAGTTAATTGGCGGTAAATGGAAGCCTGTTGTTCTATATTGTATCAAGCGGGGAGCAAACCGGTTTGGTATGCTGCAAAGGGCCATGCCGGCCATCAGTAAACAAATGCTTACCACACAATTGAGGGAACTGGAGACGGCCGGCCTGATTATTAGAAAAGTTTATGCCGAAGTGCCGCCGAAGGTGGAATACAGCATTTCAAAAAACGGGGAAACGGTATTTCCGGTTTTAGAGGCCATTGAAAAATGGGGACAAATTCAAAGAGACAATTAACTGGAAGTTCACGTAAGCTTAATTATCTTGTTCTATGCCGCTTCCGCTTGATAATTACCCGAATGACAGGCAAAAGAATTAATCCCCGCCAAAAATCCTTCACACCTACAAATCTGCCGTTTAATTCTTACTGAGGATAATCTTTAGTTGTGCTTCATTTTTAAAACTTGTTGCTTCGATTATTTTAGTAAGGAGAATTATGTAAGGTGCAATATTTTCATATCCATATGTTGGTTTTTCAAATAACTATTTTTACATTTGTTCGTATCATGAACAGCATTTCGTTCACAGTACGAACAATTACATATGGCACTTCAAAATGTTTTTTGGACGAGCAATCTGAAATTGCTACGTAACAGAAAGAAAATCAGCCAGGAAGACCTTGCGAGAGCCCTTGATATATCCCGTTCTAAGGTCGCGCACCATGAAAGTGACAACCACACCAACCCTCCTTTAGAAGATCTGTTAAAATTTTCGCAATATTTTAAGATCAGCATTGATAGCTTGTTAAAAGTTGACCTGTCAAAATTAGGGGAGTTGAAATTACGTGAACTGGAAACTGGAAATGACATTTACATATCGGGGGGCAAAATTCGGGTGCTTTCAATTACGGTAACACCCGGTAATAAAGAGAATATAGAATTTGTACCGATAAAAGCAAAAGCCGGTTACCTCGCTGGCTATAATGATCCTGATTTTATTGGTCAGCTTCCTAAGTTTAGTTTCCCTCACCTGGCTGAAAAAAAAACGTACCGTATATTTCCAACGGAAGGTGACAGTATGTTACCAATTCCTGAAAACTGTATGGTGATAACAGAGTATGTGCAGGATTGGAAGATGTTGAACGATACGCCATGCATAGTAATTATGCGTGCTGAGCAACGTTTTCTTTTTAAAATGGTGACTACCCAACAAGATCAATTGCTCCTACGGTCCCTAAATACCCTTTATGAGGATCAGCCGGTATTTGCCGGGGATGTGCTGGAGGTTTGGAGGTATCATAGCCATATTACAGATGTATTGCCGACACAGGAATTGGAAATGATTGAGTTGCTAAAAGCGGTTAATGAAATACGGTCGGACGTAAAACAATTAAAAGCGGAACAACAAAATTAAAAATAAGTAAAAACTTAAATAGGCCGTAAATAAATGCCATTGGGCAACATTGAAATTCTATTTTTGTACGTTTAGAGAATATATGAGTACTACTTTATTTGAGCAAGGCATCCAAGATCTGAATTTTACTTTTATTGAAGAAAGTGGGAACAGTGGAGTGCTTTTGACAAATAATTACCAAAATCTCGAAAAGGCACTAGCATCACCTGATGTGTTATTTGCCTTGGAAACAGCTAAAAGTAAATTTAATGCAGATGCTGTTTATTTTCGTTTTTTTCAGGATGGCCGTGCATCAGTTCCTCAATTATACATTTTCGATTTTACACAACGAAGTTTAACCGAAGCCGAAAAGAACCGTATTCATGTCCAGATGTGGAATGGCTACCAGGTACCGGCCTATCTCATTATAGAAAAATTTTCAGTTTCCATTTTTGATTCCCGTGAAAAACCCAAAGAAAATTTAACAAGTTACGCGAGTGAGATCATCCGGCTGACCGGGACGGCGATTAAAGACTTTAAGGCGCAAAGTTTTGACGATGGCCTTTTTTGGGAAGAACAGGACGAAAAGAAACATTTTAAATTTGAACAATCTGCTACTAAAGATTTGATCCGTGGATTAAAGCAGGTTTATAAGAGCTTCCAGGAGGAATCTGGGCTAAACAGGCATGTCGCGCTAAAGTTGCTTGTCCAATGCTTGCTGATCAAGTACCTGGAGGAGCGGGATGAAGACAGTGCAAGCGGCTATTTCGCAGGTACCTATTTTAAACGAAATTTCCAGTGTGATAATTTCTGCGATACCATTCGTAAAGGAAAATTATTAAACCTGTTGGATCAACTGTCTAAAGATTTTAACGGTAAAATATTTGAGTGGGACAAAACGACTGAAACTGAGGAACGCCTGGCCATACAGAAAACGGAGGTTATACATCTGGCCGATTACCTGGACGGAAACATTCAGAACAGTCAATATGTTTTATGGCGACTATATTCCTTTTCGCACTTGCCTGTGGAGGTCATCAGTTCCGTGTATGAGGAATTGCTGACCGACAGCAAAGATATTGTGTATACTCCGGAAATGATTGTCAGTACGCTGGTGGATGAATGTATGCCTTTGAAGAGCCCAAAGCAAGACTTTAAGCTAATCGACGTGAGTTGCGGTTCTGGCATATTCCTGGTCAAAAGTTATAAAAGGATAGTGCAGTGGTGGCGATATGAACAGTGGTTAAAACATGGAGAATTGGTAAAGCCGCCCTTATCTGTTTTAAGGGAGTTACTTTTAAAAAGCATTCATGGAATTGATATAGAGCCTGATGCTATCCGTCTTTCGATATTCAGCTTGGCCCTTGCCATTTTAGATGAGGTTAACCTTGACCCACCTACTTGGGGGAAATTGAAATTCCCGGATTTAAGCGAAAATATTGTCACTCAGGATTTCTTCCGTTTTATCATTTCCGAACCAGGAAATGATTTCGCGCTGGTAATTGGGAATCCTCCCTTTAATCTACAATCGATCAACGGCAAGGAACCCGATCGTACCAAGTTTTTTAAGAACCTGAAAAATAAAACAGGTTATAAGACTGAAATCAGCATACCAGACGAAAATCCTGCGCTTCATTTCTTGGTGCAATCAATGAAGTTACTTAAACAGGATGGTCTGTTGTGCCTTATACAGCCGTCCGGGCCATTATTGTATAAGGATGCTCCCTTGTTTAAAAATCACCTTTTCTCTAAGTATAATTTGTTACAGGTCATCGATTTTACCAAACTCGCAGATAAGCTCTGGGGAAGGAAAAATGTGGCTACTGCGGCTGTTTTCCTGCAAAATGCCGCACCTGATGCTGAGGCGGTATTACATCTTATTGGCAATCGAACATTTTCTAATTCTAACAGACTCTTTTTAGAATTTGATCGTTATGATTTTAATTTTATCAGTAAGGAGGCAGTTTTATCTAATCCCTACATCTGGAAAGCCAATTTATTAGGGGGCGGGCGTTTGGGGCAGTTAATTGATCGCTTGGCCGCAATGCCTACGCTTGGGCAGTTTTTGAAAGAAAAGGTAAAATCCGGGAATTGGAAATATGGAGAGGGTTATACTATCGGTAACAAAAAGCACCATGCCGATTTTATTCAGCACATGGTTTCCGTTAAACCTGAACACTTTCAAGAGTCTGGTGTGAGCAAAACTTCGATAGAAACTGAAGGCTATTTTGAGGCACCGCGAGAAAAGTCAAAAGAGATTTACTTAAAGCCGCATATCTTAATAAAAGAGAATATTGGTAAGCATAAGATTCCGATAGATTTTCTGACCCAAGATGCCGTATTTAGTCATGAAATTATCGGCATCCATGCTCCAGAAAGTGAAGTCGAACTATTGAAGGAAGTTTATCAACTATTCGTTACCAATAATTCACTATACCGTTTTTTTATATTAGTGACAAGTAACAGAGTTCTTGTTGGCCGGGCAACGGCAATTCTCAAAAAGGATATTGACAGTTTGCCTTTTTCGCTGGATCATCGGTTACTTTCGACGAGCCTTGCAGAAAAAATACTAATCGAAGATGTGCTTTCCTGCCAGTTGAGCCGTTCACAAAATCAATTTGAAGACACTGCTAAACCTGCTTTGGTTGCTTTTGCTGAGGTCTTTTGTAAAACACTCAATAGCGTTTATCAAAACAATGGAAAATCCTTTCAATTATTTAAAATAATCGATGCTGGGAAATATTATGCTATACACTTTGAATATACAGCAGATGAAACGATGCCAGAATTTGAAGAGACGAATAACCTGGAGCGATATATTCATGAGATAATTCCTTCTTCAAAGGAAAAGGGCCAAAGTACATCAATTCAACGTATTTTAAAGATCTATGGAAAGGATCGCCTGATCCTCGTTAAACCGAAACATCAGCGCTACTGGCTTCGATCAATTGCGTTAAGAGATGCAGACGAAACATTTGCCGATTATGTAAAAGCGAGGTATTATGCTGAAGGATAGTCTGCAAATTAATCAACCACCTCTTGCCAATGATTTGGATATTTCAGCTAGCTTAGAAGTAAACCAGATTCTTGCATTTTTGGACATTAATATCCCTGGCTTTCCCCCTTATTTTAAAGAAATAAAGGACTCTGATCGAGAGAACCGTATTAGTGATCTTTTGGTTCATCACTTACAACTTTGTAAAACTGAACAAAGTGATGGATTCTTTCCATTTGATTTTCGAAAGAATCCAACGCAAGCCATATCAGGAAAAGAAACAGATATCGGTGTATTTGTGCTAACGCGTGGAATAAGGCCATTGCCAATTCTTGAACTTGAAGCAAAACGATTTTCTGCTACCTCTAACAATGAACAATATGTTTCGGGAGCGGGGCGGGGTGGCATCGAAAGATTCAAACGGGGCGAACACTCATCTCACTTAACAATTTGTGGCATGTTAGCATATGTTCAAAAACCAACCAGTGACGATTGGATAAAAAAGGTAAATGGATGGATTGATAACTTGGCTATTACAAATACAGATAATACAATTGATTGGACTGGTAAAGATGAGAAGCTAATGAAAATTAAAACGTACTCAAAAGTTGAAAAGCTATCATCCAAACACATCCGGAAGCAATTTAGCGACACCATTTTCCTTTGGCACTATTTTATCGATCTCAATTAACTAATCTACTTTTCTAGTTAGAAAACGGACTGACAAACCATTCACCAAGTTTAGTCACTGGTCCAATAATTCACATAGCTTCTTTAGCTACTAACAGCAATGCCCACCTGATAATCCAATCCGTCCCGGCTTCCTTTTTCCAAAAGCCTGTGCAATCATTTTTTCGTTACTATTAAAAAGCTCCGGCGAATTGATGTAGTCGTCGGCACTATTGGCTGCACTCATCGCCGGACAGAATAATTTCATATATGACTGAAAGGAGAGCTTAAAGACAATCATCGGAAAGGTAGACGATAAGGTTTCCTATGTTTGCGCCGAAACGGTGTGGTCTTATTCATCATAATCTCCAGTCATTTACTGATAAATTGTTTTCATCCCAGGAATAATAAACCTCATCGCCCGTTTTTCAATTTTCTACCCAGTATCTGCCTGGGCCATTTGAAAGGTGCAGGCGGCAATATCAATGCAGCCGCTTGCCTGATCGATCTGCCAAACCGAGTAGCTGCGTATATTATCTTTGATATTAACAGCGCGACCTTTACCAACAAAAACGCGTAGGAATTGCCCGCTTTATAATTGGCATAAATGACAGCGTCGCTTTGTAAACGAATATGGAAAGAATTTGGGGTGAGCTCCATCTGATATACCGTATTCTATAAGTGTTTTCAAGTTTTGAGACTAATAATTTATTAAAAATTGATATAGGGCATCTTAATCGACAACGAACTATTAATCCAATTTTTGTTGATATTTTCCTAATAGCTTATAAATAGTCTCACTAATACGACTATAGTTGTACCGAATGTATTTTCTATTTAATGTTATATAAAACGGCGGAATTACATCGCCTTTTTGATTGAAATTTGCGCTTAACAAATCCCATAATTTATTCGGATTTTTATGTAAGTCATGCTCCATTTGCTCCAGTTCGCTGATGTGGATTAAAGTTAATGGGTACACATGGATCATTTTCCCTTGGTCTTTTAATAATTCCTTAAAACGGTTATTAAAAATCATAGTCATGAATGGTGTTTGAAAGGCCTTTTCATTCACTATTATCGCCGGCCAAACCATAAGTTTTTTGCAATTTTCTAAACTTGTGTCGATTTTTAACATCTCTTCTGATAAGCTATCGATTGCTTCACAAACCTTGTCTACACCAAAAGTTTTAAAAAATTTATTTCTATCATTTTTGTATAGTGCGTCAATGTTTCCACCATATTTCTCATTGTCATAAATCGAGGTGGATTTCACTTCAGCAATAAATATTCTATTTCGAGATCTGATATAGATATCACCAAGTTCAACCTCCTGTTTATTTTTAATGATTTTTAACTGATCGAATGTTCTAATTATACCTTCAGGTAGCATTTGCATTGCATATCTTATTTGAGTGTTTACATAACTTTCAAAAAAATAGCCAATAATCGATTTGAAATCCTGCATTGAAAATAAACTACCATCATTTTTGTTTTTTCCTTTTAAAAAGTCAAACCAAAAGTCATTAATAAATTGATAGTAGCTTTTTTCTAAAAGATGATTTTGATCAGTAAGAATAAACCTAAAATCGTCTCTTTTATAGAATGGGTACTTTCTAATACTCAGCAATTTGAAAGATTCATTACTCTCGAACCTTTCTGAAAGAATATCAAACACATATTTGGTTGGATGATTTTCGGGAACCTGGTAATGAAACTGTAAGTGTTCATGTTCTGCCTTATTCGCCATAAGTAGGCTATAGACCTCGAAAATGAACCTGTCATAAGTGAATTGATAAGTTTGTTCAAAATATACTTTTAAATAAACTGCAGTTTCGGGATGCTCTGATAAATATTCCATCAGCTTAAACCCTCTAAATACAATAAATAGTGGATCATTGATCAGCATTGATTCGTTTAACGGTAGCAACTTCGGTGATAGCGTTTCGAAGTTGATGGGCTCGTTTTCCTTACCTTCTGTAATTTTAGTTATTTCAGAATTGACGGAAAACATATATAGTAGAAAAGGTTCCCAGGTGTTGGGTGAAGACATTTGAAACCCTTCGATTACCGGAATATCAGATTGTATTATTTCTTCCATAGCAAAAAGACAGGCCTGCCTGGAAAAAATATATGGAGCCGGTGAACGAGTCGCCTCGCGAATTATGATTGCGTATTTCTTAAATAAATCTGGGCGTTGACCACAAAACCATAGCAATTCACGTTCCTGGGTTGCCCAGGTTGTATCTACTTTTCGTTTCACCCCACCTGATAATCGGTAATTTAATCCAGCAATTTCAAGTAAAAGAATATCCTTGGATAAATGCCGAATTAATGAAGTTCGATCTTTTGGCGGGTCTTTTTTAAAAATTGTATGGTAGCCGAGGATACCGAAGGTTGTAGGTCTAGAATTACTCATATGCTATAAATTGCATGAATGTCTTTGAATAAAATTAGCACTTAAATTAGTTCTTTTTAATTCTGAAAAGCCATAATCTCAATAAACGTGTTTAGTTTATCGTGATAATATGCTAATACTTATATTGCTTATTATTCTGCGCCTTTATTAAGCATTTTTAAAAATTCAAGGATATGAATAAAGCCGATGTTTTAAAATTTGTGTGCTACGCAAATACACTGCGCAGCTATATATCAATTTTGGAAAAAAAAGATGAAATGGTATAACATTGATGATGGGGATTATCCTGATCTTGAGGAGCCGGTCTTACTGGCCAAAGATCCGACAACGGATTTTATAAAAGAATGTCGACTGGGAAGATTGGTTTATATGGATGGCACAAATGAAAAGGGCTGGTTTGTCGATAATGATGAAGCCACTATAACAGTTGCCTCCAGGAGATATTGGGCTAAACTAATTGAAACACCAATCGGTATTCCAAAGACAGATAATCTGGAAATTCTTAAAGTTTTTTTTGAAGGATATATGGGAGAGCTACGGCTCTATGAAAAAAAATTCCAGAAGCTCGCGGCCTGCATGATCACCAGTGGTAAAGGCACTTATTCATTGGATTACTATATCTCAGGCATTTTAAACAGAAGTCTATCCCTTATATACGGATTTGAAACATTAATCGGGACATCAAATTTTTTATCTGCAGCTCATTTGGTTCGTCCACACTTAGATAATTATTTAAGGCTTTCTGCCGCGTGGATGGTTAGCGAGCCCCATGCATTTGCAACTAACGTTTGGAAAGGAGAAGTAATTAGGAAGATGAAAGACAAATCCGGTAAATTCATGACGGATTCCTATTTGAAAGATAAAGCCGCTGAAGATTATCCTTGGATAACTAATGTTTACCAAGCCACTTCAGGTTTTATACATTTTGGCGAAAAGCATATCAGAAACGCAACTACTTTAATTACAGGCGAAGAGGATACTTTAACGACATTCATTGGCAAGGTAGACAATCAGGTTTCCTATGAGTCTAAAATTGAAGCCACTATTGGCATGATCGAAATATCGAATTGTATTGCTAAACAAGTTTATGGTTGGATTGAAACCAAGCGAATAAAAGGATAAAAAATTCAGCCTATTATATAATTTTGACTCTTAGTTTTCTTTTTTTTTCTATTTCAATTATTTTGAAAAGCTTAGAATTAAAATTTGACTGATGTTTTATACCCTTTTAAACTAATTTATGTTTTATCACGGTTTTATCAGAAATAAAAAAGGCATTTACGATTTTCGTAAATGCCTGATTATCAATGTGGAGAATATCGGAGTCGAACCGATGACCTCTTGCATGCCATGCAAGCGCTCTAGCCAGCTGAGCTAATCCCCCGTTGCGGGTGGCAAATATATAATTTTAAGTATTAAAAAAGAATTTGATTTTAAAAAATTAGCTGCCGGGCTTAAAATCGCTATCCAATATCAATTGCATAAATTTCAAATCCAGCCAACGGTCAAACTTATAACCAACCTGCTTAAAAGTACCTATCTCTGTAAAACCAAGCTTCTGGTGCAGTTTAATACTCGCGACATTCCCGGCATCAATGCCCGCAACAATAGTATGTATTGGCTGCTGTTTTACTGCTTCGATGAGTTGCCATAAAAGTTTTTCGGCTATACCTTGCTGCCTGTAAGCTTTGTGAACATATACAGAATGTTCAATAGTATACTGGTAGGCAGCCCATGCCCTGAAGGGACCATAAGTTGCAAATCCGGTTA
Source organism: Mucilaginibacter sp. KACC 22773 (assembly GCF_028736215.1). Lineage (NCBI taxonomy): Bacteria > Pseudomonadati > Bacteroidota > Sphingobacteriia > Sphingobacteriales > Sphingobacteriaceae > Mucilaginibacter > Mucilaginibacter oryzagri. Next base: position 6,140,767 of record NZ_CP117883.1, read on the forward strand.
CCATGCCATCAAGCTCGGCCACTAAAACAGGAATATTGTGGTGGCGCTTGTCCTCCAGCCAATGCAGGCGCATATCAATAGTATGAGGTTCATAACTATACACGGCCGTTGTATTCAATATGGCATCATTGTAAATATCAAGTATACCTTGGGCATCTTTGATTGATGCCAGCCGAATGGTCAAATCAGCATTTCTGTTTTCCATAGTATTTTAATCCATTATATAAACATAAACCCTGAAAGCATTCTTCAATAGTTTTAACCCCTGAAGATTTTCGTCAAAATTACTCAAATGATGGTTTTAAACCCAAGTCCTTAAAACAAGTAAAGCCCCTGATGGGCAGGGGCCTTTACTAACCAATTATAAACCTAAATTATGAGAAGACTTTTTTTGTGTTTGTATTACGGTGTAAAAGTAACACTAAGTTTTTATATTATTAAAAATTATTTTGTAATTTTATTGTAACTTTTATCAAAACACCTCAATACCGCTGTTTGATTTTCAAAAATACAAATAATTCATTATTAATGTGATAATTTTTTAAAAAATTAATTATTAAGTTTTATAAAACCAAAAAGACAAAAAGAATATTATACTTTTCTTCATTTTTTTCCATTAAAAATTAAAATAAGCCAAAATAAACAGAATAAAAATCAAAAAATCACTTAAAAAATATTTCAAAATGATTTTCAATTGAATTTATGTCAAATTTTATTCCAAAAAATCATTTTTAAATAAAAAAATACATAAAATCCATTTTTTTTAATCCCATCCATCAAAAAAATCCGAATTTTTATTGACAATTTAAACTTCCTACATCTGAAGATATTGTGAACACCGGGATAAAATTTACTTTAAATAAGCACAATTTAAAAACTGCATCTTCATTTTTGCAGCGCGTTTTACAGTTTTAAATTTATGACAACTAACCCGCCTACAAAAGCACACCCGCATTTAACATCGTTCACTTTATGGATTATGACCATTGCCACTTGTCTGGTGGTGGCCAATATTTACTACAACCAACCTTTGCTGGCCGATATTGCACACACTTTTAAAATCTCTGATAAAAAAGCCCAGCAGGTTTCGCTATTTACTCAAATTGGATATGCAACCGGTTTATTGTTTATTATACCACTGGCCGATATGCTTAAACGTAAGCGATTAATATTGATAGATTTTGCCCTTGTCATTATCTCGTTATTAATAAGCGCGGTAGCACCATCGGTGCTGGTGTTAACAATAGCCGGATTTTTAGTGGGGGTATCTTCGGTAATACCACAATTACTGATACCTATGGCCGCGCACCTGGCCAAACCGGCCGAACGCGGTAAAAAAATTGGCTTTGTAATGAGCGGCCTGTTGATAGGTATACTATTATCACGTACGCTAAGTGGTTTTATTGGCCAACATTTTGGCTGGCGTACAATGTACTATATAGCTACGGGGTTAATGCTGGCCATGTGGCTAATGATATTTTTCTTTTTGCCCGAAGTTGAACCCGATTATAAAGGCAATTATAAAAACCTGATGAAATCGCTCATCCACCTGGTTAAAACTCAGCCAAAACTCAGGATGGCTGCCTTCCGGGGGGCCCTATGCTTTGCCGGTTTTAGCGCGTTTTGGACAACGCTGGTATTTTTACTAAAACAGCCCCAATTCAACGAAGGTAGTTCTGTTGCCGGCCTCTTTGGATTAGTCGGCGCGTTTGGCGCGTTGGCAGCCGGCTTAATGGGCAGGTTAAGCGACAAAATGGATTCATACAAATTGTCAGGATATACACTATTATTAGTACTCGTTTCTTTTATCATCTTCTATTTCTCCAACAGCAGCATCGTTGGTTTAATTATAGGGGTAATTGTATTGGATATGGGTGTGCAGGCTACACATATTTCTAACCAATCTATCATATTCGGCTTGATCCCCGAGGCGCGTAACAGGCTAAACACGGTATACATGGTGTGTTATTTTATAGGCGGCGCTTCGGGCACATTTTTGGCCAGCCTGGTTTGGAAAACTTACCAGTGGACCGGCGTGTGTGCCATTGGCGTTACATTGGCAGCCATCGCGCTGGCTGCGCACTTTATTAACTACAAAAAAAACGTTCGGAACTAAAGCAAGTGTTCGGTTATTGAGTACTAAGCGAACAGTGATTTTTGCGTTTTGAAATCCACGCTTTCAAAAATTTTAATTTTTATTAAAAATAAAAGTTACTCAAAAACAGATATTTACATGTTATTGTAAAAATATTTTGAGCCAAAGATGACTTTTATGTTTTTTTGGCACGCTGTTGGAATACTACTCATCAAATGTAGCTGTTATGGAAACTAAAAAGACAACGGTTAAGGAAAGCGAAAAGGAATGGGAAAACCCGGTGGAGCCAACAAAAACAACAGATGCACGCGATGAGGAGCAAATTTTAAGGCAATACAATGAAGCAAAACGCCGCAAAAATAACCTTACCGAAAACCAGGAGACTGAAAAAAACGATTAAACAAAGACATTTAAAACATACAAAAAAACTAAAACTATGAAAAGCACCAAAAAATTATCTACCAACAAATTAGTAGCGCGTTTTGATAAAGAATTAAAATTGTTACTGATGAATGATTTGAAATCTATAAAAGCTAAAGCAACCCGTTTAGCAACCGCAGCCTAATTAAAACTTACAACACACTTACCTATATATAAAACATCTACCTATGAAAGCTTCTAAAACAAACCCAACCATCAGCGAATTAATTGCCCGCTTTGACGACGAGTTACTGAACATTTTATTGGAAGATCTTAGGAACTTCAAAGAAAGAAATCAATTTGTGCACAACAACAAGAAGGTAGCAGTACAATCAACACGTAAAGCTGCCTGACCATCATATATCTACATCTACCTATTAAAGTACAACATCGCACCTATGAAAACGGATAGAGCCCTGCTAAAACAGGGCTTTATTTTTTTGTGGCGTATTTAACAATCAGTCGTGCGGTTTTGGCCGATGCACCGGGTTGGCCCATCCTTTGGTCAAGGGCATCATAATCTTTCAACATCGTTTCACGGTAACTGCCTTCATTAATCAGTGCACCAAGTTCGGCAGCTATTTTCAGCTCATTACAGTCTTCCTGGATAAGCTCCTTTACTATCGCCCTGCTTACAATCAGGTTAACCAATGATATAAATTTAACTTTTACCAACATACGGGCTATCGCGATGGTTAACGCGTTGCCTTTATATACTACTACTTGTGGTATGTTAAACAAGGCAGTCTCTAAAGTTGCAGTTCCCGAGGCAACAATGGCGGCATGCGCGTTGGTTAACAAATCGTATGTGGCATTAAATATTACGGGAATATTGGTATCCTTCACAAACTGGCTGTAAAACCCGGGCTTAAATGATGGCGCTCCTGCTATAACAAACTGATAGTCTTTAAACTGCCTGGCTACGGCAATCATATCCGGCAATAAATAATTTATTTCCTGTTTGCGGCTGCCCGGCAACAGCGCTATGATCTTTTTACCAGATACATTATTTTGCTTTAAAAATTCGGGATTAGGCTCAAATGCAGTTATTGCATCCAGCAACGGATTGCCTACATAATCAACATCCATTCCCCAGCTTTTATAAAAATCAACTTCAAAAGGCAATATGCAAAACAGATGATCAACTATCCGCTTGATTTTTAATACCCGCTTTTGGTTCCATGCCCATACTTTGGGCGAAATGTAGTAGTTAACCCGCAGGCCGATGGATTTAGCGTATTCTGCTATTTTTAAATTAAAGCCCGGAAAATCAATCAACACCAAAACGTCGGGTTGGTATGCCGCAATATCATCTTTACAGGCTTTCATGTTTTTGAGGATGGCACGCAGGTTAACAACAACCTCCACAAAACCCATAAAGGCCATATCGGCATAGTGCTTCACCAGGGTTCCACCTTCGGCCTTCATCAGGTCGCCGCCAAAAAAACGAAATTCGGCGGCCAGATCAAGCTCCTTAAGTGCTTTCATCAGGTTGGCCCCGTGCAAATCGCCCGAGGCTTCGCCGGCTACCAGGTAATACTTCATCGGATGGGTTGTAATTTGAGTAAAAACACCGCTGCCGTAAATACAAAGGTGATCAATATCATCCCCGTGCCTGTATTGTCTTTCCCCTGCTTAAAACAATATCGGATGATAAAAAGATTCAGCGCTATGGCAACCAAATACGGAATACCCGGTTTATTTAATATCAAAAAGCTGCCTTTAAGCAGGTATAAAAAAATAAACAGGCTGATACCCGGCAATATCGAGCCGCCTACCAAACCAACCACTATACTGTTATTTTTAAGCATGTATTTTATTTAGCACAGCAATTTACACATTAAATGCCCAGGTGTTTAAAAACGGGATGGCGTGGTGCGCCGTCATATCAAACTGAACAGGTACCACCGATGCGTAATTGTGTTCTAAAGCCCAAACATCGGTATCCTCGCCACCATCGTTTAACTGAAAAACACCGGTTAGCCAGTAATAGGGCCGTTTATGCGGATCAACCCTTTCATCAAATTCTTCGGCCCATTTAGCGTTAGCCTGCCGGCAAATCTTGATTCCTTTAATATCGTGGGTGTTCGGAAAATTCACGTTAAGTAACGTATTTGCAGGTAAACCGTTGGCTAAAACCTGCAGGGCAAGCTCCTTAATATATTTAACGCAATGGCTAAAGTTAGCATCCAGGTTATAATCATCTAAAGAAAAACCAATAGATGGAATACTTTCAATAGCGCCTTCAACAGCTGCCGACATGGTGCCGGAGTACAATACGTTAATGGAATTATTTAAGCCATGGTTAATGCCCGATACGCATAAATCGGGCTTAAGCCCTTTAAATACTTTATTTACGGCAAGCTTCACACAATCAACCGGCGTACCAGAGCAGCGGTACATTTCGATGCCCTCATAAATATCTACCTTATCTAAACGTAAAGGTTTACCTATAGTAATGGCGTGCCCCATGCCCGATTGCGGGCTATCGGGTGCAACAACCACTACCCTGCCTATCTCGCTCATGGCTTCAATTAATACTTTGATGCCGGGGGCGGTTATGCCATCATCGTTAACAACAAGTATGGTGGGTTTGATTGATTTCATCACGCGAAATTAATTATATTTGATTTATGCTGACGACTGAAAAGAAATAACTCTTGATGAATATCTGCAGATGCCCATTGGTGCACCTTACCAATACATCAACGGGTGCTTGATTGATTGGCCATCCCGAACAGTAAATCATCAACTTACCCTTGCAGCGGTAGCTACAGCCTTTATAACTTATGAAGACAGGGTTAAAAACGAAGGCACTTATTTAATGCGACCAATTGAAGTAATACTCGGCAATCAAAACTCCTTTCAGCCAGACTTTGTTTACGTTGCCGAAGAAAGGCGCGATATCATTAGGGATTATATTTATGGTCCGCCCGATTTGGTTGTCGAGGTTCTATGGGAAAAGAACGCCTATTATGACCTTCGCCCTAAAAAAGACACCTACGAAAAATACGGTGTAAAAGAATACGTCATTATTGACCCTATAGCGCAGAACGCCGATCTTTATGTATTAAGGGATGGCGTTTATTACCTTCATCAAAAAACGCAGAAAAATGAGATAGTCCATTCTTTAATCTTGCCTGGCTTTGCAATTGAACTTGCAAAGGTTTTCAAATAAAAAGGCCCCGTTCCCGGAGCCTTTTCAATGTTATAAACTGTTTATCCATTTCACCAGTTCATCGCGCGTTTTACCGGTTTTTTGCTGGAGTCTTCCTAACGTTTCGTCGTCTTTACCTTGTTCGTAAGTTAAATCATCGTCGGTAAGATCGCCGTAGGCTTGTTTTATTTTACCCTTCAATTCATTCCAACCACCCTTAATTTGTAATTTATCCATGATGTTTTTTATTTAGATGTATTTGTATAACACCCGGGGAATGATATGGTTTTTGAGGAAGAGGCAAGATATTAGAATCAAGAGTTAAGACGAAAGCATAAAGAGCCAAATTAATGCATGTCATGGCAGCTTCTTAATCTCTTGACTCTCCCCCTATTCTTCCACAAACTGTTTCAGCACCCTTCGTTCAAAATCATGAGATGACCATAGCTCTATTTTGTAATGGTCTGTACCCTCATCTGCTTCGGGATCGTTGTTGGCCAAATCGTACGAATAAACCCTGATGCGGTAGTAGCCCGGCGTTACGATGGCTTTTAGTTGAATTTTGCTATCCGGATAATCAAGCACTTCCAGTATTCCCGAGCTTATCCTTACACCCGCCTCAACCACGTGATCGTATTTCTTAAAATCTTTTTCCCTGCTCGGGGCATCCAGTATATCAAGCTGTGCTTTTACATGACCAAAGCTTCCAATGCTGAGGCCAACTATATCCCTGTCTTTTGCTGTCGCCATCCTATCGTTATATGCCGAGGATGTCCAAAAACCAGGGTCGCCTGTTTCGCCGGTAAACGCCGAATCACAAAGGTAAAACTGGTTCTCTTTGGTAAAAAAATCGAGCCGGTATCGTGCAGAAGGGCGGCTTTTAAAAGAAAAAAAAAACATTGATGCTCCTATGAAAAGGAATAGAAGTGTACGATACAACTGTCGTTTATTCATACAATAAGTTAGGATGCGCAAGTTATTTAAAAAAAGAGTTAAGGCCTGAAGCATCATCGAATAAAAACAAAAAGCCAAGAACCGAAGATTTAACTATCTTGATTCTTGACTCTTAATTCTTGACTCTCTTCCTTACAACGCTCCTGCCTTAATTTCTTCAACCACGGCCGGGTCAAGCAAGGTAGAGGTATCGCCTAAGTTGGATGTTTCACCTTCGGCTATTTTGCGCAAAATACGGCGCATAATTTTCCCCGACCTGGTTTTTGGCAGCCCGGTCACAAACTGGATTTTATCCGGCTTGGCTATGGCACCTATAATACGGGCAACGGTCATGGTGATATCCTTGCGCGCAAGTTCCGAATCGCCATGCTGGTTAGGGCATACCACAAAGGCATAAACGCCCTGTCCCTTAATATCATGCGGATAACCCACAACGGCCGATTCAACAACGCTGCTGTGCATATTAATAGCATTCTCTACTTCGGCGGTGCCAATGCGGTGACCGGATACGTTCAGCACGTCGTCAACCCGGCCGGTGATGCGGTAGTAGCCATCTTCGTCCCTTAAACAGCCGTCGCCGGTAAAGTACATATTTTCGTAAGTGGCAAAGTAGGTGGTGCGGCAGCGTTCATGATCGCCATAGGTAGTACGCAGCATTCCCGGCCATGGAAACTTGATACAAAGGTTGCCGCTTACGCCGTTACCTTCAATCACTTTACCATTTTCATCAACCAGTACCGGCTGTACACCTGGCAATGGTAAAGTTGCATACCCCGGCTTAGTTGGGGTAACATTGCAAATTGGAGATATCATCAACCCGCCATTTTCTGTTTGCCACCAGGTATCGGCAATAGGGCATTTGCCGTGGCCTATCTTTTCATCGTACCAGTGCCATGCTTCTTCGTTTATCGGCTCGCCTACCGAACCCAGTTTGGTTAACGAACTTAGGTCTTTACCTTTCAAAGGCTCCTCGCCGAAGCTCATTAATGAACGGATAGCAGTTGGCGCGGTATATAATATATTAACTTTAAACTTATCTACTATATCCCAAAAACGGCCGGCATCCGGGTAGGTTGGCACACCTTCAAACATCAAAGTTGTTGCCCCCTGCGATAACGGGCCATAAACAATGTATGAGTGCCCGGTTATCCAGCCTATATCGGCAGTACAAAAATAAACCTCGCCTTTGTTGTACTGAAATACATTGGCAAAAGTATAACCTGTGTAAACCATGTAGCCGCCTGTGGTATGCACCACACCTTTGGGTTTACCTGTTGAGCCGGAGGTATATAAAATGAACAGCATATCCTCGGCATCCATTACTTCGGCGGGGCAATCGGGATTACCCTGGGTTTCTACCTTTTTAACTTCATCTTCCCACCAAACGTCACGGCCTTTTATCATGGATACCGGCGTACGGCTGCGGGTTAATACTATTACTCTTTTAACAGACCGGCATTGCACCAACGCATCATCAATAACACCTTTTAACGGTATGGCCTTATTGCCACGGAAGCCGCCATCGGCAGTAATAACTATATTACACTCGGCATCGTTTATCCTATCGGCAATGGATTGTGCCGAAAAACCGCCAAATACTACAGAATGGATAGCGCCAATACGGGCACAAGCCAAAACGGCTATAGCCAATTCGGGAATCATTGGCATGTAAATACAAATACGGTCGCCTTTTTTTGCGCCATTATTTTTTAAAACATTGGCAAACTGGCAAACTTTATCGTGCAGCTGGCGATAGGTTAATATCCGGTGATCTTCCTGCGGATCATTAGGCTCCCAGATGATGGCCGGTTTATCGCCAATAGTTTCAAGGTGACGGTCGAGACAATTTTCGGTTATATTTAGTTTGGCGCCCTGGAACCATTTTATTTTAGGCTCTTTAAAATTCCAGTCCAATACCTTATCCCACTTTTTTTGCCATAAAAAGTTTTCGGCTATACCGGCCCAAAATTCTTCGGGTTGCTCAATACTTTGTTGGTATACCTGCTTGTATTCGTCAAATGATGTAATCTTCATAGTGTTTATAATGGAGGGCCTAATTTAATAATTTATATATGATGTAAATATTAATTCTGCAACTTTTTAAAATTATTTAAAAAGTGTATAAATTTAAAAGGCAAGTGTATGGCAAACAAGCAGAATACCATCATTTGGGTACTAATAGCCGTTTTTTGATTTATTTTTATGTTTTTTAAAATATCCTTTTTTTTTCAAATCTACAATTGTTTCATTCACCATGAGTTAACTTAATTATGAGGTACCAGACATCAATATTGCTTATTATTAGTTTGTTAGTTTTCACCTGTAAAAAAACAGACTCAACAAAAACCAAGGTTAATATCAATGGCAAAACAGAAACATTAAATGGACACGTGAAAGAAATATATTCTTATTCTTCAAAATACGATTTTACAAGGCTTACAATTGACCAGGAAGGGCGTACGCTAACTTCAAGTGTAAATACGTTGAGTATAGCAATACTGGAAAATAGAACTGACACTACGATAACGAAAGAAAATACAACTTATACTTACAATGACAAAAACGGCAAGGTTAAATCAATGATTGGGGAAACAATAACAAATGGGAGTAAAGAATCATCCAAACTAAACTTTGACACATTAGGCCGTCCTATAGATGACAAAGGAGACACAATTATAACTCATAACGTTAACCGTTATAAATACGACAAGCATGGTAATCTAATTGAATTTATATACGCGGAATGGGAAACAAAACTTGAACCTACGGCAACCAGATATAAATACGATAAACAAAACCGCGTTATTGAAGAAACAGAATATGAACCAGTTGATCTACTTTTATCCAAGAAGACCTATGAATATACTGTCGTAGATTCGAAAAAAAACTGGATAAAGGCTATAGTTCGATATAAAGCCTATCCTCCACTACATTTTGATCCGAGAACAGATACCATAAGCCGTAAAATCAGCTATTATTGAGGTGTTTAAGCTATATAAAATCTTTTTGAATTATTTTTAATACCGCTATTGAATATTTGATTAAAAAGTCTGATATTTGCAAACTCTTTTTGAATAAAGGGTTGATAATTAAAAATATTTGTCATGTCAAGAATTTGTGATCTAACAGGAAAAGCATCTATAGTTGGTAACAACGTTTCTAACTCAAACGTTAAAACTAAACGCAGATTTCATCCTAACTTAAAACTTAAAAAGTTTTATATCCCTGAAGAGGATAAATGGATTACCTTAAAGGTATCTACTTCGGCTGTAAAAACCATCACTAAAAATGGTATTACTGCATGTATCAATAAATTTGTAAAAAAAGGATACATTTAGTAGTTGTACGTTAACGGTTTTACAAATTGTAAAATTAAAAGCGTACAAGGTATAATTTGAAAAATTACGTAAGCCGTGACGGTGATGCGTACAACATAAAAAGAAAATGGCAAAAAAAGGCAACAGGGTTCAGGTTATATTAGAGTGTACTGAACACAAAACAAGCGGTATGCCAGGCATGTCTCGCTATATTACCACCAAGAACAAAAAAAATACCACTGAAAGACTGGAAATGAAAAAATTCAACCCGGTTTTAAGGAAAGTAACTGTTCATAAAGAGATTAAGTAATTGGTTGATTAAGTTGATTGGTTGATTAGGTTTAGATCCCTGGCATCAGTTAACTCACTAATTCAATGATTCACTAATTCAATAATTAAAAGAAATGGCAAAGAAAGTAGTTGCAACACTGAAAGTAGCAGGTAAAGGCAAAGAATATTCAAAAGTTATCACAATGAACAAATCACCAAAAACCGGTGCTTATTCATTCAAAGAGCAAATTGTTCCTAACGACGCTGTTAAGGACATCATTGCAGGCAAATAATATTTGCTTAAACTTTTGATCAAAATATCGAAGCCGTCTTGTTTTTACGAGAGGGCTTTTTTGTTGAGGTCTGAACCGGAACTAAACGAATTAAAAAATTACCAGAATTCTATTAATTCCTAAATTCGCTTAATTCGGGTTCAGAAAAACAATCTGCACATCTGTAATCTAAAATCTGCACATCTAAAATGGGATTATTTGATTTTTTTAAGAAAAAGGAAAATACACAGCAGGAGCAGCAAGCCCTTGATAGCGGTTTAGAAAAAACCAAGGATAATTTTTTTTCAAAGATAACCAAGGCCGTCGCAGGTAAATCAACCGTTGATGATGATGTGCTGGATGATTTGGAAGAGATCCTGGTAACATCAGACGTGGGTGTAAAAACCACGCTCAAGATCATCGAACGCATTCAGGAACGTGTAGCCCGCGATAAATACATTGGCACCGGCGAACTGAATGTGTTGCTGAAAGATGAGATCCAAAAACTCCTGGCCGAAAATAACAGTAACGATTTCCGCAATTTTGAATATGGCGATCATAAGCCCTATGTAATCATGGTGGTTGGCGTTAACGGCGTAGGTAAAACTACTACTATTGGCAAACTGGCACATAAGCTAAAGCAAGCCGGCAATAAAGTAGTGCTTGGCGCTGCCGATACTTTTCGTGCGGCAGCCGTCGATCAATTGCAACTTTGGGGCAAACGGGTTGATGTAAAAGTAGTGGCACAGCCAATGGGTTCCGATCCTGCTTCTGTAGCATATGATACCCTTCGCTCAGCTGTTGCCAACGGTGATGATGTAGCGATAATTGATACTGCCGGCAGATTACACAATAAAGTAGGCCTGATGAACGAGCTTACCAAAATTAAAAATGTGATGCAAAAGGTAATTCCCGGCGCGCCACACGAAATACTATTGGTATTGGATGCATCAACCGGTCAAAATGCAATTGAGCAATGCAAGCAGTTTACCGAGGCCACCAATGTAAACGCCCTGGCCTTAACCAAGCTTGATGGCACGGCTAAAGGTGGTGTGGTAATAGGGATATCAGATCAGTTTAAAATCCCGGTAAAATATATAGGTGTAGGCGAAGGCATGGAGCATCTGCAGTTGTTTGACAGGCAGGCTTTCGTCGATTCTTTATTCAAGCAATAAAATCATGTCATTGCGAGGAGGAACGACGAAGCAATCTCTTCCCTTGCAATTCAACTCTGTATAGTTCGCGATTGCTTCGTTCCTCGCAATGACAATTTTTTCATTGCAATGATTAGTGTGTTATGAAGACAAAAGAAATTTCCCGGCCGATAGCTAAACCTGTTAAACAACGTGTTAACGTGGTTACTTTAGGTTGTTCAAAAAACATATACGATTCTGAGATATTGATGGGCCAGCTGAAAGGCAACCAGTTTGACGTGGTACACGAGGCCGAAAAAGTGGGTAAAAACGATATCATAGTTATCAATACCTGCGGCTTTATCGATAACGCTAAACAGGAATCTATTGATACCATCCTCCAATATAGCGAACTTAAAGAACAAGGCAAAGTTGGTAAGGTAATAGTTACCGGTTGCTTAAGCGAACGTTACAAACCCGAGTTGGAAGCCGAAATAACAAATGTTGACGCTTACTTTGGTACCAATGACCTGCAAAACCTGCTGGCTTCTGTAGGTGCCAACTACAAACACGAACTGATTGGCGAACGTCTATTAACCACGCCATCCCATTTTGCTTATTTTAAAATTGCCGAAGGTTGTAACCGACCATGTTCGTTCTGCGCTATTCCGCTGATGCGCGGCAAGCATTTGAGCACACCTATTGACCAATTGGTTAAAGATGCCCAAAACCTGGTAAAAAACGGCACCAAAGAACTAATACTCATTGCCCAGGACTTAACCTACTACGGCCTCGACCTGTACGGTAAACGTAATCTGGATGAGTTATTACGCCGCCTGAGCGACGTTAACGGTGTAGAGTGGATCAGGCTGCAATACGCTTACCCATCCGGCTTCCCGATGGAGGTTTTAGATGTAATGAACGAGCGCGATAACATTTGCAAATACATGGATATGCCATTACAGCACATCAGCGATGATATGCTTAAATCTATGCGCCGTGGTATCACCAAACAAAAAACCATCGACTTGGTAAACCAGATTCGTGATAAAGTGCCCGGCATTGCCATGCGTACTACCCTCATCACCGGCTACCCTGGCGAAACCCAGCAGGATTTTGAAGAAATGGCCCAATGGGTTGAGGATACTAAATTCGATCGCCTTGGCTGCTTCACTTATTCGCATGAGGAAAAAACACATGCCCATTCGCTGATAGATGATGTCCCCGACGAACTAAAACAGGAACGTGCCGACGCCATTATGGAAATTCAGCAGGGAATTTCTTTTGACAAAAACCAGGAAAAAATTGGCCACACATTTAAGGTTTTGGTTGATAAAAAAGACGGCAACTACTTTGTTGGCCGTACAGAATTTGATTCTCCGGAAGTTGACAACGAGGTTTTAATTGATGCCAGCATTGATTATGCAACCGTTGGCAGCTTTGTTAACGTGAAGATAGACAGTGCCGAAGACTTTGATCTTTATGGACAAATTGTAAAATAATATTAATTTGCGGCTTGCTGTTGAGTGAATTGAGATTAAAAATCTAATTTCGACACCAGCATTTAATATTTTGATGCTTAGCCGATGTTTCTTATCTGATTTTTTAAATCCGAAATCGAACATCCGAAATCCAAAATCAAGATGGAAGCCTCCTGTATAAGTTATAAAGAAACCGGATTTTTTTCGCCCACTGTTATTGACTACATCGAAAACCGGGCCGACCTGCAACCTTTTTACGGCTTCCGCCCTGATATGGACGGATTTGCCGAACTGCTTAAAAATAAAAAAGTTGTTGCCGATCGTGAAATTCTATACCGAGTTTTATCAAAGCAATACGCGGAGAAGTCCGAAGGTCAGGAAGTCCGGAAGTCGGGAAGTCCGGAAGTCGGGAAGTCTGAAGGTGAGGGTAACGTGAAACGTATAACGTATAACGTACAACCACTTACCGCCCAAAACTTAGAACTCCTAAAACTCGACAGCACCTACACCATTACAACCGGGCATCAGCTCAATATTTTTGCCGGTCCGCTTTATTTTCTTTATAAAATTGCAACCGCAATTAAATTATCCCAACAATTAAAAGCTGCTCATCCCGACAAAAACTTTGTACCCGTTTACTGGATGGCCAGTGAGGATCATGATTTTGCCGAGATTAATTATACCAACATCGGCGGCAAAAAAGTACATTGGTGGTACGATGCTTCGGGCGCAACCGGCCGTATCAATCCGGATACTATGCGGCAGGCGCTTAACCAGTACAAAGGTGTTTTGGGCATGGAAGGCCACGCCGTTGAGGTTGCCGAAATTGTAGAAACCGCCTATACCAAATTTGATAAACTGGCCGATGCTACCCGCTACCTGGTGAACGCGCTGTTTGGCCAATATGGTTTAGTAATCATCGATGCCGACGACCATGAGTTTAAAAAGCAGTTTGCCCCAATTATGGAGCAGGATATCATCAATCAAAACAGCTTTAAAAACATCACGGCTACTAATGAGCAATTGCACAAACTGGGTGTGCACATCCAGGTAAACCCGCGCGAGATTAACTTTTTTTACCTGAAGGATAGCCTTCGCGAACGCGTAATATTTGAGCACGACAGTTACCAGGTGATGAATACCGAAATCCGTTTTACCGAAGCGGAATTGAAAGAAGAAATAGCCACTTACCCGGAACGTTTCAGCCCTAACGTAGTAATGCGCCCCCTGTATCAGGAATGCATTTTGCCAAACATAGCCTACATTGGCGGCGGTGCCGAGGTGGTTTACTGGCTGGAACTGAAAGTTAACTTCGATTTTTACAAGGTTGATTTTCCCATACTCATCCTGCGTAACTCGGCACTGGTTGTAAAGAAAGACCAGGCAGCCAAAGTTAAACACATGGACCTTACGGCCGCCGATTTGTTTAAACCAAACGATACCCTTAAAACCGACTGGATAAAAAAACACAGCAACCATACCTTGAGCCTTGAAGGCGAATGGCGCGAAATGAGCGCCTTGTTCGAAAAGATAAAACTCCGTTCCTATAAAATTGACCCTACCCTATCGCCTTCCGCAGCTGCAGTACAGGCAAGGTTAAAACACGCCATAGATAACCTGGAGAAAAAACTGATCAAAGCAGAAAAACGCAACTATGCTACCAGACTTGAACAATTGGCTATAGTTAAAGCCGAGCTTTTCCCTAAAGACAGTTTGCAGGAACGCACCGAAAACTTTGGTTTGATGTATGTAAGATGGGGACAAATGTTCATTGATGAACTCATCCGCCATTTTGAACCGCTTAATTTTGAGTTTACAGTTTTAACAGAAGAATAACCCTGCAACAGAGTGATGCCGGGCGATAACCTTCCCGATGAGCGTATTTTTAATACCTCACTTTAAAATGTTCCTTTTCTTTCCTGTCTTGCTTAAAAAACACCAGGCCTATCCAAAACAGGTTGATGGTGAGGGTAACTTTGGGGTTTAGCTTAATTTGGTTCCAGGTTTGCTTCAGTTGGCTATCCCGGTACATGCCGGTAAAAAGCATAATGGTATCCGGATGTATTTCGGGCAGATATTGACCGAAGTATCTTATTGTTTCCTGCCGTAAATTATCGCCATGAATAATCACAAGAGCCGGTTGTGTTTTATCAAGGCGCGCAAATTCAGCATCGTTTTTTGGCAGAAAAAAATTGGCGTTGGGAGCTGCTTGTTGCAAATAAACACTTACTTCACTCCCTTTTGCTCTCAGTTCGATAATATTGGCCGGATTAAAATATTTTACCAGCCGGTAAATTAGCCGGACTACTTTGGGCTTTAAACCTACACTTCCCTTTCCTGTTTTCTGTACAAATCCGGGCTCGTAGTATACCTTTTGGTCGGTGTAATCATAAATTACGTGGTCAATCAGTTTGTAAACAAATGGCGAGTGAATGCCATGCCGGTTATTGGCCGTAAACCGGTGTTGTAAATAATCTTGCACAAATCTGAGATTCCACATCCCCGCAAAAGTAAAAAAGTTTAGTATTTTAGCATTATAGCATATGATAAATCCGACAGAAGTAAACTCTTTGATCCGATTGCTGGACGATCCCGATAACGAGATCTATGATCACGTGCACGAAAAATTGCTTGGTTACGGCAGCGAAGTGATAGCCTACCTGGAAACCGCTTTTGAGCAGGCATTTGACGCTGTACAGCAGGAGCGGATTGCTAACCTGGTGCACGAAATTCAATTTGGATCTTTAAAAACCGACCTGCAGCTGTGGCATCAAAGCGGTGCGTTTGACCTGCTGCAAGGCATCCTGATCATTAACCGCTATCAATACCCCGACCTGGACGAACAAAGGGTTATTAACCAGGTAGAATCCATTAAACGCGATATCTGGATCCAGATGATGAACGAGGCCAGCCCCAAGGAGCAGATCAAGCTCATCAACCATGTATTTTACAATATCTATGGTTTCAGCGGCAATACCTCCAACCACCTCGACCCGCAAAACAGCTACCTGAGCCAGGTTCTGGAAACAAAAAAAGGCAACCAGATCTCGCTGGCCATCATCTACTCCATCATAGCCCAAAAACTGGATATCCCGGTATACGGCGTAAACCTGCCGCAACACTTTATATTGGCCTATGTTGACGAAAGCATGGAAACTAATTTTGAAGGCGGCATCCTGTTTTATATCAATGCCTTTAACAAAGGCTTTATTTTTGGCCGCCGCGATGTAGATATGTTTTTAAAGCAGCTTAACCTCAAGTTCGACAAGCAGTTTTATGAGCCCTGCTCCAACACTGACATCATTAAACGCGTAATTCGCAACCTGATAAGCGCCTACGAAAACTTAGGGGCGGCAGAGAAGGTGGTGGAGTTGAATGAATTGTTGGGGATATTGGGGTAGCAAATATCGTAGGGTAGTAAATCCGGTTATAGTATTTATGAAATCTATATTACAACCACCTGGCCAATCTTGAAGCTACCCAGCTCACAATAATCACGGCGATATTAAGCAATACACTTATTGAAACAAACATGCCATATAAGCTGGTTATCCCGATTAAATTTTCGATTCCAAAAGAAACCAAAGTGACCATTATACATAAAATTAACAAGGATGCCATGGAAGCAAATAGCAATCGGATACGGATATTTACTCCTTTATAAAAAAACCAGGAATAAGGTACCAGGCAAAATACAATAACAAAAATAGTTCCTAATACTTCCATTGTTTTTTAAAAATTCAAGTATAGCCAAAGTCTAAATTCATAACCTCGCCCCATCAACAGCCAATGCTGGCTCACTTTCATTTTTCAGCCGGTCAATAGCAGTAACCACATAAATATACGCTTTCCCTTTCTCTGCGGTAGTATCTAAATAGAAGGTATTGCTGTTATATTGAATGCTTAATATGTTTTCGGCATTATCTAAGTTTAGTTTAGCAACTGTGCTAAAACGATAAACTACATAGCCATAAACCGGCTCATTATCCTTTGCTGTCAATGGTGTTTGCCACATCAGTTTAACGCCGTTAGCCTCTGGCTTCGCGATAAGCCCTACCGGCGCATTTGGCGCTATTGAATCGCGCCAGAGCATCACCGGCGGCAGGGCCGGATAATGGTAATAATTTGCCCGCAACGAATCTGTAAAACCCAGCGGATTATTCATTAGCGAGTTGGAACTAAAGTATACGCTCCCCTGCACCCTCGCGTTTTTACGCAGGTATTTTATTTGGCCTGGCAGTTCGCCCGGCAACCTGAAACCGGGCAGTTTATTTTCGATAATACGGTATGGTGCCTGCCCAATGTACAAATGCCGGCCATAGGCATTGTTGCCCCACCAGTCAATCATCGTTTTAAACGGCACCAGTTTATCATCAATGGGGCGGTAAAGCTGCGGGTTAATATAATCTACCCAACCCTCCTGCACCCACTTGCGCGAATCGGCATACAGAGCGTAATAAGAGTCGCTGCCATGCGTATCAGAACCATCGGCCAGCTGGGTTTTGTTGGCCCAAATACTGAATGGGCTAATGCCAAACTTCATCCGTGGGTTATGCTGATGGATACTATCGTTCAGCATTTTTATCAGGGTGTTTACATTATCGCGCCGCCAATCGTCAATATTGGTAAAACCTTTGCCGTATTGCTGATAGGCTTGCTGATCGTTTATCTGCTGGCCCGCTACATGGTAAGGGTAAAAGTAATCGTCCATGTGAATACCATCGATATCGTAATTGGTTATCATATCCAGCACCACCTGCACTATGTATTCCCTTACCTCGGGCAGGCCGGGGTTAAACAGCTTCATGCCGCCGTAAGTAAAAAACCATTCGGGTTTTATACGGGTAATATGCTGTGGGCTAAGCTGCGAATAGGCACTATCCTTAGTTGCCCTGTATGGGTTTATCCAGGCGTGCAGCTCCATCCCGCGTTTATGCGCTTCGGTAGCGGCAAATTCCAATGGATCGTAAACTGGGTTAGGTGCCAGGCCCTGCTTCCCGGTAAGCCATTTGGACCAGGGCTCACGACTTTTAGCATAAAAAGCGTCAGCAGCAGGCCGAATCTGGAGCATAATAGCATTGATACCCGTTTTTTGATGGGCATCTAAAATGGTTATTAACTCCTGTCGCTGTTGGGCTGTAGTTTCATTGGGCGTAGCCGGCCAGTCGATATTTTCGACAGTGGCTACCCAAACACCGCGAAATTCGCGCTTGGGGTGGTTGGTAACATTACTATCTACAGGCTGTTGGGCATTTGATTTAAGAAAAGCGAGTAGAAGGAGAGTTATAAAAGGCAGTTTGTGTTGCATCCTAATTTAAACCAATCCATGGCCGTGAAGTTTTAAAAACTAAGATTTATAAATTGAAATACATCCAAATGCTACACTACCTTATACCTTTCACATTGCTTCTTCTTCTATCTTCAAACCCCTTAAAGATACCGAAACGATCACACTCTTGAGCTTATTCACAGGCCCATACGTAAATACAAATTGTGGATTTTTTTTTGACTTAGACCAACTGATAATTTTAGCGTTATAAACCGATGTAAGCTTGAACAAATGTTGTTCCGGTGCCAAATCACACTCGGAAGTAGCTACGTATATGGCTTCCTTAGTTTCATCTGTTTCGGGGTTTCCGGCACTTTCATAGGGCCTGGCTACCAGAAAAACATTAACAACAATACTATTATCCGGAGTTTGAATTGTGTGATAATCCTCTATGCTATTCAAAACTTCCACAAGGTCATCATTCGCAACACTTTTATAACTTATTTTCTGCGCCAGCACAGGTAAAACCAAGGTACTAAGCAGCATTGTTAATAAAAGATTCTTCATTCGGCTTATATTTACTTCCCGCTCACAAAGCCATTTTCTTCCAGCCAGTTTGTAGCCCATTCAAACCATTTGCCTTTATTTTTTGAGTTATTCATCCCAAAACCATGCCCGCCTTCTTGGAAAATATGCATTTCGGCCTTAACCTTGTTTTTCAATAAGGCATCGTAAAACATCAAGCTGTTTTGTACGGGTACTGCACCATCATCCCCGGCATGTACCAAAAATGTAGGCGGCGTATTGGCAGTAATTTGCTTTTCGTTTGAGTATAGGTCCAACTGCGCCTGCGATGGTGTTTTGCCAATAAGGTTTTCGCGCGAGCCCACATGTGCCTGCTCCCCAAAGCTGATTACGGGATAAATCAGCATCATAAAATCAGGGCGCAGGCTGATGTTGTCTTTATCGTCAATAACCGGCTTATCAAAATGCGTTCCCTCAGTTGATGCCAGATGTCCGCCGGCCGAAAAGCCGATGATACCTATTTTTGCAGGGTTAACGCCCCATTCCTTTGCATTTTTGCGAACGGTATATATGGCCATCTGCGCATCCTGCAGGGGGCCAATCGACCTATCAACCATTATCTCATCACTTGGCAAGCGATATTTCAATAAAAAGGCGGTTACTCCTATCTTATTAAATTCCCTGCATATGGCCATACCCTCGTGCGCATTAGCCAAACCAGCGTAAGCTCCGCCGGGGCAAACCACGATAGCCGCGCCATTAGCTTTACCCTTTTCGGGAAAATAAGCGGTTAAAGTTGGGACACTTACACCGGTAATCCAGTCGCCATTGACTTTCTCTACATATGTTGCCGGGGTTGGTTTTGAGTTGGGTATGCCCTTTGGATATAAAGGCATCGGTTTTTCCTGGCCGTAGGCTATAGTTGCTGCAATGGTCAAAACAAAGGCTGATAAAATGGTTTTCATAATTTGTTAGGGTATATGCAATTATAGGTTTTTTATTACAAACTTTTAGCTAAAGCATCTTTTACTATCTCGCGGTTTTGACGCGAGATAGGAATTTTGGTTTGATCATTCAGCAGCAAGGTTCCGCCATCTTCTTTTAGGTAACTTTTTACAAATTGAACGTTCACTAAATGTGATTGATGGGTACGTACAAACTGGTGAGGCTTTAAAATATCGGCAAACTCTTTCAAGGTTTTACATACCAATACCTGCTCGCCGCTTTGCAGGTAAAATGTGGTATAATTGTTTGATGCCTCGCACCTGGTGATGTCGGTAATTTTCACGTACCTGATCTCGGTTAGCGTGGGCAGGGTTATTTTGGGTGTTTCTTTTTGGCCAGCCTTAATGTACTCCAACAGGTTTTCGATGCTATGATTTTGTTGCCTGCTGTTTATTTTTTGTGTTGCCTTTTCAATGGCCAGTTTAAATTCGGTAATATCTATCGGTTTCAGCAGGTAATCCAGTGCCGAAAATTTAATGGCCTGGATGCCATATTTATCATAGGCAGTGATGAATATCACTTCAAAATCTATTTTATCAAAAGCCCTCAACACATCAAAGCCCGATTGCCCAGGCATCTGGATATCAAGAAACAGCAAGTGGGGCTGATTAGCTTTAATGGCGGCTATCGCGTCGCCGGCATTTGAAGCAGTTGCCACAACATCAATTTGGGGGCACCAGGTTTTAATGATCTTCTGTAAATTTTCAATATTGTTGGGTTCATCATCAACAATAATACTTTTGATACTCATAGGCATAAATTTATATCCAGTTTGATAAACGGATACTTACAACAGTCCCCGGCCCTTGTTTATCAATATGTAAACTCACCGCCTGATCTTTATATAACTGATTTAATAAAACTACACGTTCCTGGCTTAATTTTAGCCCGTAACCGCTCATTTCAGCAGGATTATCGGTCGCTTTCCACTTGCCGTTGTCTTTTATGGTAAAAACAATGTCCTGCTCTTGCCTGCTCACTGATACTTCAATCCGGCCTTGCTCCTTTAAAATAGCTACGCCGTGCTTAACGGCGTTTTCTACAAAGGGCTGCAGCAGCATGGCCGGGATATCGATATTGGTTTTGTTCAAATCCGGATCTGCTGTTATCTCATATTTAAAGCCAAAACGCAACTGTTCCATTTGCAGGTAATCATCTAATATACTAAGTTCCTGCTCCAGGCTTAGTAACTCCTCGTTACCGGTATCCAGCACCTGCCGTGTTAAGCCTGCAAATTTAGCTAAGTAATGATTTGCGCCTGCAATATCATTTTTATTTACCAGGTTCTGGATAGATGTTAAAGCGTTAAACATAAAGTGCGGGTTAAGCTGTGCACGGATGGATTGCAGCTTTAAGCCTGCCGTTTGCTTTTCCTGTGCGGCCCGTAACAACTTTACCTGGTTGCGCCTGTAATAGCCCCCAAACAGCAAAACAACACCCGTGAGTGTTGCTATAATGTAAGGTAAGGCTTGTTTTATGGAGACTTTTTTATCCGATACCGGGGGAGGCTCAACGTTAAACGGAATGCGCAACATTTGTTCTTCGGGCCACTTGCCAAGTTCATTTGCACGCTGAATAATTATTTCATATTTGCCGGGTTTATTGTAAAACTTGCCATCTATATCATAGTAGTTTTCCCGGTTATAATATCCCATTTCGGTAGTGTCTTTTTTCCCGTTCACATTTTTAACCAGGTACACCACATAGGGTATAGTTTCATGGTGCTTATAGTATAGGCGTATACTAACAACACTATCGGCCGGAAAGCTAAAATCCAACGGCACGCCAGTGTGCTCTTTAAACTTTGTGGCATACCCATGATTAAGCTTTATATTATCCAGGTTAAAATAATCTTTTAACCTGTTAATTTCTATCTGTGTTACAAAAGGTTTAAAGTTAGGTTTCCAATCAAACACCACACCTTGCCTTATATCGTAATTTTTGGTATTAAGCACCTCTACCAATAGTTGCTTACCGGGATCTTTAAACTTGCCCAAAAAGCCATAAGGCTCTTTTGCTCCATATTTTTGTTGGAGCGTTGGTATTTTTGACCATGGAACTAATTCAATACTATCATTTTCAACTACATGATAGCGATAGTCGTTAACGTTAGCTTTTGTAATGCCATACGCAATTAAAATTGCCTCTGAAGTATCTGAAATGATATAACTTGGATACTCTTTAGACATTGATTTTACGCTTGATGCAAAAAAATCGAGAAGGTTGGGATTAAGCTTCACGCCCAGCCAAATGGGATGTTTTGTATTTATCATTTTAAAGGCCCTCACCTGCGACAAATCGGTGTCTTTAACGCCATAGTACGCCCCTCTGTACTCGAAAACAAAATCATTACCGAAGAATAGGTCCCGATTCAGTTTTTGCGCAAATGAAGGTAAAGGGGATATGAAACTTAGGATTAGCCCAGTTAATAATACAAAAATTCTCTTTTTCATGATGTGTGTTTAAGTTTACAATTATTATTTACATCACAAAAATGTATTTACCTACGCGGCTTAACAACGCGCAATGAGTATGTGGCAGGAAGGGTTTAGTATTTGGCAATATTGAGGCAAAAAAATAGCGATGAGTAAAGACCATCGCTATTTTTTTTATTTATAAATATAATTTTTAACTCTTCGGCCCACCAAACTCCATCAGGTAAACCTTTAAAAATTCGTTAAGCTCGCCATCAAGTACGGCGGCATTCGAGGTTTCATGGCCGGTACGCAAATATCTTTAGCCTGTAGAAAACGAATAGATTACCTTTTTTTGCTACGTAGTTGCTACTCTTCAGGATCAACTTTTAAAAGCTTCCCTGGCGTGAATCTATCGCTAATGCAGATAATGAAATATGTTTACAAACTACCGGCGAAAAATATAGCCGCCCAAATAATCACAACACCAAGATTAATGAACAAGAAATATTTATTTTCCCTGTTAAGAATAACTTTAACAATACTTAACATCAATAAAACGGCCAATACTAACAACGAAAACAAAGTCATCATGACACCAGCACCTGGCGTACATGGCCCTGACTTAAAGTCGTCAGACCAATAAAGATAAATAAGAAGTATCATCGTAAACACGTGGTAAACAATCAGGATGCCATCTCTTTTCTTTCTTTTATCCATAGCTAAAGTGCTTAACTCTTCGGCCCGCCAAACTCCATCAAATAGGCCTTTAAAAACTCGTTAAGTTCACCATCCAATACGGCGGCGGCATTCGAGGTTTCATGATCGGTACGCAAATCTTTAACCAGCTTGTAAGGGTGCAAAACATAATTGCGGATCTGCGACCCCCATTCTATTTTCTTTTTGTTGCCCTCAATAGCGTTACTTATTTCCATGCGCTTGCGCATTTCAATTTCGTATAGCTGCGATTTCAGCAAGCGGATAGCATTATCCTTATTTTGCAACTGTGAGCGCGACTCCTGGTTTTTGATAATAATGCCCGATGGCTTGTGATACAAACGCACGGCTGTTTCTACCTTGTTCACGTTCTGTCCGCCGGCGCCACCCGAGCGGAAGGTTTCAAACTCGATATCGGCAGGGTTAATATCAATCTCGATGGTATCATCAACCAGCGGATAAACATAAACTGAAGCAAACGAAGTATGGCGCTTGGCATTGGCATCAAATGGCGATACGCGGACCAAGCGGTGTACGCCGTTTTCGCCTTTAAGGTATCCGTAGGCAAAATCGCCCTCCAATTGCAGGGTTACGGTCTTTACTCCGGCCACATCGCCGGGCTGGTAATCCTGCTCGGTAACTTTGTAGCCGTTCTTTTCGCCCCACATAATGTACATACGCATGAGCATGCCGGCCCAGTCGCAGCTTTCGGTACCGCCTGCGCCTGCTGTTATCTGCAGTACGGCGTTAAACTGATCTTCCTCGGCCGAGAGCATGTTTTTAAATTCAAGCTCTTCTACGGCCTTTATAGCCATATTATACTGCTCAAGCATTTCGGCTTCGGTAGCATCACCGCCCTGGTAAAATTCAAACAGCACGCCGGTATCTTCAACTACCGCCAATACTTTTTGAAATTCATCTGTCCAAACTTTTTTTACTTTGATGGATGCCAGTACCTTTTCGGCCTCTTTAGGGTGATCCCAAAAATGCGGGCCAATGGTTATTTCCTGTTCGGCTTTTAGTAGCTCTAATTTCTTGTCGATGTCAAAGATGCCTCCTCAGGGAAGCTGCTCTATCCCTTAAATCCTGAATCTGTTCTTTAGTCATGTGGCAAATATAGGTAATTAGATTATCGGCATAAATAAAAAAAGGCCTGCAAATTGTTTAGCAACCTGCAGACCCGTTTTTAAAAGGTAGACGAATATATTAAGCAACCATAGCACGGTCAACCAGCAAACTTAAGTCGGCTCGGTTACCATTTAGCTTGGTAAGCATATTTTTAAGGCCAAATTCTTTAACCTGCTCGCTTTTTGAAGCTTTTACCAGCTCGGTCATCACAGCCGGAATCAATGCTTTTGACGCGATCATCGCCTGCTCGGGGTCGATATGATAAAAAGTATTGAGCCGGTTGGCAAACCTGCTAACCATACTGGATACCAATGATTGATTGTAAATACCCGACGAGCGAAAATACTTCACTAAATCTTTCAATTTACCGTTTTCCATTTGTCCTTTTAATACCTCGATGATAGCGCTCGATGCTTCAATCAGCACGCTTTCGTGGTGTTTTACAGGGATTGAGGGGTTGTTAATAACAGCCGTCCCGGCGTTATTTTTTACAAGCAAAAAAAGTTTTCCAAACATAAGCAGCAACAATTTTATACCGAAATTTACAAATTGATGATAAATCACTCATTTGATTACCAACAATACAAAGATATTAAATAATAATTTTAAATCTCCAAACAATTTGCAAATATTTTTTAAAAATTCGCAATTTAAAGGTGTAAACTAAACACTATGTGCGTAGTGTTAAAATAACACTGAGAATAGTAAGTTTGATAAATAATATCCATCTAACAATTAACTTGTTACTTTTGTCAAAAACACTTCAACTATGTTGCCAAATATCGATTTCACAACCACCCAGAGCTATAAATATTTAGCCGACCATTACATTGATATCGTATCAAAAAGCCTGAAAGAATTATTCGATGCTGATGATCAGCGATTTAATAAATTTTCTATCCAGTTTGAGGAGATCCTGCTGGATTATTCTAAAAACCGCATCGACGATGAAACTATAGCTTTATTAATACAATTGGCCAAAGAATGTTCTGTAAATAAGGCAATAGAAGCCATGTTTGCCGGCGAAACCATCAACGTAACCGAAGGACGTCCGGTACTGCACATTGCGCTGCGTAACCGTAGCAATACACCTATATATGTAGATGGCAAGGATGTAATGCCCGATGTTAACAAGGTGCTTGATCATATGAAGGAATTCAGCGAAGCCATTATATCCGGCACCTGGAAAGGCTATACCGGCAAACCTATTACCGATGTGGTAAACATTGGTATAGGTGGCTCTGATTTAGGCCCGGTAATGGTTACCGAAGCATTAAAAGCTTACAAAAACCACCTTAACCTGCATTTTGTAAGTAACGTTGATGGTACGCACATAGCCGAAACATTAAAAGCGGTTAACCCCGAAACTACTTTATTCCTGATAGCATCCAAAACTTTCACCACCCAGGAAACTATGGGTAATGCCCACAGCGCCCGCAACTGGTTTTTAGCTGCCGGTGCTACCGAGGCTGATGTAGCCAAACACTTCGCTGCCTTATCAACCAATGCTGCCGCTGTGGAAAAATTTGGTATCGATACAAAAAATATGTTTGAGTTTTGGGATTGGGTTGGTGGTCGTTACTCGTTATGGAGCGCCATTGGTTTGTCAATTGCCTTAAGCATCGGCTTTGATAACTTTGCCCGGTTGCTGGATGGCGCGCACGCTACAGATAACCATTTCAAGAGCGCTCCGTTTGAAGAAAACATCCCGATAACGCTTGCGCTTTTGGGCATCTGGTACAATAACTTCTTCGAAGCCGAAACCAATGCCATTTTACCGTACGATCAATATATGCATCGTTTTGCCGCCTATTTTCAACAGGGCGATATGGAAAGCAATGGCAAACATGTTGACCGTAACGGCAAACATGTGGAATACTCAACCGGCCCAATCATCTGGGGCGAGCCCGGCACCAACGGCCAGCACGCTTTTTACCAATTGATTCACCAGGGTACCAAACTAATCCCTTGCGATTTTATAGCTCCGGCGCAATCGCACAACCCGCTTGGCGAGCACCATAACATGTTGCTATCAAACTTCTTCGCCCAAACAGAGGCATTGATGAACGGCAAAACCGAAGAAGTGGTTATTGAAGAATTAAAAGCCGCCGGCAAAACCGAAGCAGAAATTGCAGCTATAGCGCCATTCAAAGTATTTGAAGGCAACCGCCCAACAAATTCATTCCTGCTTAAAAAAATCACCCCGCACAGCCTGGGTTCACTGATTGCCATGTACGAGCACAAGATTTTCGTTCAGGGCATTATCTGGAACATTTACAGCTTTGACCAATGGGGTGTTGAGCTGGGCAAGCAATTAGCCGGCAAAATCCTTCCTGAATTGAAGGATGATAGTGAAATAAGTAGCCACGATTCGTCAACCAATGGGTTGATTAATTTGTATAAGGCGTGGCGGTAAGAACGTAGCCAAGCCCCCCAGCCCCCTGAAGGGGGAGCTTTTTGATTAGCATATATAACAAAGGCCGGTTTCTTCGAAACCGGCCTTTGTTGTTTAAAAATCTGCATATCCGCACATTCGTTCCCCCTTCAGGGGGTTAGGGGGCTTATTGGGCTTTAGGGCTAAACTTTACCTGGTACATTTTGGGCCACTTTTTTCCGGTAACAAAAATGCGTTTGGTTGCAGCATCATAAGCTATGCCGTTAAGTACATTGTTACCCCAATCGCGGCCAGCGGGGCGTTCCGATTCGGGGTACAGGTTTTTCATGTCAATTTTTTGCTCAACAGCACCTGTTTTCGGATTTATAACCAGGATATCGTCTGTTTGGTAAACATTGGCATATAGCTTTCCGTCTATGTATTCCAATTCGTTTACCGAATCTATTTGTTTTTTATCATCGCATACATTGATTGATCCCATTTCCTGGTAAGTATCCTTGTTCAGAAACCAGATTTTGTTAGTACTATCGTCCATGTAAAGCTTCTTGCCGTCAAAACACATGCCCCAGCCTTCGGCTCCAACATTATTGGGAAAAGTATTAAGCAGCTTCAAGGAACTTTTATCGTACACAAAACCAACTTTTTCGCGGTAGGTAAGCTGAATCACCTTATTCCCAACAACTGACAGCCCTTCGCCAAAATACTGATCCCTTAATTTAGTGAGTTGTATGGCTTTTCCGGTTTCGAGATTGTTTTTACGAATAGTAGAATGACCAGCCTCACCGGTACTTTCATACATAATCCCATCTAAATACTCCAGTCCTTCGGTGTATGAACTGGTATCATGCGGATAAGTTTTCTCTACTTTATAAGTATAAGCCTCAGGTGCTTTTGCAGCCAGCAGCAATATATTGGTGCTTACATCCTGGCTTTTACCTGCCTGGTAAACTTTGGCGGTTATCAATTTTATACCCAGGGGGATGGTATCTGTTTTCACGCTGATGGCCGATGAATCTTTAGCTACGCCTAAACGGGTTTCTTCCATTAGGTACACTACCGAATCGGGTTTGGTATCGGCAGGCAGGCCCACTTTTACTTTTACTACATCGCCCGCTTTGTAAGTAGTGCCGGCTTCCGGGCTGATGGTATAATCGGCACCGTTATCGGCCGGTTTTTGTTTGCAACTGTTACAGCCCAAAGCCAAAAGTAAACCTGCTGCAAAAAATATCTTTAATGTGTTATTCATGTTTTTCATAATGTGCCCGACGGCCAAAACGCGTCTTCGATATGGTTTAGTATATAATTTTTATCCTTGTCAAACAAAATAGCGATGATATCAAACCGCACCTCTCCCTGGTGGTTCATGATGTAAATATATTCATCGGCGGCATCGGCCAGTAGCTTTTGCTTGCGCGCATCAACAAAATCTTCGGGCATGCCAAAGCCGGTGCCGGTGCGCGTTTTCACTTCGGTAAATATAATAACCTTGTCTTTATATGCAATCAGGTCAATTTCGGCTTTGCCGTGTGTCCAGTTCTCGTCCAGGATCTCATAACCGGCATTTTCCAGGTGTGTTTTGGCTAAAGCTTCGCCCGCGCGACCAAGATCAAGGTGTTGGGCCATTATTTGATAATTACTGACCCTAAAAAGTCGGAGATACTTTTTTCAACTTTTTTCATACGCATATACTGGTTAAGCAGTATTTCTTGGTCGGCTTCGGTTTGTGCATTTTTAAGTTCAATCCGCAGGTTATCCAGCATTCCCTCAACCTTATGCTTTTTAAGGTGAAAAATAGCCCCCAGGATGGTGGCCTTCATATTATGCTGCTCATCATGTATCATGATCTTGTGCATATCGTACCAGTTTTCGCTCAGGGTATATTTGGAGCTCAGTAAATCAATGCTGATATCAACAATGCCTTTATCCTTGTGGTGGATAAAATAACTATCCTCGGGCAGTACCCCATTCTCTACCTCCTGCCGGTATAGTTCAACAAATAGCTTGCAGGTTTCATGCTCAAAGGTAACATCGCCCAGCTCTGCTATCATAAAGGGGCCAATGTAGGTATTGGCAATGCCATCCCAATCAATCATTTTACTGCCGTATAATAACAGCAGGCGGATGACCTCCTTCTCCTGGAAATATTCTTTTTTAGGGGCGCTTGGTGCAAGATCAACCTCGTCAAAAAAATGAGGCTCATCAGGCGGCATCTCCGGCTGGTAGCGGTTATGATTTTGCTGTTGCTGGCCATCCTTTTTGGATTTGGCCTGCCGCATTTTATTAAGCTCGGATAGCAACGCGCGTTCATCAATCTGCAAAATATAGCTGCACTCTTTAATGAACACCGATGCCTTGATGGAATCGGGAATTTTGGCAATACTTTCTACAATCTCGCGGATAACACCAGCCTTTTTTATCGGGTCGTTACCTGCATCTTTTAGCAGTGTATTAGCCTTAAAAAGGATAAAGTCCTTTTTGTTCTCCTCGATATATTTTTTAAACGCACTTGAGCCATTGGCTTGTACATATGAGTCGGGATCGTGCCCGTCCAGGAAGGTTACTACCTTTACGTTAAGACCTTCCTCCAGGATCATATCCAGCCCGCGGATGGCCGCTTTTATACCCGCGGCATCGCCATCATATAAAATGGTAATGTTTTTTGTAAACCGGCTGATGAGTTTGATCTGTTCAACGGTTAAGGATGTACCCGATGATGCCACCACGTTTTCGATACCGGCCTGCACTACCGAAAGCACATCGGCATAGCCTTCAACCAGGTAGCAGTTATCTTCCTCGCGGATGGCCTTTTTAGCAAAGTACAAGCCGTAAAGCACATTCGATTTATGGTAGATCTCGCTCTCGGGCGAGTTTACATACTTGGGTACGTTTTTATCTTTTTTTAAGGTACGCCCGCCAAACGCTATAACCCTGCCGGTAAAATTATGTATCGGGAACATTACCCGGCCGCGGTAACGGTCATACAACGTACCGTTATCCCGTTTAACAGACAGGCCGCTATCAACCAGGAATTGTTCTTTATAACCCTCCTTTAGGGCGCTGCCGGTAAACGCCTCCCATTGATCGGGTGAGTAGCCCAGCTCAAACTTTTTGATGATATCGTTACTAAAACCGCGCTCTTTAAAATAGCTTAGGCCGATACTTTTACCTTCATCGGTTTCAAGCAAACTTTCGTGAAAAAATTTGGCGGCATAACCCGATACAATCATCAGGCTTTCGCGGCGCAGGTCTTCTTCGCGGTTTTCGGGGGCTTCCACGGTTTCCTCAACCTCGATGCCGTACTTTTTTGCCAGCCATTTTAAGGCTTCGGGATAGCTGAATTTTTCCAGCTCCATTAAAAAAGTAACTGCCGAGCCACCTTTACCTGTAGAAAAATCTTTAAAAATGCCTTTTGCGGGCGATACCGTGAACGACGGTGTACGCTCATTGGCAAATGGCGAAAGGCCCACGTAATTGGCCCCTCGCTTTTTTAACTGCACAAATTCCCCTATCACCTCCACAATGTCGGTGGCTTCCATAATACGGTCGATGGTGGATTTTATGATCATGCGCTAAAATGCAAATGTAGGCAAAGATGAGCGTTGCCCTAAATCCGCAAACGTTAAATTACACTTTTATTTGATGGCGAGGGGTTTAAAATTCAAACGCCAACGCTAAGCAAACTTACCATCTAACAATTTAAGCAGTGATGATTTAACACCGCTTGCTTCATATTTATAGAAAACGATAAGTAGCAGGTAAGCAAAAATTGGGGCTACGAAAGGCAACCAATAACTAAAATTATCTTTAACTGTCCTTGAAATAAATATAAAAGCCACTTCCCAGCAAAAAAAAATACCAATCACCACGAAGATGATCATTGATGGAAAAATCTTCAAACTTATTTTACTTCCCTGCAAATCCGGCGCAATACCGCCTTTGGCTATGGGCACCATGGCCGCGCGTGGACTATGTAGCGGCTTAAACCTGAATTGAAGGTTAAATACATCACCTATAAATAATGGTTCCTTTTTGTTGTAAAACGCCCAGTTTTCATAATTAAAGTGGGAGGGCATTACAGCCTTTTGCAATATAGTTTCAACCTCGGCCGGCTGATGCGGCGTTAAAATGATAAGGTTTTCGAAGGGAAGAAAATTCATTAATTGAAGATAATAAATTTTCTCCT
Source organism: Mucilaginibacter sp. KACC 22773 (assembly GCF_028736215.1). Lineage (NCBI taxonomy): Bacteria > Pseudomonadati > Bacteroidota > Sphingobacteriia > Sphingobacteriales > Sphingobacteriaceae > Mucilaginibacter > Mucilaginibacter oryzagri. The sequence continues at coordinate 6,171,502 of NZ_CP117883.1, forward strand.
TAACCTAAACCATGTTTGCTTGCCTGCGCTTTAAAAATGTTACCGCAATACCGGCCAGCACAATTACGCTGCCGATGATCTCGTTCAGCTCCAGCTTCTCGTTCAGTAAAATAGCGGCCAGTATGGCGGCAAAAACGGTTTGGCTCAGCAGGGCGATAGATACTTTAGTCGATTCGAGGTAACGTAAAGAATAATTAATGGTAAGCCAGCCAACAAGCTGGCAAATTACCCCCATCCCTAAAAAGCACAGCCAAACTTTTACAGGGAAATGCAAAATACTGGTGCCCATAAAGTTGTTAACTACCAATAAAAACACACTCGCCCCCATCATGCTGTAAAACATAAAGGTAAATACATCAATACCGCTCATGATGTTTTTTGATGTCATGATGTACGTAGCGTAAAACAGGCTGGCCAACACAGCAAGCAAAATACCCGCGTTAAGCTCCATGTGCAAAATATGCTGATAGCCTACCAGCACCACCATGCCTGCTATGGCCACTACGGTACCCATCCAGAACAACTTGCCCGAACTTTTTTTGAATAATAGAAAACTGAACAGCCCAACCCAAACAGGCGCCAAATTGGCAATCAGCGTTGATACGGTGGCGCTTATTTTTAACAGTGATAAATTCCAAACGGCTACATCGGCAGCGAAAATTACGCCCGCTATAACGGCAATTACCAATTGCTTTTTTTTAACCCGGAGCTTGCCCTTGACGATGCAATAGGGCAGCAAACAAAGCCAGGCAAAAAAAACCCGGTAAAACGCGCAGCCAATTGGCGATACCCCTGCAAGCTTTACAAATATCGGCGAAAACGAGATGCATAAAATGCCAATAACCAGGCTCACTTTAGGGTTCATGACGGCAAACTTAAGCAATTAGGCTATGAATAAACAGCAGATAACTGTTTTCGGCACAGAATGTATCATATGGCAACTTTTGAGCGTAATGCTATTTAAACCTCCTGCATCATGAAAAAATACATCCTGCCCTTTGTTATGTTAACAACGCTTTTAACTGCCTGCGGCAAAAAAAACTGCTGCGTTTTACCACAAACTACGTATATGGTAGCCGATAAAAACAATACCCAGTGGAGCGCCGACGCATCCGGCAGTAATATAAGCCAGGACACCATCGCTTTATTTGGCAGCAATTTTAGTACGCAGCTGGAAGAAGCCCTACCCTGCAATTTAAGGCATCGGCAACAGGAATTTATAGCCTGAAAGGCAGCCAGGCACTATACTATAACACCATAGGGCGCGATGTGATATCCAGCGAATATGGGTTAGACGATACTTATGCAAATACGGTTAATATAACAGCATATGACAAGGCAGGCAAAGTGGCAACAGGAACTTTCAACTTAAAATTCAAACACACATATCCCGCTGATAAACCCGCCTCGCTCCAGTTTTTAAATGGGAAATTTAAAGTGGCGCTACACTGATTAAATTTATAACTGCTTAAGCAAATACAGTTTTTCGGGCAAATTATTATTTAAACATCGGGACAAACAAAGGGGCAGAATTTTTATAAGATCAACATGGCTATCACCGGAAGGTGCAAATCAAATTGTCGTAATGGGCTTTGGGGGCTAAAACCCAAAAATCCTTCCTAAACAATTAAAAGTCAACAAACTGTAAACTCGGGTATTTAATTGCAATAATCATCTAAACAAAGTGAAAGCGATTTGGATTATGCTAAATATTTTAGGATTTTTGCACTCGCAAAAAGTTCATAGTTGATAGATCATGGTTCATGGTATAAATTTTGCCATCAACCTATTTAGCTTCCTAACAGCTATGATCCATGAACTATGAACCATGAACTAATTCAACGCATGAGCAAAGAAGCAGAAAAAGATCCATCAAAACATATTATTATAAAAGGGGCGCGCGTACATAACCTTAAAAATATGGATGTGGCCATCCCCAAAAACAAGCTGGTTGTTGTAACGGGTATGTCGGGTTCGGGCAAATCGTCGCTTGCTTTTGATACGTTATATGCCGAAGGGCAACGCCGCTATGTAGAAAGCCTTTCGTCATACGCCCGCCAGTTCCTGGGCCGCATGAACAAGCCCGATGTTGATTATATAAAAGGTATAGCCCCGGCAATAGCCATTGAGCAAAAAGTAATCACATCAAACCCACGCTCAACTGTGGGCACCTCGACAGAAATTTATGATTACCTGAAACTGCTTTTCTCGCGCATTGGCAAAACCATTTCACCTATATCCGGCCTGCCGGTGAAAAAAGATTCGGTTACCGATGTGGTAAACTTTGTACTCGGCCTGCCCAACGAAAGCCAGGTAACCATATTGGCTCCCTTATATCCGCACAATAACCGCAGCCTGAAAGAAGAGTTGGCCGTGCTGATGCAAAAAGGTTTTGTACGCGTGGAATACCAGAGAAAGCTATCGAAAATAGAGGCATTGTTAGAGGACGCCAGTATTGTTGATGATGGGTCATGGCTGATAGAAGAGGTAAAAGGTGAAAGCTTAAAGGCGAAAGGCAAAAAGCAAAAGGTTGAAAGCGAAAAGCAAAATGAAACAGATCAACTCACCACTCACTACTCACCACTCACCACTTATAACGCTGTACGCATCGTTATCGACCGTATAAGCAAAAACGAAGAGGATGAAACGGTAAGTCGCCTGGGCGACTCTATCCAGACAGCCTTTTTTGAGGGTAAAGGCGATTGCTACGTGCGTTACCAGGAGGCCGACGCCGAGCAGGAAACCGAACGTTTTTTTTGCGACCGTTTTGAATTGGACGGCATTAAATTTGAAGAGCCTACACCGAACTTTTTCAGCTTTAATAATCCTTACGGCGCCTGCAAAAAATGCGAAGGTTACGGTAAGGTAATTGGCATTGATGAAGATTTGGTTATTCCTGATAAAAGTAAATCGATATATGAAGGAGCCATTGCCCCGTGGCGTGGCGAAAAGATGCGCGAGTGGAATGACAACCTGGTGAGGCATGCCCTGAAATTTGATTTCCCGATACATCGCCAATACAATCAGCTTACTGCGAAAGAGCAAAAATTACTGTGGACTGGCAATAAGTTTTTCCGTGGCCTTGATGAGTTTTTCAAGGAGATGGAAGAGCAAACCTATAAAATCCAGTACCGTGTTTTGCTATCGCGATACAGGGGCAAAACCACCTGTCCCGAGTGTAAGGGCAGCCGTTTGCGCCAGGATGCATCGTATGTAAAAATTAATGAGCGCTCCATTACCGATGTGGTTTTGATGCCGCTTGATAAAGCGCAGGAGTTTTTCCAAGGCCTGGAACTGAACGAAACCGACGCCAAAATTGGTAAACGTTTATTAATGGAAATAACCAATCGTTTGGTTTTCCTGAATGATGTTGGCTTGAGCTACTTAACGCTAAATCGTTTATCAAACACACTATCGGGTGGCGAATCGCAACGGATTAACCTGGCTACCTCATTGGGAAGCAGCCTGGTGGGCTCGATATATGTGTTGGATGAACCAAGCATAGGCCTGCACCCGCGCGACACCCAGCGCTTAATTGGCGTATTAAAATCCCTGCGCGATGTAGGCAACACCGTTTTGGTGGTTGAGCACGAGGAAGAGATTATGAAGGCGGCCGACCATATCATTGATATTGGCCCCGAAGCCGGCACCCATGGCGGAGAATTGATTTTTACCGGGACTTATGACGAGATAATAAAAGACGATAACAGCTTAACCGGCCGCTATCTGAGCGGTAAGGACGAAATTGCTATACCAGCCACCCGCCGTAAATGGCACGATTTTATTGAGATAAAGGGCGGCCGCGAAAACAACCTGCAGCACGTAAATGCTAAGTTCCCGTTGGGTGTGCTTACCGTTGTTACAGGCGTATCCGGATCTGGTAAAACCAGTTTGGTAAAACGCATACTGGCCCCTGCCCTGCAAAAAACACTGGGCAATTACTCGGGCGAGCAAACAGGATCATACGATAGCATTGACGGTGATTATGCCAAGATAGAACAGGTAGAAATGGTTGACCAAAACCCCATCGGCCGTTCATCGCGCTCAAACCCGGTTACCTATGTAAAAGCCTGGGACGAGATCCGCAATCTGTACGCTGCACAACCGGCAGCCAAAGCGGCCGGCTTAAAACCATCCGCATTCTCGTTTAACGTAGAGGGTGGCCGTTGTGATGTTTGCCAGGGCGAAGGCGAAGTAAAGATAGAGATGCAGTTTATGGCCGACATTTTCCTTACCTGCGAAACTTGCGGCGGCAACCGTTTTAAACAGCATATACTGGATATTACCTATAATGATAAAAACGTAGCCGAAGTACTGCACATGACCATTGATGAGGCTTTGCAGTTTTTTGCTAAAGAGCCCAAGATCATTTCAAAAATAAAACCCCTGGTTGATGTTGGTTTAGGTTATGTACAACTGGGCCAATCATCAAATACGTTATCGGGCGGCGAAGCGCAGCGTATTAAGCTGGCATCGTTCCTGGTAAAAGGTAACAACACGCACAAAACGCTGTTCATTTTCGATGAACCCACTACCGGGCTGCATTTTGCCGACATTAAAAAGCTGCTGAAATCATTTGATGCCTTGCTGGAGCATGGTAATACCATTATTGTTATTGAACATAACATGGACGTTATTAAATGCGCCGACTGGGTGATTGACATTGGCCCCGAAGGCGGCGACCGTGGCGGGAAAGTAGTATTTGAAGGCGTGCCTGAAAACCTCATCAAAGAAAAAAAATCGCATACCGGGCACTATTTAAAAGAACGGTTTGGGAAGTAATATTGCCGCATAAAAATTATACCATAAGGCGCTTGCAGCATAAACACTGTAAGGGCCTTTTTTGTCCTTATTATCAATCCAGGTTAATTTGCTGTTGATATTTGTTATGCTAATGCTTATATTTACATAACACGGCCTAACATCTTATTTTTTCCTCTTCCAACAATATCTATCTGTAAAAGATACGATAACGGCCACAGGCTATTAACTTCTAAATCTTCAATTTATGTTGGGTACAAAACACCTCTATGACACCATTCGTACTATGTTTGGCGGACACTTCTCTCAAAGCCAGATTGATGGCATCGAAACTATTTTAACGGCTATTGCTGCAGCTGGTATAACCGATAACCGCAAAACAGCGTACATGCTGGCTACTGTGTTTCATGAATGCGCCAAAAAAATGCAGCCAATAGCCGAATTTGGCAAGGGCGCGGGCCATGACTATGGTAAAAAATTAAAAATGGGGACCGGCCCCGGTCACCGGATACCCTATACCACTCCCGATAAATTATATTACGGCAGGGGCTATGTACAACTAACCTGGTATGAGAATTACGAGAGCATGGGCCACTTACTGCATGTTGACCTGCTCGGAAATCCAGAACTGGCCTTAGATCCAACTATAGCTACAAACATTATGGTTAAAGGGATGGTTGGTGGCCTGTTTACGGGCAAGAGCCTTGGCAAATATTTCACAGCCGACTTAACCGACTGGGTAAACGCCCGCAAAATAATTAACGGCCTTGACCAGGCAGCAACTATTGCAGGATATGCTCAAACGTTTTATAAAGGGTTAACTGCCCCGGTGTAAATAACCAAAGGAATTTAGCCCAGGGAAATTCCGGCTTCCTTAATTTGGCCATGCCGGTTGATTATTAAGCTTGTTATAGCGTTAAATAATTGTTGGTTTTCCTCCCAAAAGGCAGTTTTAATTTTTAACACAATCGCTAATAAGTCGCCGGGGTAGTAATCGCCCTCGGCAAAAAGATCTTCTGCAAGTTCTTCGATGGCAAGCGGTACAAGATATGGCAAGCTAAACTCCTGCCCTATCATTAAACGCAAATCCCCGGTAGTAAATTCATTTAGCGGGAGCTTCAATAGCTCCAGGCAGCGCCGTACAAGTGGTGTTGGCGCCGCTGCCGGATCTTCAACGCCTATCTTTTCCAGGTTTTGTAGTGATTTGTAGCGCCAATTATTTTCCAGTTTCATAAAATATAATCAACATGTGTAAGCCATTAACCTAATCAACTACTCATCACCCAATCAACCACTCAACCCATTATTTGCCACCCGTTTTAACGTACATGTAAATAATACCGCCAATAACGGTAATGGCCAATACAATAAGCCCGGTAACACCTTTCTTTTTATCCTGGCGCATTAGCCATACTAAAAATGCAACCAGCGGCAGCACAAATACCGCCCAGAATATTAATGATGGAATAGTCATAAATTATTGATTTATTGAATTAGTGAATTACTGATTTGAATTGCAAAGTAATTATTAGACATTCCCTTCAATTCAATAATTCAGTAATTCAAAATTAAAATATCATCCTTGCCATGGGTGCAATTTCCTGCCCCGAAAATTCACCTTTTAAATATTTATAGTAGCCGGCAATTGCAATCATTGCGGCGTTATCTGTACAATATTGCATAGCCGGAATAAAGCTTTCCCAGCCGTTTTTTTCGCAAAGCGCCTGTAGTCCCAACCTTAAACCTGTATTGGCCGATACACCGCCGGCCAAAGCCAATTGTTTAATGCCGTACTGTTTTGCGGCTTTTTCAAATTTATTAAGCAGTATGGTTGCTATCCGTTTTTCAACCGAGGCACAAATATCGGCCATGTTTTCGCTGATAAAATCGGGGTTCTTAGCCACGTTATCGCGAATAAAATACAATATCGACGTTTTTAACCCGCTAAAACTAAAATCAAAGCCCGGGATCTGTGGCTCGGGAAACTTGTAAGCATCCGCATTACCCTGCCGCGCGTATTTATCTATAAGCGGGCCTCCCGGATAAGGTAAGCCCAGTATCTTGCTGGTTTTATCCATTGCTTCGCCCGCAGCATCATCCAGTGTTTGGCCAATAATTTCCATTTCAAAATAATCTTTTACCAAAACTATTTGCGTGTGCCCGCCCGATACGGTAAGGCATAAAAATGGAAACACGGGCTTATGATCGCCAATAAAGTGGGCCAGGATATGGGCCTGCATGTGATTAATTTCGACCAATGGCGCGTTTTGGGCAAGCGCAAATGCCTTGGCGAATGACACGCCAACTAATAATGAGCCTAAAAGGCCCGGCCCGCGGGTAAAAGCTACCGCATCAATATCATTTTTGTTTACTTTTGCGTTCAATAGTGCTTGTTGAACGGCAGGAACAATATTTTGCTGATGTACCCTTGAGGCAAGCTCGGGGACAACGCCACCATATGCCTCGTGAATGCTTTGGTTAGCAATAACATTGCTCAGGATAACCCCATCAACGCAAACAGAGGCAGATGTGTCATCGCAAGAAGATTCAATTCCTAATATTACAGGCACTTGTTTTAATTATTGAATTAATGAATTAGTGAGTTAGTGAATTCCTGTTTAGCTGAATTTTCCGATCTTAATAAAAGATCATCAAACTAATCAATGCCTTAATTGTAATTGATGAGTTTTAAATCACTAATTCAATAATTCGCTAAATCACTAAATAAAAAGCAAAGTTATTAAAAAAGCACTCAAAATAGTATTCGGGCTGGTGTTGTTGATATTATTGACACTTAGCATACTTTTATTGGCTTTTCAATATAAACCCGTGCAAACATGGGCCGCTAAAAAAGCGACCAAATATCTGTCGGATGAATTGCGTACTACAGTAAGTATAAAAAGTCTTTACATAAGGCCTTTTAGCACCGTAGTTATTGAAGGCTTATATGTACTGGATAAAAAGAAGGATACGCTGCTGAATACCCCAAAGCTGGCAGTAGATATTAATGGGTTCTCTATTTTTAACAGCATCAAACAACGGCTTATTACTTTTTCGGCCATTGAGCTTGATAACGGGTCTTTTTACCTGAAAAAACAAAAGGATAGTACTACCAACCTCGATTTTATTATCAACTATTTTAACTCTGGCGATACCGCAACAACCGCCAGCAAACCCTGGACGCTGAATTTTGATAAGATCACCATTAACAACTTCCACTTCCGGTACAAAAACCAGCTGATTGATACCGCAATGGCCCAGGTTAATTTTGACGATATTGACGTAAAACATTTTAGCACGGTGGTTTTAAATATGGATATCAAAAACCACCTGTTTAAAGGCAATGTTCAAAAGCTAACCCTTGCAGAAAAAAGCGGGTTTTACGTTAAGAATTTAACATCAAATATTACCATAGATACTAACCAGATACTGGCACAAAATCTTCATTTAAAAACCGGGCATTCTGATTTGAAAGATTATTTCAGGATGAAATTTAAATCGTTTAGCGATTTTGACGAGTTTAACACTAAGGTTTATATGGATGGCGATTTTAAATCGTCGCGGGTATCATCGGCAGATATCGCCTACTTTACCAGCGGGCTTGAAAAAGTAACTTTCGACCTTGGTTTAGACGGTCGTGCCCACGGGACGGTTAGTAACATAAAATCAAAAGGAGTTACAATAACCGGAGGCCAGGCTACCTTTATAAAAGGCGACTTTAATTTAAGAGGTTTGCCCGATTGGGATAATACCTTCCTGGAGCTGCGCTTTGACCAGATAGCATCTAACAAAAAGGATATCGATTATCTTATCAGTCATTTTTCGGGCCAGCCCAACCTAAAAGTGCCTGATATTATCAACAAGTTTGGTAACGTCAATTTCACAGGCAGATTTAGCGGTTTGCAAAACGATTTTGTGGCCTACGGTATTTTCAAAACTAAGCTTGGCCGTTTTGATTCGGACATTAATTTAAAAATCGACAAAAAAGGAAACCCCAGTTACAGCGGCAAACTGGATGCCTTTAACTTTGACCTGGGCACCTTGCTTGATGAAAGCAGCCTGGGCCGCACCACGTTTACATCAAACATAAAGGGCAGCGGCGACGACCTTAAAACCTTGAGCGAAAAAGGCGATGCTAAAATTAAATACATCGATTTTAATAATTACACCTATAATAACCTTACCATCAATGGCTCGTTTATAAAAAAACTTGCTAACGGGCATATCACCATTAACGATAAAAACATAAAGCTCGACCTGAAAGGAAAGGTAAACCTAAACGGCCAACTGCCCGCGTATGATTTAGCAGCCACCATTAAGGATGCCAAACTAAACGCCTTAAAACTGATAAAAGATACCATCACCCTTAGTACACAGCTAAAAACCACGTTTAGCGGCAACGACCTTAAAAATTTACAGGGCAATATTTTGCTATCGCCGATAAAGATTGTGGATCCACGTAATAATTACCAGGCCGATTCACTGTACCTTTCGGCCAGCGGCAGCGGTAATGCCAGGGAAATAGCCCTCAAATCTGACTTTGCCGATGCCAATATTAAAGGCAGTTTTGACCTTGCTACCCTCCCATCGTATTTTAAAACCATTGTTAAAAAGTACATTCCATCGTTGCAAACTACTATTGTACCGCCTAAACCAGAAGAGTTTGATTTTAACCTCACCCTAAAAAAACTCGATCCGCTGACATCGATATTTTTACCTCAATTAAAAATACCTGATCAGGGGAATTTTACGGGCCATTTTGACTCCAATAACAAAACAGCTACGCTATCGGGCTATATAAAAACGTTTAAAATTGGCAAAACGGTTTTTCATGATTTCATTATTGACGAGAGCACATCCGATAATTTGCTGGGACTTAACGTTTCGCTAAAAAGGGTTGACCTGACCGACAGCCTTTTTATAAAGGACATTAACATAACCAACTTTCTTAAAAACGATAGTTTAAACTTTAACGTTAAGCTATCCGATAAAAACGCAGTAAACCAGCTGGATCTTTACGGCCTGGTTGAATTTGGCAAAGACACTACAGCCAAATTAAAACTACTACCCTCAGACGTGATCCTGGAGCACGAAAAGTGGAAAATACAGGAGCAAGTACGCATCCGGCTACTTAATGGCAAAACACAGGTAACGGGGTTTGAGTTATCAAACGGAAATCAAAAGGTCAGAATAAATGGCTTTATATCTGATAACCCTACTGATGTATTAAAACTCACGTTTGAGAAATTTAACATGCGTACGCTTAACCAGCTCACCAAAACATCGGGCATATTTTTAAAGGGCTACCTCAATGGCGATGTAAATATGACCGCCATTACCGCAGATCCAGGTGTTGATGCCAAGCTGACTATCGATTCGCTTACCATGAACAAAACGCTTATTGGTAATGTAAAATTGGTATCAACACTGGATAACGACCGCAAACAGGCCGACATGAAATTAAACATTGTTAACCGCGGCCTGGAAACCATGAACCTATCGGGGATATACGCCTTTGGTAAAGACACTGAAGATAACCTGGACTTTGATGTAAAAATGAATCAAACCGAGGCCATCATCTTTGAGCCATTCATTAAAGACCTGGTGTCGGATGTTAAAGGAAATATTTCTACCAATTTGAAGCTCTCGGGCAGCCCGTCGAAACCAAAATTAAACGGTGATGTGACTTTGGTAAATACAGGAGTAACGGTTAATTATTTAAAAACAGCGTATACGGTTAATACCAGGGTAAACGTGGCTAACAGCATTATTAAGATAGATAACATGGTGCTTAAAGATAAGCGAGGCGGCACAGGAACTGCCAATGGCACTATAGATTTGAACAACCCATCTAACCCGGATATCGAGGTTGACCTTGTTGCCAAAAACCTGCTGGCATTGAATACCACATTTAAGAATAACCACGTATACTATGGCACAGCATACGGAACCGGGAATTTTAGTTTCAAAGGCCCGGTTGATAACATGAAGATTGATATAACCGCGCGTACCGAGGCCGGCACAATTTTCAATATCCCGCTTAACACCTCATCAACAGCAAGCGAATATGATTTTATAAAATTTGTAAGTCATAGCGATACCGCGAAGGTTGTTGCCAAAGAGCGTGCATTTAATGGTGTAACCCTTAATTTTGATTTAACCGCCGATGAAAAAACCGTTGTAAGAATAGCCACCGATTATGGTTTGCTGGAAGGCAGCGGCGTGGCCAATAACCTAAAGCTGAACATTAACAGCCTGGGCGATTTTGAAATGTATGGCGACTTTTTGATAACCACCGGCAAATTTGAATTTACGGCCAAAAACTTTATCAGTAAAAATTTTACAGTAAGCCAGGGCGGTACAATCAGGTGGACAGGCAACCCGGCAAACGCCGAAATAAACCTGAAAGCGTTATATGAGGTACGTACAGATCGTTCGCCGTTATATACGGCCGCGGGCTTGCAATCGCCGCAGGGCAACAAGCAGGTATTGGTACAGGCCGAGCTGATATTAACCAAATCGTTATTATTACCTGTTATCGACTTTGACTTTAACTTCCCTACCGACCCTTCGGTAAAGGATGATGTGGCTACTTACCTGTCTGATAATAACAACCGCAGCCAGCAGGCGTTAAGCATTATTGTGCGCAGGCAGTTTTCGTCGGGCAGTAATAACAGTTTAACCAACCAGGTAATAAGTACAGCCGGCGATGCCGTTACCGAATTCGCTTTTAATAAACTAAATAACCTGATAGCGCAATCAAACATTAAAAACTTTGATTTAAACATCCGCTCGTTTAATGAAGCCAGCGCTTCGCTTCGCTTCTTTAATGACAGGCTTTCATTCAACGGAAGTTTGTTTACCAACACGGCCTCAAACGATTTATTTAACAACAATAACACTACACTTTTCAATCAAAGCTTTAACAATATTAATAAGGATTTTGAAGCCTTGTATCGCATCAGGAAAGATGGTAACTTAACTGCCAGGTACTCGTACCGGATATTAAACAGTACCACCTTAAACAATTTAAATAACCAGTTACTACCACAGTATGTAAACGGGTTGGGCTTAGTTTATCAACGGGATTTTGACACCTTCCGCGAGTTTATCCGCAACCTTTTCAGAAGCGGCAAACGCACCCAGGCCCCGGTAACACCATTACCGGTAACAAACCCCAATCCTATTGTTACCAAACCGGATGACGATGATTAGTAGATTGATGTGCAGATGAAATATTGATGTGCAAATTTCAGATTACAGATGTGCAGATGAAGAAAATTTGAAAATTTGGTAATTTGAAGATTTGCAAATGAAAAAAGACAGATTTTAATGCAAAAAAAAGCAGGCTGACATTAATCAACCTGCTTTTTTATTATCTAATTTCCCCGCATCTGCACATCTGTAATCTAAAATCTGCACATCTGTAATCTGCACATCTATAATCTTAATGATCGCGCATAATGGCGTGATCCATTTTGTCGCGTTTGGTACGCAGGTATAATTCGTTATGTGGGTTTGATGCTATTTCGATAGGTACATTTTCAACAACCTCCAGCCCGTAGCCAATAAGGCCTGCGCGTTTTTTGGGATTATTGGTCATCAGCCTCATTTTTGAAATTCCAAGGCTGCGTAATATCTGCGCCCCAACGCCATAATCGCGCTGATCCATCTTAAAGCCCAGTTTAACATTTGCTTCAACGGTATCATAACCGTTTTCCTGCAGATGATACGCTTTTAACTTATTGATAAGGCCTATCCCACGGCCCTCCTGGTTCATGTAAACAACAACCCCCTTGCCTTCTTTGCTTATCATCTCCATTGCTTTGTGCAACTGTGGCCCACAATCGCAGCGGCATGATCCAAAGATATCGCCGGTAACACATGAGCTGTGTACCCGGGTTAAAATAGGCTCACCGGGCTCCCAGGTACCTTTTACCAGGGCAAGGTGATTTTCGCCGGTATCCAGTTGGGTATAGGCAATCATTTCAAAATCGCCCCACTCGGTAGGCATTTTCACCGAAACCTCTTTTTTAACCAGCGTTTCGGCATTTAAACGGTATGCTATCAGGTCTTTTATAGATACAATTTTCAGGTTAAATTCTTTTGCCATAACCAGCAGATCGGGCAGGCGGGCCATGTCACCATCTTCTTTCATGATCTCGCATATAACTCCGGCGGGTTCAAAACCAGCCAAAACAGCCAAATCGATAGCGGCTTCGGTGTGGCCCGACCGGCGCAAAACGCCCCCATCTTTGGCAATAAGCGGGAATATGTGGCCTGGCCTCCCTAAATCCTCGGGCTTAGTGGCAGGGTCAATTAATGCCAGTGTTGTTTTTGAACGGTCGGTAGCCGATATGCCGGTTGTACAACCGTGCCCTAATAAATCAACAGAGACCGTAAAATTAGTTTCGTGCGACGTAGTATTGTGACTCACCATTGGCTCCAGTTCAAGTTCGCGGGCTCTATCTACCGTAATAGGTGCGCAAACCAGGCCGCGGCCATGGCGTACCATAAAATTTATTGCTTCGGGGGTTGCATTGCGGGCAGCGGTTAAAAAATCACCTTCATTTTCCCTGTCCTCATCATCAACCACAATGATCATTTTCCCTGACCGTATATCTTCTATAGCTTCTTGTATTGTATTTAACATTATGTGTATATTACGTATGGCAAGCCTAAAAGGGTGCCATGATGTATTAAAGTTTAAACAAATTTAAACTATATTAAAATGATTCTGGTCGGTACTATGTAAAATGATTTTGGAGGCGGGGCGCGTGTCAGGCGTCCTTGCGTTTAAAGATTTTATTAAAATATCTTTTATAGGCCTCCATATCAAATATCACCGAATCGGTAGCGGCTTTATAGGAAAGGAAGAGCCCGATGGGCGTTAGCACAATAATAGCTACCCACATGCCAAATACAGTATTAACATTACCTGCCTTTACTGATTTTTCGCCTATGGTTGATATAATGTAATAGATAAGGAAAAATATCACCGAAATCACCACCGGAAGCCCCAGCCCACCTTTGCGGATAATAGCGCCCAGGGGAGCACCTATTAAAAATAAAGCGATACATGCTGCGGATAAGGTATATTTCTTTTGCACTTCCGAATCATATCGGCGGATGGTAGATGCATCGTTATTATATTTATCGGCACGGTTTTTTAAAAAATCCTTTACTGACCGAACTTCAGATGCAGCGCTTGATAAGGCCATCTGCTGATCTGCAATTTTCATACTTTTTAGTACATCTTTATCGGCAGCAATATATTTCACTTTTGATTTGGCCGGTAAATTAAAATACTTGATGTAGGGTGTAATAAGCTTATAATTGAGCATTACAGCGGCATCCGTGGCCTTTTGACTCGAATCAACAAAAAATTTAAGCTGCCTCAAATTCATCATCTGCGATGCCGACTTAAACTCATTTTCATCGGTGCGGCTAATTTTAAAGGCATCCAGCGGAAATTTTTGCTCCATTTCTTTAAAACGGAAACGGGTGAAGCGTTGCCGCAAATCATAGTTGGCACCGTCGCTTTTTGATTCCACATAATTTACACCATCCTTTAGTTTTAGCACCAAAAACTTATCACCCATAGTACGAAACATGGTACCTTCATGGGCCATTGTCACTTCGGTATTATTGGTTTCCTCGTTTTTTTTGTAAATAATAATACCATACAGCCTTTGCCCATCTGGATCTTTTTTGGTTACGCGAATGGTGTAGCCCGGAAAGCTGGAACTGAATATCATCTCGGGCAGTAAATCGGCCGATTTCTGCTTCCGGGCATCATACAATAAGGAGTAATATTTCAGGTTAGCTATCGGCAGCATATAATCTGAAAAGAAGAATGCAGCGATACTTAATACTGATACAACGATTATCATGGGATACATTGCCCGGCGTAACGAAATGCCGGCAGCTTTAATAGCCACCAACTCATAATTTTCGCCCAGTGCGCCATAAGTCATAATGGTTGATAGTAATACCGATAGCGGCAGCGCCATTGCCACGTTGGTTGCCGAGTTATACATCATCAGCTCCAGGATGATATACCAGGCAAAGCCTTTACCTATAAGGTCGTCGATGTATTTAAACAAAAACAACATCAGCAACACAAACATTACGATGAACAGCGTGCTTACAAAAGGCCTTATAAATGATTTAAGCAGTAAAAGGTGGATCTTTTTCATCGGGGCAATTTGTATTTACAGGATAAAAAACGCGCAACGGTGCAGGTTAATTTTCATTAACGCAAAATTAGCGTTTGGTAATACAAAATTAGCTAAAATTAAATTGGCCTTACGCGCCCAGTACGCTAATGAGGTAATCAATCTGGTTATCCCAAATCAGTTTTCGTTCGGGGATCTGGTCTTCCGTTGCAAAATCGGTGATGCTCAGGGCTACATCATTGGTTAGTTCGTCTTGCAAAATTTCCATTTCAAAATAGCATTGCGGCTCGTCCTCAAGCCATTTAAACCTAACCAGCTTATTTTCTTTAACTAAAATAAGCTTTGCTTTTTGCGGTTCATCGTCCCAGGTAAAAGTGAAAACCTGGTCACGAACATTTACATCATCGGCAAACCATTGTGCTAACCCGTTAGGCTCATTTAGGAAAGTGAACAGTATTCTTGGAGATGATTTTATCTCATACTCAATAGTAAATTTCTTTTTTTCGGACATCGGGGTTTATACTTGAAAACAGGTTATGCAGTAAATGTTAACATTTTTTCTAAAGAAAACGAATTTCTGCTATATTTGCAAACCTTTTTAAGGAAGCCCATTGTTTTATAAACAGGGCTGCTCTTTTTAACAACCATGTAAAAAGAGGATTAAATTAAAAACGGCGGGGTAGCTCAGATGGTTAGAGCGTAGGATTCATAACCCTAAGGTCGGCAGTTCGATCCTGCTCCCCGCTACGTGAAAATCAGCCTGTTACGATAAATCGTAGCGGGCTTTTTCATTTTTAGCGGGCACTGAAAAATCGTTAACAATATTTAATTATCAATATTTCAATCACAACTCATTGATAATAAATATCTTATTACAACTTAAACTTTAAAAAAGCCTTACGCTCATGTTATACATAGCTTACTTCGCTTACCGCGCAGGAATACTCATTAGGTTAATTTTTATAAAGTCGTCCGGATAGAACTAGTGTCATTTATTGGGTAGAACAATGTTGTATTATTAATCACTCCGAATTTCTTTACTGTTTCAGGCGGTTGTCACACTTTTTAATAAAGGTGTCTAATGATAAAACGAAAACATGGAAAACGAATTTAAAGGTAAAACCGCCTTGGTACTTGGAGGATCAAGCGGAATTGGTAAAGCCACAACGGCATTGTTACTACAAAATGAAGCTACAGTAGTTATTGTTGGCAAAAATCAGGTTAAAATAGATCAAACTATTAACGAATTGTCTGGCAGTGGAAATATTAAAGGTTACAAAGTTGACTTGACAGATCGTCTGCAAACTGCTGATTTCATAAATCAGCTCGGCAATACTATAAGCCGGGTTGACTATCTGGTTAATGCTTCCGGTATTTTTAGCCCAAAGCCATTCTTGGATCATACTTCTATTGACTATGATTCCTATCTTGATTTAAATAGAGGATTGTTTTTTATAACACAGGCTGTAGCCAAACTAATGGCTAATAATAAAAACGGCTCCATAGTTAATATCGGTTCAATGTGGGCAAAGCAATCTGTCAGGGCCACACCTTCATCTGCTTATTCAATGCAGAAAGCGGGGCTGCACTCTTTAACCCAGCATTTGGCAATGGAACTTGCACAATATAATATCAGGGTTAACGCAGTGTCTCCGGCAGTCGTTGAAACACCAGTATATGATAAGGTTTTTGGAGGGCAGGAAGCTGCTGTTGAAGCTTTAAAAGGTTTTAATGGATTTCAGCCGATCGGCCGGAATGGAAAACCAGAAGATGTGGCCAATACAATTGTATACCTCCTTTCGGAAAAAGCATCGTGGGTGACCGGTGCCATTTGGGATGTCGACGGGGGCGTTATGGCAGGACGAAATTAATTCTTAAATTTAGATGTTCTGAACATGTCTTCTTCCAATAGAAATACGATGAATCCTTTTTTAGTCACTTATGATACCAATGAGGAAATGCGTTTTATAAAAGAGGCGCAGGAAGGATCAAAATCAGCTTTGGAAGGCTTGATTAAGCTGCATCAGCGATTTGTTTATAATGTCGCGCTGAGATTAGTACGAAATGCTGAAGATGCTGCTGATCTAACCCAGGAAGGTTTGATAAAAATGGTGACCAAATTAAGCCAATTCCAGGGCAAAAGCAGTTTCAGAACATGGTTGTACCGTATAGTCTTCAACCATTTCATCCAAAGCCAGGGCAATAAGAGGAGGCTGGAAACGGCCTCCTTTGAAGAACTTGGTGATTTTCTCGAAAATGCGCATGCATCTGAAGAAATGAGTGTTGAAGAGCAGGTCATTTATAGCGATTTGATTGATGATACGAGGAATAAATGCATGAGTGGCATGTTGCTTTGTTTGGACAGACAGCAACGAATTATTTTTATACTGGGAGCTATCTTTAACATGAAATCTACTGTAGCTGCACCACTGTTGCAAATTTCTCCGGAAAATTTCCGGAAACAATTGTCAAGAGCCCGTGCTGACCTTTTTCAATTTATGGAAAATAAGTGTGGATTGGTGAATCCCACCAATCCTTGCCGTTGTCATAAAAAAACAATGGGGTTTATTAAAGAAGGCAAAGTGGAACCGACTCAGAGAAAATTTATGCCTGAAGCTATAGAAACAATCCGGTCGGTCTCGCCTCAAATAAATGATGAACTTGACCAATTGATGGAGGACAACTACATGAGCTTTTTTAAAGCACAAAATTATGAAAAACATGAAGTTGCAAATGAGATTGTTCAGTCTTTATTATTTAATAGTGAGATTAAAACTATGTTCAACCTTAACTGAGAAAGCTTTACAGTCCTGATTAGCAAGCGCAAAGGCTCGTTAATGCCGATAGGGTTGTCCGTTCACGCCGCTGGCCGGTTAATACACCCCGACCAAATATATCGGCAAACAGATCTTTATACATTGGAGCTTTGCCAGCTAAAACGCCGTTTTACGCAAATCCTCGAAGAAAAAGTTCGAAATTTGCCCAGTCAGGCCTACTAAAGCAGACAACGGCCTTGAAATGCATATTTCAAGGCTTCTTTTTTTCAACCACTATATATAGTACTAAAAATCAGCACCAGATATAATTCAATCCTATTCCAGTCCTTTAAAGCAAGGGGTTCTAAAACAACTAACAAATATGTTATAGCAGACTGTTTTTCAATCAATTGACTTGCTCTTTTTTCGTCTTTTAACAGTTTGATATTTTCCATCAAAATTATCTCCCTTAAATTAATCACCGGTTTACAAAGCGACTGTTTTTGGGGCAGCAGTGTTCGCATGAAATTTGCTCATAGAGAAGACTTAAGGCATTTACTTCAGCATAGCGAAACTCAAAAGATCACAGATAACGTGGAATGGAATACATTACATTTTTCCAGACAAATTTTCACTGCGAAACCGCCTAAAAGTATTTTTTCAATCTAAAACTCCCTTTTTGCCCCTTCTTTTTTGCAGGTTAGCCCCTTTTGTTTTTAGCGTTTTTCAAAGACTTTGCCCTCTTGAATGGTCGTCTCAAAATGACGATTCATATTAACCAATTACTCTATTAATTAAACACCATCATGAGGAAAATTCCAAGAACAGCGCATGCTTTGAAAAAAGAGAAGCCACCAGCGTCTTATTAAAACACATCGACGAAAATGCCGGGATAAATTCCCGGCCCTGGCAATTGCTTGTTATAGTTAACTCCGGGGGCTGCATTGTATGCCAATATTACGTTTGTCGCCGCGGAATAGCCAACTGCATTAACATATAACTGCCCTTGCCCACAGAACTAACCAGTTTAAATTTTAATAACCCAATTATGAAACGAAAATTACTTTTTCCAAATTATTTGTATTCCAGAGGGGTTCGCACTACGTTTAAAACTTTGGCATTATTTATATTGCCAATTGGCGCAAACGCGTTAACCCCCAATTTAATAACTCACAACAATAGGGCGATAACTACCCAAATAGCACCTGTTAAGGCTGCTATAACTGTAAAAGGCTCTGTAGTAGACGCTATTGATGGCCAGCCGCTGGTAGGCGTTTCTATTAGTATAAAGGGAACTAACAAAGGTGCCCTGAGTGATTTAAAGGGTAACTTTCAACTTTCGAATGTGCCGGAAAATGCCGTACTCGTTGTAACCTATATCTCATACGAGAAAGTTGAAATTGCAGTAAGCGGAAAGACTGATATCGCAATAAAACTTCAACCTTCAATGAAAACCCTGAACGATGTGGTTGTAGTAGGTTATGGAACGCAGAAGAAGGAAAACCTGACAGGATCTGTAGGCGTTGTAAATACAAAGGATTTGGAAAGCAGGCCCCTGACAAATACCGGGCAGGCTTTACAAGGCACTGTTTCCGGTGTTTTTGCACTGCAAAGTTCGGGTAAACCCGGAGATGACAACACGGTTATAGATATTCGTGGGGTAGGTACTTTTGGAGATAATTCCCCGTTGGTGTTAGTTGATGGTTTTCCCGGCAGCATAGGCGACGTAAATCCTAACGATGTTCAATCAATTTCAGTGTTGAAAGACGCCGCATCATCTGCTATTTATGGTAATCGTGCTGCAAACGGCGTTATTTTAATTACCACTAAACGGGGATCAGCAGGCAAACTTCGTGTTAACTATAGTGGATATGCCGGTATTCAAAGTCCGACAAGGCTGCCCAATGTATTAAACTCTGTTCAATATACCACGCTTTACAACGAGGCGGCTGTAAATACCGGATCGGCACCGGCGTATCCGGATTCGATAATTCAAAAATACGCGGCGCACAACAACCCATTATACCCCGATATTAATTATTTCAAGGTTTATTATGGAAACGCCTATATGCAAAACCATCGTGTAAGCGCAACAGGAGGGAGCGACAACGTCAATTATGCATTTATGCTGGGGCATCTGGATCAGGATGGAATCCTGGTGGCAACCAATTACAAAAAAACAGACTTCCGTCTCAACCTCGATACCTACCATCTAAAAGATAAAAGGCTTCGTGTTTCCGGGAATGTATCCGGGAATTTGGGTGTAAAAAGCGAACCGACCGATCTTTGGAATGCCGAATGGTATTCCACTCTGGCGCCTATACATCCGCTTAAGGATGCAAGCGGAAACTGGGTTTCTGTTAACGGCGAACGTAACTACTACGGGGAAATTAAAGAAGGTAGCACCAATCTGACAAAACGGTACAATTTTAGTGGACAGGCAGAAGCAGAATATAAAATTCTGCCCGGTTTAAGTGCGCAGCTTACTTATGGTTATAATGTTATCTCCACTAACGCAAATGCTTTTCATGCCAATGTAACGCTGAAAAACCAAAATGGAACAACTACACAATTGCCATCAGACCTTAATGTAACCAACGAGACTGACGGCCACTCATTGCTTACCGGGTTACTGAAATATAATAAGACAATTAACCGTCATTCATTCAATTTATTAGGCGGTTACAACGAAGAGGAGTTTACCTATGATTGGCAAAGCGGCTTTCGCTCACATTTTGTTAACAACACGCAACGTGTATTGAACCTTGGCGATGCGGCCACACAAACCAATAACTCTGGCAGTTACGATCTCGGCCTCCGTTCGTTTTTTGGCCGTTTAAACTATGCGTTTGACGAAAAATATTTATTTGAAGCTAATATCCGAAGGGATGGCTCTTCCAGGTTTGCACAAGGTAAACAATGGGGAACATTTCCGTCATTCTCAGCAGCCTGGGTACTATCAAAAGAAGATTTTATGAAAAGTGTGAGCTGGCTTGATTTTGCAAAAATTCGTGCCTCCTGGGGGCGTTTAGGTAATCAAAATATAAGTAATTACTATAATGGAAGTGATATCCTGAGTTCGGGTCAGAATTATTCGTTCGGCGGAACGCTTTATTCGGGTGTTGCCGTTACGGCAATGACCAACAAAGATTTGACCTGGGAAACAGCTCAGCAATTAGATTTGGGGCTTGACATCTCTTTCCACAATAACATTGAAATTACTGCAGATTATTTTGATAAAAGGACTAAAAACCTCTTATTGACCCAACCGATACCACTAACAATTGCGCAGTCGGCCCCAATGGCTAATGCCGGTGAAGTGCAAAACAAAGGTTTTGAACTTGGCATATCCTATAAAACAACGTTTGGCAATGGTGTTAAATTAAGAACTTCCTTCAATGTTTCTCACATCGTCAACAAAATCATCAGCATGAACGTGCCTCAGCAGTACAGCTCTCCAAAGGCGATTGTTGTGGGCTCGGCTATAAATTCATTCTACGGTTACCAGATGACGGGCATTTACCAGATTTCTGATTTTACATGGCAAAACAACAGCGATGCATCCATTCCGTACGCAAGCCGTAGTTATACGCTTAAACCGGGTGTAGTTAAAGTAAGCGATTACAACGCGCAACCTGGCGATATTAAATATGCCGACCTCAATAGTGACGGCGTAGTTGACCAAAACCACGACCGCAAAATCATAGGTAAGCAATTTCCTGACATAACCTATGCTTTTAACTTCAATGTAGCCTGGAAAGGTCTGGACCTTGGGGTGTTTTTACAAGGCGTACAAGGCATGCAGGGTTATACCTACTATGAAATAGCTTCGCCTTTTAGCGGCTTTGCAAACGTTGGTACCTGGTGGTTAAACAGGTGGACACCACAAAATCCATCTAATACCTATCCCCGAGTTACATTGGATGGCGTAAGAAACAATATTCACTCTTCCTTCTACGTGGAAAATGCCTCGTATCTACGGGTTAAGAATATTGAATTGGGATATACTTTAAGTCCGGCTGCCATTAAGAAGATAGGTTTAAGCTCGCTTAGGATATATGCCAACATACAAAACGCTTTCACATTCACCAAATTCAAAGGCTTTGATCCGGAACAAACCTCTGATCAAACAAGAGCCGAGGCATATCCACAGGTGCGGGTGATGACTGCAGGTATAAATGTTAATTTCTAAAGGATAAAATCATGAAGACTATATATAAAATCATAATCTTAGCATCTGTTATTAATCTTGCCGGCTGCAAGAAAAACCTTCTGGATAAAACGCCAAAAGACCGCTTGTCGCCCTCGACATTTTACCAGAACGAAACCCAGGTAAAAATGGCGTTGGTGGGCATTTACAATGCACTACAACCTAATGCCACCCCGGCGCATTTTTTCCAGTTTGAATTTGAATCGGATAATGCCTATTGCCAGGATGCCTGGCAGGGCTCAAAGGAAGTAGGGGCATGGCAAACCACAACCAACAGTTGGGCGCCATATGCGAAGTGGACCCAGGATTACACCATTATTTCAAGGGCCAACGAGTTTTTGCAGGATGTTGCCAATGCAAGCATTGATGCTACTGTAAAAACCCAAATGTCGGCCGAAGCTAAGTTTTTACGAGGGTATGCCTATACGGATTTGACTACTTATTTTGGCGATGTGCCCTTAATTACCAGTGTACTGTCGCTCTCGGATGCATATGTTTCAAGGACTGCGAAAGCTACGGTGCTGACGCAGATCTTAACTGATTTTACAGAGGCAGCAGCCGCACTACCAACCTCCTACTCGGGTTCTGATGTTGGCCGGGCAACCAAAGGAGCTGCATTAGCTTACAAGGCAAAAGCTCTTTTGTACAATGGAAAGTGGGCCGATGCTGCACAGGCCGCGCAGGATGTGATCAATCTTAACACCTACAGTTTATATACTAACTATGGTTCGCTGTTTGATGAGGCACACGAAAACAATAGTGAAGTGATTTTTGACATCCAATATATACCCACTACCCAGTCACAACCCTGGCCATCATCTGCCTTATCTTTGAGTGTTTGGCCAACTCCAAACGTCACTGCTGATTTGATCGATTCATATTACATGACCAATGGATTACCGGTTACCAACTCCGCTTCGGGCTACAATGCTCAAAACCCGTATGTCAATCGCGATCCAAGATTGGCTGCTTCAGTAGTATTACCTGGCTCTTTGTGGGGTACAACCACCTACATACCTGCCAATGATGTGGTTCCGTCTGGTGCACGCCCGCGTAAATACGCGGCGATAGGTATTGCCGACCCCAATAATTGTTCACTCAATACTATTTTGATGCGTTATGCCGACGTGTTGCTGATACGTGCCGAAGCCCTGATTGAATCGGGAAGCACCGCAACGGAAATCTATACACTTATAGACAAGGTGCGTGCCAGGGTAAGCATGCCCAGGGTTGAAGATGTAGAAGGTACCGGCTTAAACCAAACGCAATTAAGGGCGATATTACGCCATGAGCGCAGGGTTGAATTCTTTATGGAAGGCACCAGGTATGCAGATATGTTACGCTGGAAAGATCAATCCCTGGTTCATGATGTTTATGGATATGACAAATCGTTGCTGAGTAATCCGGCAAGTGCCGCTACCTGGCAGTTTAAACAGGTTAAGTTAGATACCCGGACATTTGATGCAGGTAAAGGATGGTTATGGCCAGTTCCGCAAGCCGATATTGACATCAACAAAAAATTGCTACCAAACAACCCGGGATATTAAGGCGTCCTGTCATCGCACAAATTTCCTTTCGTTTTAGCGATATAGCCCCCGATAATACTGCAATAGCGGTTTATCGGGGGTTTCGTTTTAAATACGATATATCTGCTTTGTACATGTTTTGAAATTGGCAGCTCCCATCATATCTGAAGTATTGCAGCAAGGTACTTAGTCCTATAACGCCCTGGGCAAACTGACTCGTCCTGAAATAACTATACACTAAAAGAAAGTGTATGAAAGAAGAATCGGAACAAAAAGCGAGTCAGATTCGCCTTACTAAGCGATGTCACTTTGAAAGCAGCCTACGGAATGAGATCATAAAATTGATAGAATCAGGGACTCCGCGGAGCGTGATAGCCTATCAGTATGGCATGTCGCGGGCATCTCTGAGTAAATGGATGCGCGACCGCGGCTCGAAAGAGTACCAGGAAAAACAGCGGGGATATCATTTAAGCGACATAGAAAAAAGATCCGTCGTCCGCCAGGTTGAGCAAGGCATTCTGAAACCTTATGCAGCGAGGAAGTCATACGGACTAAGTGGAGAAACGTTAAATAAATGGCTTAAGGCCTCGTTGAAAGAAAATGCCGAACTTGCGGTTCATGAAAAGTTTGAGATGAAGGATAAAGCTGAAGGGCAGTCTGGTGTGCCGGACCCGGAAACGGAAGCTTTAAAAAAGGCTTTGGAATATGCACAGCTAAAGATCAGTGCCTTAAATACCCTTATTGATGTAGCAGAGGATCAGTTTAAGATCAAGATCAGAAAAAAAGCTGGGGCCAGGCAGTCATGATAATGAAGCAGGATTACGCGCATTTAAGCTGGGCGTTTCTATGCGGACTGTTTGGCAAAACCCGCCATGCGCACTATGATCACTTATGGAGAAACCAGGATGACTCTATCAAAGAGGAAATTATCCTGCAGCTTGTTCATGAAATAAGGAAGCCTTTACCCCGGTTAGGGACAAGAAAGATGCTTTATCTGCTTAAGCCGCAACTGGCTTCTCATCATATAGAAATCGGCAGGGACTACCTGTTTGACTTGCTTGACGCTCATAAGCTGCTGATCAGGCAGCGTAAACGAAAAGCAATCACCACCGATTCCCGGCACTGGATGCATAAGTACGCCAACCTGGTAAAGGAAATGCATATTATACGGCCGGAGGAACTTTGGGTAAGCGATATAACTTACATTCGGGTGCAAAACCAATGGGGCTACCTGTCACTGATAACAGATGCATTTTCACGTAAGATCATGGGTTATTGTTTCCGCCTGGATATGCTGGCGCTGGGGCCTATAGCGGCCTTACAGATGGCCCTGGATGTCCGCAGTTACAGCGGGCAAACCCTTACCCATCACTCTGACAGAGGGTCCCAATACTGCTCTAAGGATTATGTGGAATTGCTTGGGAACGAAACTATTTCCATCAGTATGACTGAACGGGGTGACCCGTATGAGAATGCACTGGCCGAACGAATGAATGGCATCATCAAGGGGGAGTTCGACCTGTACATCAGCCCGGTTAACTTTGAGCAGACTTATAAAAAGATCGATAGCAGTATTAAGGCATACAACGAATTGAGGCCCCATGGAAGCTGTGACTACCTGACGCCTTGCCAGGCGCATGAACAAGGTGATGTACTGAAAAAACGCTGGAAGGAATACCCGGGCAAATGGGAGAAGGAAAAGCCGCTGGCCATACCCGCCTGACAGATGAGTTATCAACAAAAAGAGGAGGTTCAGCAAAAAGAAAAAAAGAAGCAAAAAAAGAAAAACGTGTTGAAATATGGAAAACTGAAGGAGTTTCCCACATTCCAACACAACAAACAAACAACAAGTTATTTAACTTTATCTTTAAAAAAAGAACCTGTATAGTGTTTACAGGATTAACTCACAAATCTGTATAGTTATTTCAGGACGGGTCAAACGCATCTAATTGGGTTAACATAACTTAACACATTTCAGATAAAATATTTATAAATATTTGATAATCAATACATTGAATTTCATCATGGTTAACACTAAAATGATCGCGCAATTTAGGTGTATCCTCTTTTATATCGATGAATACACTGTTTTGCAAATTTTCAGTTATCAATCGCAACGTAAATAAGTCGTAAAACAGAAAAGGCTGCCCTTTTAAGGCAGCCTCGCGATGTAGTATAATGTCATCGATAAATTGACGGATAATGTTATCCTAAAGTTCTAAGTCAAAAACGAAAAAATCCAACTTCAGACTTACGACTTGGTACTGTTAACTTTTTTATTGCGCAATAAGCGTCCATTGCTGGTTGTAGCTCGAACCGCTTGTCCACTGTTGCATAACAGATCCATTGGTTGTCAAGCCTCCAGTATCCAGGCATTTCCCTGTAGCAAGGTTAACTATTTTGTAGTAACCGCTTCCGGCCGAAACTATTGACCAGCGCTGGTTAGTACTGGTGCCTACTGTATATTGTTTAACCGATGAGCCATCAGTAGTATTACCCCCGGTGTCCAGGCACTCTTTCCCGGTTACACAGCTTAGCGTATAATAGCCATCGGTATAACTTACATTCCATTTTTGGTTGGCACTTGTTCCCGATGCCCATTGAGCCACGGTAGCGCCATCGGTCGTGCTGCCCAAATTATCAAGCATAAGGCCCGATGCACGATTTTGAAGCTTGTACCGCCCGTCGGCAATTGGCCCCAGCCATACAGGAGATGCGGTAAGTTTCCATGACCACCTGAACATGTTCGCGGTGCCCGGGCTAACCTCTACCAGGTTATTATTTGCCTTATACCAGCGGTAGGTATCAATATCATTAACGCCCGACCATGCTATAGTACCCATAGAGTTGTCCCTGGCATACGAAAGCGCCCCGGTTAAAAATGCCTGATCAACATATACACCAGTATCCCATTGCCACCAGAAACTCATGTTCCTGAATGTTTCGATACCAACTTCGGTAACCACCGTACGGGCCGCGTAAGATCCGGTCCTGCTTGACATGTCGCTGTAATAGCCCGACCAAACATCATGCGATCCCCAGAACCACCAGTAGCAGTGCAGGCCCAGGTATTGATTAACTAACCTTGAATCGGCGCCAACTGCAGTTACGTCAGCAGCATAACCAGTGCCGTCCAGGATGCATTTACCATCGGCCGTACTAAATGTGGTTAAAAAACTGGCATATAAATTATTCAAATCGGTACCTGAATAATCCACAGGTTCATTTATAGGCTCATACAAAATAGACGTGTTGTTTTTATAAACATTATTCACAGTTGTCCACATGGTAGTCCATTGCGTAACATCCGGTACATGGTGCACACCTACCGGCCAGTAGCAAAGTATTACTTTACAGCCGTTTGATACAATGGCATTAATTGCAGCCTGGTATACAGGCCAATAAGTAGAGCTTGAGGCCGTCCATGGGTTTATGGGCATCCTGATAGTAGTACCGCCGCTTGTTTTAACAGCGCTTGAAATACTGGTGGCCAAAGCAGCAGCCTGGGTTGCGGTGAGCGATGTAGTCATACCGCTTGGCAATACAACCCTTCCGTCGCCTTCGTTGCCATTAGGGTCGGCCCAGTTTATACCACGAAAGCCATTGGTGTTGGTAGTTGAAAGCGCAAGGTTTTGTTTTGTCGACAAGCCGGAGATATCAGGGTTCTTTTGAATAGTGTTTTTTGAACAGCCCATCATAAAGGCTAACAGGCAGCATAGTGCCTGGGCGGTTAAATTTTTTCTCATAAGTTTTATATTAAAATGTCAAATAATTGGTTCTTTATAATCAATTGGTTTTAACTTTTAAACAAGGCGGTGATCTTCCCGGCGTTGGCACAAAGCAGGTAATGACATCGATTAACTGCAAAACAACTGAATGCATATGCAGTAATAACTTGAATATTCTCATGGCAGAGGTATTAAAATCCAGATTTCCAGCCCAGCAATTACCGTTAATCACTGCCGGACGTTACGGTCGGCAATTTGATTAGCCATTGAAAAATGACTGTAAGCAATAATGGAAAAGGGAAATCCGTGTTTATATGGTTTAACCTAAATCTCTTTTAAAAAGCAGAAATTAAAAAGGGGGTAAAGCCTCAATATTGCGGGGATAAAGTGTCATTTTAACGAATTTTAACGCAATTCCTCTTCTTTTTTTAACCCGTTATCGCCTGAACGTCAAGTATCGGTGTTGTTTTCAATTCCTAAACATTTGGAATTCTTGTTATTAATACAATTAATATTATATAAATTTGAGTGCCTTATAAACTTAATGTTTCAACGTCACAGTAGGGGTTTGATTAATATTTAAGAGCGATGATGAATCCTCCAATTAGGGTTTAAATAAAGTTTGATCTATATATTCTTAAGGAAAAATGCGTATCAAACCTCAATTTATACCCCAATAAAAGGATCATTTGTCGGCACTTTTAATATGGCCAACGTTCCGTGTCCCCCGCTTTGTTGGAATTGTGTTATCCTGAAAATTAGTGTATTAAGTACAATATTTTTGATTGTTGACCGACCAAAGATAATTGTGAAGCTTATTTTATACTGGTACAAGTTATCAGTGATAACACGGTATAGTATTTATCTAATTAAAAGTGATAACGGATTTATGTATAAAGCTGTCTTATTCTTCCTGATCAATTTTTTGTGCACAACCGGCCTAAATGGACAAATCTTAACGACCTCTCCAACCAATGACACCAAGAATTTTGCCCTAAAATCATATACTACTCATGACGGCCTGCCATCCGAAAATGTAACAGTAGCCCTTAAAGACAGGCGCGGATACATGTGGATAGGGACAGACAATGGGCTTTGTAAGTTTGATGGCTACTCCTTTGAAAACTTAGTAAACATTCCAGGTAACACGGCAAGCATAAGTTCAAATTATATTAACGCGCTTGCTGAAGATAAAAACGGAAAAATATGGGTTGGGACGATAGACGGCTTAAATGTTTTAGATCCCAACACTGAAAAATTTGAACGGTTTTATCATAGTGATAAAATCAAACAGTCGATAAGTAACAACAAGATTTTTTCGATCTTATGCGATAGAGAAGGAACTATCTGGATAGGAACAGACGATGGTTTTAATCAATATGTGGCAAATCGCAGGTCATTTATTACCTATAAACCTAACCCGCAAAACGAGTTTTCAATAAAAGGAAAGTCGGTAAATGCAATTGTTGAAGATAACGATAAAAACCTTTGGCTGGGGAACTGGAACGGCGGGTTGAATAAATTCGATAAGGTTGGTAAGCGTTTTACCAATTATCTGCAAACCGAATCTCTGCATAAAAAAAGCCCTAATGATATCTGGAGCCTTTTTTACGATCAAAGGAGTGGTTGTATTTGGGTGGGCACCTATTGGAGCGGGCTTTATCAGTTTTATCCTAAAAAACAGCGATATACCGCATTTCCGAGTCGTGACAATGTTAATATAGGCGCTTTTTGTATCGACAACGCTAATGACTCCACCTTAGTTGTTGGAAGTAACGCCGGGTTCTATTTTATAAATAAGGGGAATGGCCAATGGCGAAAAATTGGCGATGTTAATAGCACAGCCGATAGCTATGTTTACAATGATAATGCCGGAATTATGTGGCTATGTGGTAAAGACGCTTTAACAAAAGTAGATTTTACACAGTATAAATTCCATTTCATTCCATTATCAATCAAACCGCGCGAAGTAAAAAGTATGTTGTTGCAAGGGAACATGTTGTGGTTGGCAACAAACAACGGGCTTTATCAGTTTGATTTAATAAAAAAAAACACAAAGCTATTTAATCACACAAATAATCCGTCAAGCATCAGCAGCAATCAGGTTGGCAAAATATATTTAGACAATGATGGTGTATTATGGGCGGCTACCGAAAATGGTTTTGATAAGTTTGACGTTAAGAATAACCGGTTTATACACCACTTTCATCATTCGGCCCTGAGCAATTTCTTTAATGAAGATGTTTTCAGAGATATTCTTGAAGTAAGGCCTCATGAATACTGGCTCGCTACAGACGCCGGCCTTAAAATATACAACGAAGAAAAACAGCAATTCAAACATTATTATAACGACGATAAAAACCCTAATTCAATTGCCAGCAACCATATTTATACGCTTTTAAAAGACAAAAAAGGCAATGTGTGGATTGGAACAAATGGAAACGGGGTTGATCGTTTTGACCAAAAAAACGGCATTTTTCATCATTACGCTTATAATGACAAAAATGCCGGTAGCCTTAGTAGTAATATCGTTCACTGTTTATTTGAGGATAGTAAAAGGAATATCTGGATCTGCACGGCCGACGGGCTAAATAAATATGTTCCGAAAAATGATTCTTTTATCGTTTACTCAAGCAAAGATGGATTTGCAAGTAATGTTTTCAACAACCTTGTTGAAGATGGTTTTGGGAATCTTTGGATTAACTCCGCAACGGGAATATCAAAGTTTACTCCCCGAACATTAGCTGTCACCAATTTTGATGAAGGCGACGGCGTGTTTTCCCACTCGCTTATTTACAAGTCGGCAGATGGTCAGATTTATTTAGGCGGAAATACTGGCGTAGTTGTTTTCGATCCGTCAAAAATTAAATTGAATAATAAAATCCCCCAGGTTTATCTTTCCGATTTCCAGGTGTTTAATAAATCGGTAAGGCCGGGTAAAAATTCGCCATTGAAAAAGCCGGTTAGTACAGCCGATACTGCATTTCTTAATTACGACCAAAATGTATTTTCAATCGAATTCGTTTCGCTCAATTATACCCATTCAGAGAAAAATGGTTATCGGTATAAATTAGAAGGCTTTGACGAAAAATGGAATTTTAACAGTAGCCAGCGAAGGGTTACTTACACCAACCTTAACCCGGGAACTTATACCTTTAAGGTAATTGCAAGCAATAATGACGGCGTGTGGAACAGAACGCCGAAATCGTTAATCATAATTATTTCTCCACCGTGGTACCAAACCTGGTGGGCATATACTATCTATATTATAATTGTTGGCGGGTTGGTTTATCTGTATCTGTTATACAGGGACCATCAGGCTAAACTAAAATACGAAATTCAGATTGCTCACTATGAAAGTGAAAAGGAAAAGGAGTTAAGCGAACGAAAGCTTGCTTTTTTTACCAATATTTCTCATGAGTTCCGGACGCCATTGACATTGATCATTAACCCTGTTAAGGAACTATTATTTAACGAAAAGAAGGCTATGGATGCCTCCAATTTAAACATTGTTTACAGAAACGCGCGCCGGCTATTAGGCCTGGTAGATCAGCTGCTCCTTTTCAAAAAGGCAGAATCAGAATCCGATCAGCTTAAAATAAGCAATGTTAATATTGTTGATTTATGTAAGGAGGTTTATTTATGTTTTGTACATGAAGCGAAAAGAAAACAAATCCATTTGGAGTTTGTATCATCAGCCGATTGCCTTAATATTTATGTAGATAGAGAAAAAACAGAAATAGTGTTATTTAATCTGCTCTCGAATGCGATAAAGTTCACTCATAAACATGGAAAGATTCGCATCTGTGTAGAAGAAGCAGACCAGGTGGTATCAATAATGGTCGAGGACGATGGATGCGGAATCCCTTCCGAAGTTGGTGAAAAACTTTTTAGTCGTTTTTACCAGGTACCTGATTTGGCGGGCACACCAACCGGAGGATTTGGTCTTGGACTATACCTCGTCAAAAATTTTGTAGAACGCCAGAACGGAACAGTTGAATATCAAAGTCAGATTGGAAAAGGCACATCGTTCACCATCACTTTTAAAAAAGGCAAATTGCACCTTAAAGACCCTGTTATTTTAGAACAATCAGCAGCTACTTCCGGGTTTTTAAAGGAGCTGATTGATGCTGAAACTACAGCTAATGACATCGTGTTGGCAGCAGACCCGGTTGAAGAACAATCATTGTCTGACTTCAAAACGCTATTGATCATCGATGACCATGAGGATATGAGAGAATATCTGCGCCAGATTTTCAAACTCGAATATAATGTTCTTGTTGCGTCAAGCGGCGAAGAGGGAATAAAAATAATAAACGAACAATGGCCGGATATTGTTATATGTGATGTGATGATGCAGGGCATTACAGGTATAGAAGTTTGTGCAGCCATTAAGGGAAATATGACAACCTCGCACCTTCCGGTGATTCTTTTAACAGCCAGCGCATCAAATGAGATAAAGCTAAAAGGTATTGAAGGTGGCGCTGATGATTATATCGGGAAACCTTTTGACAAAGATATCCTGAAAGCAAAGGTCAATGGGTTGCTGAGGAGCAGGAATACCCTTCAGCAATATTTTTATAATGAAATCACACTTAACAATAACCCCCATAGCATCTCGATAGAGTACAAACGGTTTCTGGATTCCTGCATCCGGATTGTTGAGGATCATATAACAGACCCCGATTTTAACCTTCAATCCTTAGCCTACGAATTAAATATGTCCTATTCCGGGATCTATAAAAAAATCAAAATGATTTCCGGGCAACCCGCAAATAGCTTCATACGGTCAATCAGGTTGCGAAAAGCGGCACAGTTATTTGTACACAGCGATTTAAATATATTGGAAACCGCTTATGCTGTTGGAATAAAAGACATCAAATATTTTCGTGAGCAGTTTAAAAAAGTGTTCGACTTAAAACCTTCCGAATACATTAAAAAATTCAGAAAGAGCTTCAAAAATGCTATGGTAAACCAGGTGGCCGAAAGAAAATAAACCGGTAAGCAGCCGCCTGGTTTACCTCTCCCCGAAAATGTAAAAACCATTCTTCAGCCGGCAATCTATTGAGTGTTGTGCTCTAATGTCTGTTTTTAAACTACCCGAAATCCTACGAAAACAACCTTTTGGGGCCTTTTTAGTGGTTTACCCCTTCAATTTTACGGGTTAGCCCCCTTTTTATTAATTGATTTTACATCCATTTTAGCAGCATCAGCTAATAGCCAGAAGTATTAGTGGAGCTTAACCGCATCCGCAATACAATTTTGAGAGCCTGCCTATTATGTAACCAATAACACTTTATATATTTTTTTAATGAGATCATTTATTCTTTTTTTAATTGGGGCCATTTTGTTAGCGGGCGGCCTGGTCAAAGCCCAACCTAAACATCAATTCACATTAGGAGATAAGGACTTTCTGTTAGATGGTAAGCCTTTCCAGATGATCTCGGGCGAATTACACTATCCCCGCATACCACGGGAGGCCTGGCGCGACAGAATGAAAATGGCAAAGGCAATGGGGCTTAACACCATAGGTACGTATGTTTTTTGGAACTTGCACGAACCGCAAAAGGGACAATTTGACTTCGCCGGCAATAATGATATTGTTGAATTTATTAAAATAGCTCAGCAGGAAGGCTTGTGGGTTATTTTGCGCCCCAGCCCTTATGTATGTGCCGAATGGGAATTTGGCGGCTATCCGTATTGGCTGGAAAATGAAGAAGGACTGGTTGTAAGAAGCAAGAATCCGCAATATTTAAACGAATACGAAAACTACATTAAAGAATTAGGAAAGCGTTTGTCCCCCTACCAGGTAAATCATGGCGGTAACATCCTGATGGTACAAATTGAAAATGAGTATGGATCATACGGCTCTGACAAGGATTACCTGGCCGTTAATCAAAAAATGTTTAAAGACGCCGGATTTGACGGTTTGTTATATACCTGCGATCCGGCTGCCGACCTGGTAAAAGGACATTTGCCAGGTTTACTGCCGGCAGTAAATGGGTTAGATAATCCGGCCAAGGTAAAGGAGCTCATCAACCAAAACCACGATAGTAAAGGCCCCTATTATATTGCCGAATGGTATCCGGCGTGGTTCGACTGGTGGGGTACAAAACACCATACGGTTCCGGCAAATCAGTATACCGGCCGGTTAGACTCTGTACTTGCAGCAGGCATTTCGATAAATATGTACATGTTTCATGGCGGAACTACAAGGGGATTTATGAACGGGGCCAACTATAACGACCAGTCGCCGTTTGAGCCACAGATAAGCAGTTACGATTATGATGCACCACTTGATGAAGCCGGAAACGCGACACCCAAATTTTGGGCTTTTAGAAACGTAATTCAAAAACATTTACCCGCCGGCATTAATTTGCCTGTTGTTCCCCCTGTTAAACCCACCATCATAATACCTCAAATTGAGCTCAATAATGTGGCAAACCTTGACGACTTAAAACGGGAAAGCAAAAGCAGTCAAAATCCATTAACCTTTGAGGATATGAAACTCGATTATGGTTTTATGTTGTACCGAACAACCATTACGGGAGGGAAATCCGGAATAGTGAAGATTAAAGAGCTCAGAGATTTCGCGGTAGTGATGATCAACGGAAAAACGGTAGGAATCCTCGATCGTCGTACCGGATTAGACAGTAT
Organism: Mucilaginibacter sp. KACC 22773; assembly: GCF_028736215.1. Lineage (NCBI taxonomy): Bacteria > Pseudomonadati > Bacteroidota > Sphingobacteriia > Sphingobacteriales > Sphingobacteriaceae > Mucilaginibacter > Mucilaginibacter oryzagri. The sequence goes on from NZ_CP117883.1 coordinate 6,205,318, forward strand.
TAACGTCAGTTTACCTGCTGGAAATGTAACACTGGATATTTTAGTAGAAAACCTGGGCCGCATCAATTTTGGTAAATACCTGTTACAGAACAAAAAGGGAATTGTTGGCAAAGCGTTTTTCCAAAATAATGAAATAACAGGTTGGCAAAACTTTCCTTTGCCATTAAAAACGGTGGGTAGCTACAACCCTAACCCTGGTTTGGTTAACTTAAATACACCTGTCATGAAAAAGGGGACTTTTTCATTATCTTCTTTGGGAGATACCTATCTCGATATGACCGATTGGGGTAAGGGCATGGTGTGGATTAACGGACATAACTTAGGGAGATACTGGCGAACCGGCCCTCAACAAACTTTGTATGTACCACGCGAATGGTTGCATACCGGCAAAAATGAGGTATTAGTTTTTGAACTGCTAAAACCCGAAAACCAAAAACTGTCGGCAGTGAACAAACCGGTTTTAGACCGCTTACAATAAGCGGGATTTTATTCGCAATACTCCTTAGCAATATCGTTGGGGAGCCTGATTATATTATATTTTAACTGCTGGCAGTAATGCTTTTGCAAAGGATATCTTTTATTTTAACATGAACCATATAAGAATTGCAATCAGTATTGCTGTAATTGTTTTTTTCTCGCTCAATTGTCAGTTAGCAGCGTTCGGGCAAAAAAGCAATCATAATTTTAACCAGAGGTATAAAGGTTACTTGTTTGCCTACTTTACCGGAAATCAGAAAAGTGAAGAGGCCATCCGGTTCGCAATCAGCATGGATGGATATCACTATCTTGCCTTAAACCACAATGAACCGGTTATAAATAGCTCGGTTATCAGCGAAACCGGTGGTGTTCGGGACCCTCACATCCTGAGATGTGCCGATGGGAAAACATTTTTTATGGTTGCAACAGATATGGTTTCCGCCAACGGATGGAACTCTAACCGGGGATTGGTGTTACTTAAGTCAAACGATTTGATCCATTGGTCTTCTGCTCATATTAATTTTCAAAAACGTTTTCCGGACCAGGATAGTCTTTTGCGTGTATGGGCGCCTCAAACCATATATGACAATGTTGCTAAAAAGTATATGGTTTACTTTTCTTTAAAGCACGGCGGCAACCCGGATAAGATATACTATATATATGCTAATAAAGATTTTACTGATTTTGAAGGGGAGCCTAAGCAGCTATTCTTTAGTCCGGATAATGCAGCTTGTATAGACGGGGATATCGAGAAAAAAGACGACAAATACTATTTGTTCTTTAAAACAGAAGATAGGGTACCTGGAATTAAAATTGCAGTTTCCAAAAGCTTAACCGGTGGATATGCGCTTCAAAGCGATCAATACGTTCAGCAAACTACACTACCGGTTGAAGGGGCCGGTACTTTTAAATTAAATGATGGCAGTGGATTTATTTTGATGTATGACATGTATACCAGCGGCCGTTACCAGTTTACAAAATCAACCGATTTAAAAAACTTTAAGGTTATAGATAAAGAGGTGACCATGAATTTTAAACCACGGCACGGTACTGTTATGCCGGTGACCTTAAAGGAAATTAAAAAGCTTATTAGTAGCTACACGACTGCGGATGTTGTTCTCCGAACCGTTAATGAGAGCGGGAGAATCCGAAACGAACTGGTAGTTGATACGGTTAAAAAAAAGGTTATATACCCTTAGTGCCAGGTTCAAACGCAAAGCTTTTTAAACCCGAATTTGCTCATTTGCCCGGGATATCGGCAGTGCCGACTGAAAAGGTTGATTTTTCTAAATGTGCTGTGCCATATCGCATTACAATTATGGGGGCATAAACCTGTATTTTACACGCTGTCGACAACAGAAAGCGCATTCCCAAAATCTTCGGAACGTTAGGGAGATAATTAAGTGTACCGTCAATGCTAAAATGCTTTTTCGATAATTGGTTCAATGTTTAAAAGCTGACGATGCAAAGAAAAAAAGCAGCGAAAAAAAATCAAATTGCTTTAACATTTTTAACAATTTGTTATGTGGAACATATAGGAGAAGGTATTCTTATGATGTGCGGATTGAAGCCACCTGTTTGTTGTTCGGCTTCTTAAAACATTTTTTTACTTTTAATCAAACGTTTGGCCATTATGTATGAGTCGCTATTTAACTATATACGTCGCTATAGCGAATCCCCACTTACAAGTGCGGAGGAAGAATTGATCAAAAATTCTTTTTTTCCAAAAGCTTTAAAAAGGAAACAAATGTTCTTAGAGCAGGGGCACGTCTGCCAGTATACCGGATTTATCCTAAAAGGTGCCATGAGGCTATATAGCATCGATTCAAACGGCACCGAGCACATTATACAATTAGCTATTGAAAACTGGTGGATGGTTGACCGTGAAAGTTTTTTGATGAAAACCCCATCTGTTTATAATATTGACGCCTGGGAGGATACTGAGTTACTGACTTTAAAACATGACGGTTTATTGCAAATTTTGAACATTCCAGCCATCAAAGAAATGTTTTGGCAAATGAATCAAAGCAATTTCATCGCTTCACAAAAAAGATTAAATTACTCCATTACTTTACCTGCTAAAGAGCGGTATGAAGAACTGTTAAAAAACTACCCGGAATTTGTGCAGCGTTTTCCGCAACATACTATTGCCTCCTATTTAGGTATAAATAAAGAAACGCTTAGCCGGGTTCGCAGTAAATTAGTAAAAAAATAACAGCTATCTCCTGCTAATATTCGTCCTTCCACTGATCCAATTTTCTTTAATGACAAATGTCATCGTTCTTCTTTTTCCGGCCCGCTAACTTTGTTTTATAAATCAGTAAAAAAGATTTTGTAAACAATTAAAACTTCAGAAAATGAAACAATTCAAAAAGGATGATACAGTAATGTTATTGGTGGATCATCAGGTAGGTACACTTAATTTTTGTGCAAACAGACCACACGAAATGATAATAAGCAGAACAAGGGCATTGGCGAGATTGGCTAAGGCACTTAATATCCCCGTTGTACTTACAAGCAGCCAGGAAGACCATGCCCAAGGCCCTTTACTACAGGATTTACAAGACCTGCTTCCCGAAGAGTATGCTAATCGTGTAAAACGCTCAGGAATTACCAATGCCTGGGATGACGAGGCTTACAAAACAGCGGTATTGAAGGCCGCCAACGGCAGGAAAAATGTTATTATGGCAGGGCTTACTAATGATGTTTGTATCGTTTGGCCTTCTATCTCCATGCAGGAAGAAGGATTTAACGTTCAGGTAGTCATCGACGCCGGTGGCTCCCCTTCTCAAATTGCCGATGATATAGCTCAGCAAACCTGGGAAAGCAAAGGCGTACGGACCACAACCATTAATTAATCAATTAATATCAGAACTGGTACATAACTGGGCTACAGAAGAAGGGCAGAATGTATTGCCAATTCTTTTTGAAGAGGTAATGTCAAAGGTTGGGCAGTTTGCCTGAAATTAAATTATAATTATCAGGATCAGGACAATGCTATCCCATTATCCTGATCCCTTAAAAAATGATTTATGTTACAAAAAATAAGCAATTCCCTGTTTGTCGGCAACGGCCCCATCAAAATACGGTACCCCGGTTTAGCCGTTTCCAAAACAGATTCAGGGATAGGTAGTATCGGCAGGATTGACCATCCGGAAATCCACGGAAATACGGTTATTAAAATGCATCCGCATATCAATGACGAAATACTTTCCTATTTCAGGACCGGAAAAGCAGAGCACAGCGACTCTGAAGGCTTTGTAAAAATGATTGGCAAAAAAACACTGATGCTGATGAAAGCCGGTAAGTCATTTTACCATGAAGAAAAAATAATTGGTGAAGGCGAGCCATTGGAAGGGCTACAGATATTTATCCGTCCCGGCAAAAAGGATTTGCAGCCAGAAGTGGTCTTTCTTGATCTGGAAACTATCCACAGCGAAAATAAATGGAGGTTACTTGCCTCTCCTACTACAGCAACAACTTTTCAGTTCAGCAGCCAAACCTGGCTGTATGATATGAAGCTGCTGGGCGGCAATAGCTCAGAAATACCCGAATTATCTAAAAATGGACTTACGGCATTACTGTATGTATTTCAGGGAGCAATCCGGGTGAATGACAGTATCGATCTGAAAAAAAAGGAGGCCATTGTGTTCAAAGACGAACAAGTTGTTATTACTGCGTCTGGAGATGCTGAATTGGTATTGTTTGTAACAGACGAAGAAGGAGAAATTTTCAAAGGCGGTATGTATAGCGGGAATCAAAGATAATGAAGTCTAACCTAAAGATCATCAGGTATACGCAGGGTGCTCTTTAGAAAAAAACACAATGACGGGCTGAACAATGACAGGTGTCTTATTTTCAGTTTAAATTCCTGTATTTTATGCAAAATAAAATACACTATCTTTCCATATGCAGCACCAAGAATTTGCGCCTCCCGAAGAGTTACAAGATTCCATAAAATGTTTTTGGTACAACAGCAGAGACTTCGGGGAACAGCTATCTGATTTTGAAGTACAACCCGATGGCTATGCCGAAATTATTTTTCATTTCGGGAACGGTTGCAGCATTGCCCGGGATGGCAGCTTGCAGCCATTGCCATCGCCGTTCATGATGGGGCTGCTCAACCAGCCTGTTGTTTTTTACGCCAAAAACCGCCTGGAAATTATTGCCATCAGGTGCTTTCCCTGGACAGTGTTCGATTTACTTGGGCTGCAGGCGGTTAAAGGCGGTGTGCACATGTTTGAGCATCCTATTGCGCAGCTTCACCCAACGTTAAAAAACTGCATTGAAGCCGGCAGGATAGATGAAGCACTGTCCGTGATAAAACAATATTTCCTTAATGCCCGGTCGGCGGTTGCAGCCAACAGTATGCTATTTAAAGCAGGAGTTGCGATGAGCAAAGCAAAGGGTACCATGCCGGTAAGCCAGGTAGCGGCAGCGGCCCATGCCACCGTTCGTACGCTGGAACGGAACTTTAAGCAATCGTCTGGCCACACGGTTAAAGATGTGTCCGGTTTAATGCGTTTTGAGCAGGTACGTAACCAATTATGGCTTTACCCGGATATCAACCTCGCCGGTTTAGCCCATGAACTCGGTTATACAGATCAATCTCACCTAAGCCGCGAGTTTAAGCGGTACAGCGGCAGTACGCCAGCCGCCTTCGCTCGGAAAGCAAAGCAAGGAAAGCCTCCTGTAGGCAACGATTTTGTCGCGTTTGTACAAGCCTGAAACAGCGGCATTGCTGAATTTTGTGTATCAAATCATTCCATATGAAAGTTACACTTGAAGGCGATAAATCAGCACAAAATAATTCTATCTACGATGTGATAGTTTCCGGCGCCGGGCCTGTAGGCCTGTTCCTGGCCTGCGAACTGGCCCTGGCCAAACGTTCGGTATTGATACTGGAAAAAGCCGAGAACCCGCACTCACCACTAAAACAATTACCATTCGGGATCCGGGGGCTCTCGGCACCTACTATCGAGGCGCTGTACCGGCGTGGATTGCTACAACAACTTGAGGTACACAAGCGCCTTAAAAATCCTCATCAAAATGCCGGGCAAGGGTTGCGGCGGCAGGTGGGGCATTTTGCCGGCATTCCGTTTCATGAAGGCGATATTGACACTAATCAATGGACGAATCGTCTGCCCGGCTCAACAGATACCAGCTTAATTTCTGAAATGGCGGAGCTTGAAACTGTACTGGCCCGTCGCGCCGAGACTCTTGGCGTAGAACTCAAGCGTGGCCTTGCCGTTACTGACATTCATCAAACCGAAGACCGAGTAACTGTTCAGTCTGGCGAACAATCTTTTCAAGGTAAATGGCTGGTAGGTTGCGATGGAAGCCGTAGCGTTGTTCGCAAGTTGGGCGGTTTTGAATTTGCGGGCACCGAGCCTGAATTTACCGGCTACACCACCCGTATTGACATTGCCGATCCTGAGAAGCTAAAACCGGGCCGGAACGTGACGCCCAGGGGCATGTACCTCCAATCTCAGCCAGGTTACCTAATGATACAGGATTTTGATGGCGGGGCATTTCATGGCTCAGAAAAACCAATAACCCGTGAACACGTGCAGGAGGTGTTACGCCGTATTTCGGATACCGATGTTACCATCAATATCCTGCATATTGCAACCACGTGGACCGACAGGGCACGACAGGCCACAACCTACCGCAACCGACGGATACTTTTAGCCGGCGATGCAGCTCACATTCATTCGCCGTTGGGAGGCCAGGGGCTTAACCTTGGGCTTGGCGATGCCATGAACCTGGGCTGGAAACTTGCTGCAACTATCCAGAATAAAGCGCCGGAAGGCCTGCTGAACAGTTATAATACCGAACGGCACCCAATTGGCGCACAGGTTTTGGATTGGTCGCGCGCGCAGGTTGCCATCATGAAACCAAGCCCGGGAGCCCGCGCGCTACAAGCAATTATGCGCGACCTAATGAATACGCGCGATGGCGCCACCTATTTTGCAGGACGTGTTTGGGGTGTTTCCACCCACTATGATCTTGGCGGTCATCACCCCCTGGCAGGCTACAGTGTCCCCAACTTTGAGCTGGGGGATGGTACAAAAATTGGCGAGCTTATGCACGATGGCATGGGAATACTGCTGGATTTTGATGCCAACACTTCGCTTAAAACTTTAGCGGGGGAATATAGCGACCGGATGAAATACATCTCGGGTACCACAAAAGAGCGATTAGGTGTAAGCGCCGCGCTGATACGCCCGGATGGGATTATCGCGTGGGCTGCTTCGGGCGCCCCGGATTATAGTGAACTGCAAATGGTTGTGGCTCGCTGGTTTGTTGGTAGTTAAAGGAGGCAAGTAATCACCTCCATTACCATCCTTTTATATATCCTTTTTGATAAAAAAAATATTCACTTACCTCTGAAAATGATAATCGCCGCCCTTAACCGAAACTTTTTGATAGGTTTTCCCCAACACATCGGGCACAAAAATATCAGCAGTTGTGTTTTGTGGGATGGTAACCGACATATCAAGCTTGCCACCTTCTATTTTCCACTTACTGCTGATGTGTCCGTACGGGCAATCGTAACCGCCCTCGGCCCAGGTTAGGCCGCCGCCTATTGCCGGCTTAATGATTATTTTTTTATAACCCGCCTCTCCTGCCTGTATGCCGGCTATGTTTTGATACATCCAATCGCCAATGGCGCCATAAGCGTAATGGTTGTAGGAGTTCATAGACGATTCCTCGAAGCTGCCATCGGTCCTGATGCCATCCCATCTTTCCCAAATGGTTGTGGCCCCAGCCTTTATGGGGTATAACCACGACGGATAGGTATCCTGTAACAACAACCTGTAAGCCACATCGGCATGACCAAACTTGCTGAGGGCATCGCAAAGGTATGGGGTACCTAAAAAGCCAGTTGTAAGGTGGTAATCATACTGCTTTATATTTTTAACCAGCCGTTCGGCTGCTTGTTGCCTTAGGGCTACAGGTAGCATGTCAAACTCAAGCGCCAGCACGTAGGCTGTTTGTGTATCAGATGATATCAACCCATTTGGCGTAACGTATTCGTTTATAAAGGCATTTTTTATCCTTTGCAATAATTGCGTATAATACTGCTCGTCGGCCTTTTTGTTCAGAATTTTGGCGCTGTTAAGTAAAAGCTGTGTTGAGTGGGCATAGAAACACTGGGCTATTAAATATTTATTGGTTATGGCAGATGTACCGTCCCTGTCGTTGTTAACGCTGTAAAACAGCCAGTCGCCGAAATGATTTCCGGTAACCCAAAGGTCGTTTTTGGTTTGCTTTTCAATGTACTTAACCCAGGCTTTCATACTCGCGTACTGATTTTCCAAAACCTGTTTATCACCATAAGCCGAGTACACCGTCCACGGTACAATGGTTGATACATCGCCCCAGCCGGTACTGCCGCCAACTTCATTATTGCCGTTAGTAAAAACATCGGGGATGATGTAAGGGATACTTCCGCTGGGGTACTGGTCGGCCGCCACATCTTTAAGCCACTTGGTAAAAAAGTTGTGCACATTCATGTTGTACGATGCCGTGCGCGAAAAAACCTGCGCATCCCCTGTCCAGCCCAGCCGTTCATCGCGTTGCGGGCAATCAGTAGGCACATCTAAAAAATTCCCCCTTTGCCCCCATTGAATATTGTGCTGTAATTGGTTAAGCGATGGGTTTGAGCATGCAAAATTCCCCGTAACCTTCATGTCTGAATATAAGGCTATCCCGGTAAAATCGGCGGGGTTTAATTCGCCTTTAATGCCTGCTATCTTAATATACCTGAAACCCTGCCAGGTAAACTGCGGCTCGAAAGTTTGCTTGCTGTTATCTTTTAAAATGTAAATATTCTGGGCTTTGGCGGCACGCAGGTTTTCGGTATAAAAATTACCGGCCTTATCTAACACCTCGGCGTGTGATATCATAACGGAATCGCCGGCATGGCCCTGAACGGTAACTTTTACCCAACCTACCAGGTTTTGACCAAAATCGATCACTTTTTCGCCGCGGGGGGTGGTGATGATTTTAACAGGCTTAAATATTTCATGCTGCCTAACCGGTTCATTGATGGTGGCAACCAGGTTGTTTTTATCCAGGGTCTGTACATTTACACCCTGCCAATCCCGGTCGTTAAAACCGGCCTCCGACCAACCCTGCCGGGCAAGCCGGGTATCCAGGATACATCCATCGTAAATTTCGGCAAAGCGCAGGGCGCCGGTTGATGACTTCCAGCTTTCGTCGGATACAATCAGCTTTTCGGTGCCATCGGTGTAAACTATTTTAATTTGCAGCAAAAGCGCAAGGGTTTTCCCATAAAAATCCGACCGTGGATTGTACGGACCCAGCGGGCTGCGGTACCAGCCACTGCCAAGCGCCACTCCAATAGCGTTATCGCCCGATTTTAAAAGATCCTTGACATCATAAGCCTGATATTGCAGCCTTTTGTTGTAGCTTGTCCACCCGGGTGTCAGGTAGGCATCACCCACCTTTTTGCCATTGATTTGAGCCTCATAAAAGCCATGAGATGTGATGTAGGCCGTTGCCTTTCTAATCTGTTTGTTTAACGAAAAACCGGTCCTTAGTAACGGAACCGGGCCATTCACTGCATCGGGAGTTGAAGGGCCTATCCATTTTGCCTGCCAATCGGCCTGGGATAATAGCCCCATCGTCCATAAGGCAGGTTCACTCCAGGAAGATTGTTTGCCGCTGACGTCCCAGGTCCTTACCTTCCATGAATAACTATGCCCCGATTGCAAAGTTTTGCCCCCGTATGGCACATACAACGTTTGGCTTGATAAAACCTTACCGCTTGACCATAAACTAACGGATTTGCCACCTTCCGCATCAATAGCATCTACCTGCACCTCGTAAGCAGCCTGGCTATTGGCCTTGCTGCCATTTGCGGCCAGCTGCCAGCTAAACCGTGGGCTGCGGGCATCAATGCTGATGGGGTTTTTCTGATCTTCGGTTAACAGATTGGTGACGGTTACCTGTGCTGTACCAATTTTGCATACTAATAAAAAACAGGTCGTGGCAAGGGTTATTCTCATATATAGGTTAATGTTTTTATTGTCTAATGTCGACCATCAAAAACCGGGATAGCCCGGTTAGCGGCCATGCTGGCATAGTTTGTTTTCCAACTTCATCTTTATCCTTCAGAAGCAAATGGGTTATCACAGGCTTTATTGGTTCACTCGCCACAAAGGGCATAACCGGTTGTTAAAAGCCAAAACAATTCAATTACAATCACTCGAAACAATACGTATTCAACAATATTTTATCATTGGTTGCCAACCTGGCAATTCGATAGATTATAAATGGTTAATCAAAATTAAATTAAGCAGATATGATAACCGTCCCTTTCTGTCCTGCAAGACAGAGAGCTTTTGTATAGCTATTCGCTGTTCAATAATGATGCTCCTTTTGAGGCGGTACGACAGGGAGTAAATTTTAGAGCAATTCAAAAATCGGGTATCCCTTTTATTATTTTAAGTCGGATTGTATAGGTAACACAGATGCGGTTACTGATTAGTTTCTAAAGATATTCTTTGTTGACACGTCCGGGCTTGTTCTACACGAATCAGAGGCATAGCCTCGGCCAATCTCGTAGCCCCGGGTTTTAACCCGGGGACAGAAACGAAGAAAACGATTGAGAGCCGTAGGTTCGACCCATATGAGCAATGCGTATATATCGTTTGAGCAAAATTGAAATACGTGGATTTACCCCAAAATATGGTCCGTGCCGATGGCACTCTTGTTATGCTTTGGCCAATCATCCACGGGTTGAAACCCGTGGCTACAATATGTGTCGGGCCGATGGCCCTTAGAAATAATTATGTAAAAGCTAATTGAAATCGAACAACCATACAAACCATCATAGAGCCCTTTTTATTGAAGAATAAAGTTGTTGCATAATTTAGCTTGGCGGCATTAAGCCAAAACTTATTAGCTGTGTAGGAAATCGCGTTTTAAATTTATAAGATTTAATTCGCGCAACGATGCAGAGACGCAAAGTGATTTGCTTATTTTTCTTTTGCGACTTTGCGCGAAAAATCTAATAACTTGATACCATTGATGCCTATATAGCACAATATAGTTGATCATGAAATCTTAAACGCAATTTGCCCTTTTTATTGAATGGATAAGGTCGTTGTCTATTTTTATTTGACTTACCCTTATTCAAGTTTTACCGGCCAGGCTGATATTGAGGTTGTGTCGCCCATTTAGCATCCGGCGTATCCTGCATAAAAAATTCCAGGCTGCCGCCTTTCATGATCTCTTTATAGCTGATATAATTACTCAGGCTTAGCTTCCCGTTCCACTTAACCTGGTAAATGTATGCTGAAGTTTTACTTTTCTTGTGGCAGGTTATGGTTGTGCTCTTCCCGTTGGGCAGCTTCAATATTACTTTATCAAAAATTGGCGAACATAATACAAATTGGCCTGATACCGGGTTTACCGGATAAAAACCCATAGATGCAAACATATACCAGGCCGACATCTGCCCCGCGTCGTCATTACCTCCCAAACCACCCGGACCATCACTATATTCCGTTGCAAGTACTTCGCGAACCTGCTGCTGGGTCTTCCAGGGCGCTGGGGTATAATTGTACATAAAAGGGATTTGATGACCCGGTTCATTACCATGCCAGTATTCTTTTTTCAAAAATAAATTATCCAATGCCGATTCCAGTTTGGCTGGGCCGCCCATTAGTTTTGCAAGACCCGGAATATCCTGGGGTACATAAAAAGTATATTGGCGGGGCGTACCCTCGGTAATATAGCTTTCTTTTTTGTCGGGGTTGTAATCCGTTATCCAATTGCCATTGGCGTAGCGGCCCCGTACCATGCCTGTTGCCGGGTCAAATACGTTTTTATAGTAGCCTGCCCGCCTGGTCAATGATTTATAATCTGCTGTTTTACCTAATTTCCGGGCGAATTGCGATAAGGCATAATCATCATAAGCATACTCCATAGTACGGCTAACCTGCTCTTTTTTATGGAAGGCATCGGGTACGCTATCTTCCAGCGGTATGTAGTGATATTTTAAATAGCTGTCCAGTGCACGGCGGCCTTTGCCTTCTACATAATCGGCTTTATTGGCCGGTATGTCAAATGCGTTGTGCCGCAATAAACCATATGCTTCGTTTACATCATAGTCGCGGATGCCCTTAAGATAGGCCGAGCTAATTACCGACGCCGTGTGATCGCCTATCATTTCTGATGTATAATTGTTCCAGCAGGGGAATATAGGCATCCAGCCTCCTTGCCTGCCTTTAATAATCAGAGACCGTACCAGGTCATTTACAAAGGCAGGTTTCAATATTTCATACAAAGGAATTTCGGCCCGGTAAATATCCCACATCGAAAAATCATCGTAGTAATTGCCCTTTGCCAGCTTTGCGTTTTTATAGCCGGTAGCAAACATAGGGTAGCTCCCATCTACATCGCTAAACAGGCGGGGCTGCTGCATGGTGTGATAATAGGCCGTGTAAAAAATATTTTTATCCTTCAGGTTATCGGTAGCTACACTAATTTGACTTAAGGTTTTTTGCCAAACCTCCTTACAGGTTACAACTGCTTTGTCAAAATCAAACCCGGGCATTTCGGCCTGTAAATTTCTACGGGCGCCATCCAGGCTTGTAAATGATGTACCTATACGGATTACCAGCTTTTCGCCCTTGTTCATTTTAAAGCCAACAAAAGCGCCTAAGCCCGGCATGTCTTTCAGGCTTGTGGCCGATAAAATCTTCTCCCCGGTAAAAGTCCCCTCGCGATCGGCCTGTTTTTCAAACCGGATTACAAAAAAGCCATTAAAACCCGCGCTTTTGCCCCATCCCTGGTAAATGCGATGCGCCGGGTTATAACCGCATATTTCTCCGCGTTGGGTATCCACCTTTATGTAGCCTTCGTGCCTGTCGCTGTTGGGCGTAATCAGTAAATAAAGGCTATCGGCCTTTTCCATCGTAAACTGCATTATACCACAGCGTGGGGTGGCGGTTACGGCGGCACGCAAGCCATATTCAGCTAAATTAACCTGGTATAAATAGGGGGTTAACAGCTCGTCGGTGTGTTTAAATAAGGTTTGGTAATTGTTGGTTTTTAATTTCCCGGTTATGGGCATAATGGTAAAGCTGCCGTAATCCTGCGTACATGAACCACTTAACCAATGCGAGCCGCGCAGGCCATAAAACAGGCTGTCTTTATAAAGATATGGCGGAACGCACTTATTTTCCGTTGCCTGGGTTTCGGGCGTCCACTGCGTCATGGCAAAGGGTGTGGTTACGGCAGGGATAGTGTTAGCCTGCGAGGCCCCGTAGCCCGAACCGTGCTTTATTGCCGATGCCGTTGTGGCAACAGCGGTACCGGCCAGTGACTGTACATATTTAACAACATCCTGCGCAAATGCGGATGCCGAAATAGCCAGCAGCAAAAAAGTAAAAAATAAACGTCGCGCTTTAAATAGTATCATATAGCCCCCTCTAAATCTCCCCCGGCAGGGGAGACTTTTTTGAAATGAATTGTTATATTTTTAAAAATATTTTATTGCGATATAAAAAGTATAGTAGGGCGAGTTGCACAATTACTATACTTATGGCCTGCCATACTGTTTGCCATAAAGGTGATGCGTACTGGATCAATCCTCCTAAAAGATAATGGGCGGTATGCTGAAAATCGATCATGCCTTCGGATGCCAGGTAAATAAGAATTGAATTTACCCCGATAAGCACAAAAGGGAAAGCCCATTTGCGATAGCCCGCCACATCGATAATCAGATAAAATACCGACAGGAAAACCAGGCTCCAGCCACCTACAAACAAAACAAAAGAGCTTGTCCAAAGGCGTTTGTTGATAGGGAAGGTTAAATTCCATACGGAGCCGATGGCAATTAGTATCAGTCCGGCCACAAACAAAGCCACGCCCTTTTTCCACATGGGCCATTTTACCGACTGGTATTTTAAAAACTGGCCGGTAAAGATACCCAGCATTGCTGTACCAATTGCCGGGATGGTTGATAACACCCCTTCGGGATCATGTACTTTATCATGTAACCGGCCGGGAAGTAGTAAACGATCTACATATGATTCCAGGCTGCCATTCATGGTTAAAACTCCTGCCCCATAACCCGGCACCGGGATAAGCATCATAGCAGCCCAGTACCCTAACAATAATACAGCAAACCAGGCAAACTGCTGCCTGATATTAAAATTCAAATAAATGAGGCCTGCAAAAAACCAGGCCAGGCCAATGCGCCCCAACACGCTTGCAAAGCGCGTTTGCTCGTAACCGTTCCACTTGAAAAGGCCGTTAACAATCAGCCCTAAAAAAAGCAGTATCACGGTACGGCGGAGCATGGATAAATAGATGCTCCGTTTATCGGCTTTAGGCAAAAACTGCGCATCACTCACACCGGCCTTCATCATTTTATTGTGCATAGAGTACGGCATAGACACACCGGCTATGAACAAAAACAGCGGGAAGATCATATCATAAAATGTAATCCCATTCCAATCAGTGTGGTGCAACTGGCCCGACATCCACAGTAAAACCGGCCAGTTAGTTGCCTTTGCCAGAGCGTGTATCACACCTTCGCCACTCATTATCCAAAACATATCAAAGCCACGCAGCGCATCTAACGATAGTAAGCGGGGTAACTTTACAGGCGCGTTTTTACCGTTGCCGGCATTCATTAAAGGATCAGATACAATTGGTGCATTGGCCATATGCCTTAAATATTAATGTTATTTTAAGTCTGCCCCTATTTTAGTGCGGTACTTTTTATATAGTTGCTGGGACAGCAATATGCTGCTGCCCTTTGTGGTTGTCGGGTAGGGCTTTTGCGTATTTACCCAGCTCCACTCCCAGCCGCTTATATTTTTATCAAATGCGGCGGCATCCATCGGCTTTCCGGCTTTCAACGCGGCCTGGGCTTCTGTAAAAAACTTTTGCCACCGTACTTTATAAAAATCATTGAGCAAACCGCTCCACTGGCGGCAGGAGTATTCATGAAGCGGGCTTTTTTCATCGCCCCAAAGCGTAACCAGGTTGCGGGCATTCCGTTCATAAATTGCCTTTTCGGCCAGGGTAGTTCCGCATTTACGGGCATCGGCAAGCCATGGGCCTAATAAAAAATCTTTACGTGTTGCCAAAAGCGCATCCATATCGCCAATCAATTGAAGATACTGGGCGCTGTAATTATCAAAGTCGGCTATATTTTTATCCTCGTAAGCCTTCACCCATTTTTGCTGCAATGGCCGGGCGTAGTTTGCCAGTATCTGTCTCGATAAATCAACCAGGTCATATCGAAAGCCATCGCTCTTGCTGCATGAGGGTACTGCCTTCATCAGTTCGTCCCAGGCGGGCAACAGGTCTTTCCGCTGATAATTTAGCTTAGTCCTTGTCCATACCGCTGCCGAATCAAACGTTGGCCTGCCTGTTATGATCGACTCCGAGGCATCGCGGATATCTTTACCGTTATAAACGGTTTCTTTTAATACCTGCCATGCTTTGATTGTATGTTCGTTTACACTTCCGTAGCGGTTTAAAATGTACGACCGAAGCCAGTTATCCAGGTTTATCGGCTCGCTTTGCCAGGTGTTACTGGTCATTAATTCATACAACACGGGGTTTTGTTCAATGCCTTCCATGGTAAGGCCAATGCCTGCCAGTTTGCCCGATGCGGTATCTTTAAGTGCCAGTGCGGGGCCGGTGGCTACGCCTTCAATCCGGCCAAACATCCCGATATTGCCGCCAAAATTGTGCAACATGTTCCATATCCAGGGTTTGCCATAATAGGCTTCGGTGCGTTTCCAAACGGGTTCAATCTCGGTTGCCAAATCAAGCATAATCATGTGATCGTTGGGCACGGCTTGAAGCAAAGCTTTTATCTGCGGAGTTTTCCAGAATTTGCGGTCGCTGTAAAAAAGCCAGCCCTGCATTACCCATACGGCTTTCGGGTCGGCGCTGCTCATGGCCTGGTAAACCCTTGAACTTAGGGCCGATAAATAGGCGGGATCATCCGTTGGCGGTTCATTTTCATTAAAGGTATCTGCCGAGTATAAATGGTCGGTGCCATATAAGCGCGTTTGGGTCTCTAAAAACTTACGCCCAATTAAGTCAAACATTGGGTCGTGGGTGTCCAATATATAGGTATCGCCAAAACCATTGTTCCAGTTAGTCTTTTTCAGTTTTGATTTGGGGAAGCGTGTCATAAACGCGGCGGGTACATGGCCGGTAAATGATTGTAAAACGGGCTTCATGCCAAGCGCTCTTTCGCGCTTTAATATTTTTTGCTGCAAATCGCGGTGGTTTGTCATCCAGCTTACCGGCAGCGGGCCGCCCCAACCATCCAGGTTGCCCATCCAAAACCATGAAAAATAAGCGGGGCCGCAAAAAAAAGATTTCAAATCGTCATCGATAAAACCCATATCCTTATAAACCTGGTACCAGGTATACTCCTGGCCGGTTAATGCAAGCGGCATATCAATGCCATGCAAAGCCATCCAGTCAATTTCTTTCTCCCATCGTTTCCAATCCCACCAGCTCATACTATAGTTGTACGTGCAATAGTTTAAGTAGTACCGGTATTGGTAGGGTGTGTTTTTACGAATTTTAGTGGTTACCGCGGGTAATTTTGCGGGCAGGTTTAAATTGGTGCCATTCCAGGTTACCTGGCAGTGGCCATATTCGGTTAAATAATAATATAAGGCGGATGCTATCGCGACACCGTTATTACCCCTTAATACAATTTTGTTGTTAATGCTTTCTATTTCAAACGCATCTTTGCCATTTATCGCCGGGATTTCTTCTACCTTAAAATGTGCTGCTGCTTTGGGTATAACGCGGCCAATTAACGCATATGATGCATTCTTGTTAACCTGGGCATTTGCTACCCTTCCGGTAAAAATTAAAATAACAAGCAGGGCAAAAAAAAGCTTTGCAGGCAATTTGTTCAACAACATATTAAGTAATTATATTAAAAACAAAAGACGGTAAAAAACAAATACAGGCCGGTGTACGGCCTGTATTTATTACTAAACATACTGCTCAATAACCTGGGTTTTGAACCAGTTTTGGATTTAACTGCATTTCGGGTCTTGGTATCGGAAAAATGCGTTTTGCGGGATTTGCATCGGTTTTGATACCCCATGATTTCTCGAACTGTCCAAAACGGATCATATCGTTCCGGCGCCACATTTCCATCGCCAGCTCACGGCCGCGCTCATCTAAAATATCCTGCAAGGTAACAGCCGCCATTGGCGAAGCCTTTGCACGTGCCCTAACCTGGTTAACCAATGATAAAGGCGAATCGCCGTTGGTTGCAGTTGCCCCTCTTAAAATGGCTTCGGCTTTCTCCAGCAACACGTCGGCATACCTAAACATAGGCACATCGTTACCTTGGTTACGATCTGTATTTAAGCTGTCCGGATAAAATTTGTTGTTCCTGTAGCCTTCTTCGTTAGCAAGTTCGTCGTTACCGATATCAAAAGTGGCAGGGTTTTTCCAAACAATATCGGGCGTAAACTCCAGTTGGTGTACAACCGTAGCGTTGGGGTTAGGACCGCTATAACTGGCGTCAAGCCCAATGTTGGTTGTCGTAATATTTATAGGCGTGCCATCATTGTTGTACTGCTTGCCAACCAGGTATTGTTTTTTACGGATGTCATTATCATCGTTAAACAAAGCATAGTACTCTTTGTATGTATATACCGGCCCATCGGGCGTGTACGGCATTTTATATTTATTTTTCAAATTAGGGTTAATTGTCCAGCGGGCATAATATTGGCCTTGCGCCTGCACGCCATCATAAGGCACTGCAAAAATAAAATCTTTGATTTGCGGACCGTTATTTGGTTTAAACATGCCCAAATAATCGGCATCTAAAGAATACTGGCCCAGTTTTATGACGTTATCGCACATGGTAACCGCATCCTGGTACCTTGCTGTGCCAATGTAATATTGGGCATTAAGGTACATTTTTGCAAGTATGGCATAAGCTAAACCTTTGGTTGGTCTGCCGTAGGTTGTTACGCCGGATGTAGCGCTCAGATCCGGAATCTGCGCGAGTAATTCGCTTTCGATAAATGCAAACACAGCTGCCCTTGGCTGAGTGCCCAGGTTGGTGGTATCCCCAAACTTTTTGCTGATAGGCACATTTCCAAAAAGGTCCATCAAATAAAAGTAAGATAATGCCCGCATAGTTTTAATTTCGGCAACGGTTTGCTTTTTAGCATCACTTGCCGGTGTAGCGTCAAATAACGACAATACCTGGTTACATAAACTTATGGTTCCGTAACCCCACTGCCAGCATGTTTCTGTCATACCGTTATCAGGCGTTACCGTATGCAGGTTCACGGTTGAATAGGTACCTCCGTCAAGCCAGTTGCCTCCACGCGCTACCAGCACATTTTCATCGGTACTTAAATTTTGCAATAACCAGTACTGCCTGCCCGGCGCCCCGCGGAACGAGGTATAAATAGGCCCGGTGGCTGCTACATACTGCGCCGGGGTAGTTGGGAAAATAGATGGGGTAAGTGCTGATTTAGGCGTAATATCTAATTTTGTACAACCCGAAAGGTAAATAGCGCCCACAACCATGGCAATAAGGCCAGGTTTTATATATCTTTTTAAATTATTCATGTCAGTTAGGTTAATGGTTATTATAAATCAACTTGTATACCTGCAAGGAAGCTCCTTGTTTTTGGATAGAAATTATTACTATCAACGCCGATAAACTGGCCGCTTGCCTGGTTATCGATGTTCAAATTCAACTCGGGATCAACCCCTTTGTATTTGGTGATAATAAATAAGTTGGTACCAGTAACATACAAACGGATGCCATGTACATAATTACCTGCAACATTAAATTTGTAAGCAAGTGTTGCATTACTTAACCTGATAAACGCGCCACTTTCAAGATAACGTGTTGAATACAAGTTGGCGTTAACATCGGTACCCGGCTCACTCAATGTTAAAGTAGGCACGCCATGTGCCGAAGCCTGGGTTGGCTGGTTAAAGCTGGCCAAAGATGCGTTCATGATTTTGTTACCACCCTGACCTCTGAAAAAGAAATTAAGGCTGAAGTTTTTATACGTAAAATCGTTACCCAAACCAAATGTATAGGTTGGCTGTGCATTACCCGCATAAGTTTGATCGGCACTTGTAGGTGTTGTGGTTGACTGACCGTTGGCACCTAAAAATGTGGATACGCCGTTTGTACGGCCAAGATATTTGAGCGTATAAAACTCGCCCAACGGATACCCGGCTTCAATGATGGATACGTTTATCCCGCTTTGGCCCGGCCCTTCAGGATCACCTCTATATATTTTCGATAAATTTGGGGCAAGGGCTGTGATCTTATTTTTGTTGAATGAAATGTTGCCGTAACTGCTCCAGGTAAAGTCATTTAATTTAATTGGTGTTCCATTCAGGGCAATCTCGACACCCTTATTGGTCATGCTGCCTACGTTTACAACCTTATAATTTACGAAGTTATTGATCAATGATACCGGAACCGAAGTGATCATATCGGTTGTTTTTTTATTGTAGACATCAACCGAGCCGCCCAGTCTTCCCTTAAATAAAGAAAAATCGATACCGCCGTTAAGTGTGGCAGTGCTTTCCCATTTCAAATCCGGATTTGGGTTTTGGGTTACACCAATAGCACCGATATAAGCATTCTGGTAATAAAAACTACCGGTTGTGCCATAAAGCGTTAAAGGCGTATAAGGCGAGAAGCCTAATGAATTACCTGTTTTTCCATATCCTACCCTCAGTTTTAAATCATCAAACAGCGATTGCGATTTCATGAAACCCTCATCGATAACGCGCCATGCAGCCGATGCAGCAGGGAAATACCCCCAGCGGTTATTGGTGCCAAAAGCGTTTGAACCGTCCCGACGTAACGAGGCCTGTAAAAGGTATTTGCCCAGGTAACTGTAGTTTAACCGCGAATAAAATGATATCAAACGTAAAGTTTCAAACGGAACCGATCCGAAATCACTGCGAAGGCCTGTTTGATAACCCAAGGCAAGATTGTTTGATCCGGTAACGTCGGAGGGAAAATTCTGTGCTGCCGTTTGAAAACCATCCCCCTTTGTAGTTTGATCTATTGAGTACCCAAACAAGGCTTTAAAATTGTGCTTTTCATTCCAGTTATGAGCATAAGTTAAATAGTTTTCAAATAACTTTTTTGTGTCTGTATAAGTCGACCGGATGGCTTTGCCGCCAAGGCCGGGCGCAAGTTCTGATACCGAATTGTAATAGGTATTGTTATCGGTATTTGTCTCCTGGTAAGCTAAGTTGAAATTGTAAAGCAAACCGGCAGGTAATATCAACTCACCACGCACGTTGCCCAGTAACAAATTAATTTTTTGCTTATAAGTATCATTGGAAATAAGGCCAACAGGGTTATAACCCAGTTTTAAAGTAGGGTCGTTATAAAATGTACCATCGGCATTATAAATGGTACGTGTAGGCAAATACTGAACTATTGATTTAAACAATCCGGGACTTTGGCCATTTGCACTTGACAACGGAATATCATTAACCAGCAGGTTTGAGTTGGTCACCGCATTGCTCAATGAAAAATCCAGTTTCAATTTATCGTTCAGCGCTTTTTGGGTAATATTAAGCCTGCCTGTAACACGTTTTAAACCGCTGGTTTTAACAATCCCCTGGTTATCCAGGTAATTTAAGCTTCCGTTATAGGTAGTTTTATCGGTACCGCCGCCAAAAGAAAGGTTATGGTTTTGCGAAAAACCGGTATTACGTTCAACCGCCTTTTGCCAGTCAGTATTTCCACCGTTATCGTTTGCAGGTGTAAAACTTTGTCCGTTAGCTTTCACATAAGCCCTCAACTGATCGGCACTGGCTACGTCAAACTGGTTAGATATTTTTTCAAATGCGCCGTAACCATTGTAAGTCATCCTCATCTGGCCCGCTTTAGCCTTTTTAGTAGTTACGATGATTACGCCATTGGTAGCCCTGGTTCCGTAGATTGCGGCAGCAGAGGCATCTTTCAATACATCAATCGAAGCAATATCCGAAGGAGCAATCAAATTAAAATCGGCTCCGGGTACGCCGTCTATTACATAAAATGGTACAGAGGCCTCACCTGCCCGTATAGACGATGGCCCGCGAAGCGTAACAGAAGCTTTGCTATTGGGGTTGCCATCGCTGGTAATATTTAAACCGGCCACTTTACCTTCCAATAAATCGGCAGGGCTTGATACAACACCGGCATTAAATTGCTCGGCCTTAACCGTGGCAATAGCGCTGGTTAGTTCCTTTTTGGTTGTGGTACCATACCCTACTACAACTACTGTAGATAATGAATTGGCCGAAGGCACCAAAGTAACCTTTATAACAGTTTGCGTACCAACGGTTATTCTTTGCGTATCAAAACCAATATAAGAGAATACCAGTACAGTGCTCTCGCTGGCAACCTGTACTTTAAATTTACCATCTACATCGGTTACAGCTCCTGTTGCAAGGCCTGCTATTTTAACCGAAACACCTATTAATGGCAGCCCCTTGTCATCAACGACGGTACCGGTAATAATAGTAGGCGGCGGCAATTCCTCTTTTTTCTCCACAGGGGGTTTTGGCGCTGGCTTAACCAATAAGCTACCTTCAATTTCGGTGTAAGTAAATTGGTTGTCCAATAAAACCTTTTTCAAAACGGCTTCCAGTTTCTCGTTTCGCGCCGTCAGGGTCACTTTAACATCGCTTTCAATATTATTACCGGTATACATAATCCGTACACCTGTATTTGCCGAAATGCGCTCAAGCGCATCAGAAAGCGGCATTTTTTTCAATTTAAGGGTAACTGGCTTTTCCAGTACGCTTTGTCCGTATGAGTTATCGGCCATAGCAATGGACGATAGCGAACAGACAACTAATAAAATAATCGCATTAATTTTCATAACGAGTGTTATGGCTCGAAAGAATCTTTCGGGTATGGTTTTTTTCATATTTTTGCTATATTAAAGTGTTATAGGTCAAGCTGGAACGTGCTATGGTTCTTGAGGCCTCCTGCATGCTCCATTAATAAATCTTTGGCATTTTATTCCTCCAAAACTGGCCCGGCCATTTTGGAGGATCATTTTCTCTTTCCCTGGGTTTTAACTCATAGCTTTTATTTAGGTGTCAAACATTATTTGTTTTTATATAATTGGTATATTAATTACAGCCCTTACCTTTTAAGGTATATGCACTGCCCTCCTTTTTAAAGTGGGCGTTTACAAGGGCTTCTATCAGCTTTAATACTTTTTGTAATGGCATATTGTTAAAATCGGCATACAAGGTGCAGTTGAGCAGATTTTTATCGGCCTTGATCACCACGTTATATTTGCGCTGAACATCGGCCAGCACATCAGACAATGGTGTATTATGGTATTGCAACTTACCCTGCTGCCAGCTAACTACCGACAGGGCATCGTCAATTTTTTTTGCAACCAGTGTTTCATCAGTCTTGGAATATACCAACTGCATATTAGGTGTAAGCAAAACGGCAGGCTGTTTTGCTTTTGTGTTTAATATCCCCACCTTACCACTTACCACGGTTACTTTAATTGCTTTATCTTCTTTATAAGCTTTAACATTAAAGCTGGTACCTAAAACTGTGGTTGTAATTTTGCCCGAATGGATGATAAATGGCTTAGCGCTATTATGCGCTACTTTAAAAAAAGCTTCGCCTGTAAGGGTCACTTCCCTTATATTTTGTTTGAACTTATCGGGGTAGTTCAGCCGGCTGCCCGAGTTAAGGCATATGGTGGTGCCATCAGATAAACTAATCAGTTTTATTTCGCCGTTTAGGGCTACCGTCTCCTGGTACTTAACCGGGTCTATCCAATTATCCAATTGTTTTCTGAATAAGTAGCCGGTACAAAAAACAGTGGCAACAGATGCCGCAATGGCCATTTTTACTAATAAACGCCTTATGGGAAACGCCTGTTCAGGCGGTTTAGTTATACGTTGGTGGATGTTTTTTAATATTTGGCTGGATGCCTGATCGCTAAGAGTGAGTTTTTGTTCCAGCACGTCTTTACTGAAACCATCAAGGGCTATAAGGTATAACTCCGAGATATCTCCCTTCAGGTATTCGGCAAGCCAGCGCTTGTCGTCCTGGGTCAGGATATCAGTTTTATAAAGCCTTTCTAAACGTTGAACAATGGTTTCCACGAGCAATTTTTATATAAATACGCCGGGAGGTTTAAAACGGGGGGATGGTTTTGAAAATAATTTAAAAAAAAATCAAAAAACTACAAATAGTGTCAATTATGTAGTTTGCAGATGCTGTTTTCATAAATCTTGACGGTACTTTTGTTGGCGAAAAAACATTCTGGTGATTACGACAGCAAACTCTTATTCGGTTACAGTTAGCCAATTATCTGTAACTTGTACGAGGCATAGATTGTCTCACCGTTAAACCATACAGCATGAAACGCCTGTCTTTATTTGCTATTATTTTACTTATTCCGATTTTAACAAAGGCCCAAATAGATCGTGCGCGCCTGGACAGCCTGTTTCACTATCTCAGCACAGGTGACCTGGCGATAGGAAGCCTGACGATCACTCAAAACGGTAAAATGATTTACCAGCGTTCCTTTGGCAAGGATCAGAACCCATCCACTGAATATCGTATCGGCTCGATCACCAAGGTATTCACGGCAATCCTCACTTACCAGTTGATCGATGGCCGTCGTTTAACGCTTTCCGATCGTTTAAGCCTTTTCTTTCCGGGTCTGCCTAATGCGGATAAGGTCACCGTCGCCCAACTGCTGGGGCACCGAAGCGGATTAGCGAACTTCACGAATAACACCGATTTTGATACTTGGAAAGACCAGCCTAAAACGCATGCTGAACTGCTGGAAATGATCAGCAGGCAAAAGCCGGATTTTGAACCGGATGCTAAAGCAGATTATAATAATTCCAATTACTTGCTGCTGGGTTACATCGCTGAGAAATTATACGGCCAGCCCTATCAAAACGTAGTGACCAACCAGATCATCCGGCCACTGGGATTAAAGCATACCTATTATGGTGAAAAAGTTGGATTTATGCCTGGCGAAGCGACCTCTTATAAATATTTTGACAGTAACTGGAAGCCCGACCGCGCCGTTTGCCTCGATAACTTTGGCGGAGCGGGCGCACTCATTTCCACGCCGCGGGACCTCTGCAGCTTTATCACCGCACTTTTCAGCGGCAAACTGATTAGTGCCGGCAGCCTGGCGATCATGAAAACCATGCGGGACGGATATGGTAAAGGCCTTTTTCCTTACGGTGATGCGTTAAATCCCGGTTTTGGCCATAACGGCAAGACCGAAGGTTTTGGCAGCTCGATGCAATATTATCCAAAGGAAGGTTTGGCCATTGCATATTGCACAAACGGCGAAGTATTCCCGAAAGCTCGCATCCTCGATCACATTTTTAAAGCCTGCTTCCATATCTCCGATACGCTGGAAACCTTCCAAAGCGTCCAACTCGATAGCACCCGGTTAAGTGCTTTTACTGGCACCTATAGTGCGCCTTCCGGCATGCAGGTTGTTAACCGTTTAGATAAAGGCAAACTGCTGATTTCGGTCAAAGGCAAGGATTTTGAATTGACCGCGATCTCACCAAACGAGTTCTGGAACAAACCTTTCGGCTTTTTCTTTTATTTTGATGATGGCGGCAAGCGGTTATTGCTGCAGGACGTGGGTGATGTGTATGAATTGCACCGCCCGTAGCGGGTGGCTGGAATGTCTCATAAAGGTCTATTAAAACAGTACCATTATACGGCATAACTGACAAATAGGTATTTTAAAGTGTAAAATACCCGGTTTTTCAGGCTGTTTTTTTTGAACTTTTAAGTGAAAAATCTTCATTTTATTTTTGTGTCAATAAATTGCGCATTTATTGCTGAAAACTACATACTAATTACCTTATTTTTACCTGTTTATGCATAAATAAAGGGCTGTTTTGATATTTAAAAAGAAGCGTGTAAATTTGTACTGTTTGCCCACGAAGAAAAAGAGTTTTGATGCTGTTTTGTACAACATTCACTTTGTGGATTCTGCTTTAATTTGTGAGAGGCAGGCTCTGTTAATTTTACCTGCCAAACTATATTTCATAGATCGAAATTAATGGTCGATGCCGACCCAATAACAGGCCAGTAACACGCCTGCGGTTTTCCATTCGGCCTGGTGTTCATGGATATGGTTTTTGACGGCAGCAACCGCATGCCCGAGATATTCTTTAACGGTATGTTTAGATATGTTCAGTTTTTCGGCAGCCTCCTCGTATGTTTTCCCTTCTAACTTGCAAAGTGTAAAAACTTTTTTACGCTGGGGCGATAACTGGTTAATAGCCTGGTGCAATAAATAATATTGATCGTCAATTAAATGCACGTTGTTATCCTCCTGCTCAAATTCGGCAAAAGGCATCGTATTAACAACCGTAGCTTCCCGCAGCTTTTTACGTAAATATGATATCGACTTGTTAAAACTCAGCACAAAAAGCCAGCCACTTACAGATTGATCGGCACTAATTTCGGCGCGTTTTTCCCATAGTGCAATGAAAATATCCTGTAAAATATCGCAGGAGGTATCATCGTCCTTAGTGAGTTTGTAAATATTACGATAAATGGCCTGGTGATACTTTTGATAAAGCAGATCAAATGCCCCTATATCATCATCGTGTAGGCGAAGCACTAAATCTTTATCTGCATCCATATTCATAACAAACGGGTAACTATTTAATCATTAATCAACAAGCAAAAATTATTGTGAAAAGTACAAATATTTATTTACCAACAAATGTGCCCCACACCGGCTTTTTTGATAATCTATTTAATTTTTCAGCAATAACTTCAAAAGCACGATTGCTGCTTTTTTTAAGATGGCCTGTTTTAAGCTTAACCTGTAAAAAGGCATTGCTTTTTACAGGTTAAGCAAACAGGCTAAAATCAAATAAATCAAAAAAACTCGTTGTTATAGGGGTACATTAATTACAATTTAACTGTAGCCGGCAAATATTTGGCAATCAAATCCTCGTAATAAGGCTTTAACTCCGATACTACCGGTGGTTTTGGGCTTTTTGAGTACAGGTCATACGGGTTAAATTTATCAACCCATTTAAACATCTCCTGGTCATGCGCGTTCAGCAAATGATCGTAAGCCTTTTCGCGGTGTTGCGAGTAAAAGGAATGATAACGGATCATATACAACGCTTCTTCGGGCAAATAATCTTTGGTAATGTGGTACAGGTATTCATCGTGCCCCCACGACATGTGCACATTATCTAACCCGCATTGGTGGGTATAAACACCATATTTGGTATTATAGCGCTCATCAGTGCTATCAGGGTTGGCCGCAAAAAATTCAGGGTAAACTATCTTATCCGAAAACTTGCACCCCACGGGGAACGAGTCGCCTACTACGTTCCATTGCGGTTCGCCAAAAAGGCAAAGCACCTTGCCCAAATCGTGAATAAAGCCGGTTAGTACAAACCAATCGGGATGACCATCGGCACGAATAGCCTCAGATGTTTGCAGTAAGTGTTGTAACTGATCGAGCGAAATATCCGGGTCGGATTCATCAACCAGCGTATTCAAATACTCCATTGCCGACCACCATGGCATTTCCATTTTATCAAACTGTAAAAAATTAGCCTTTTTTGCTAAAACGTTACCATAAGTTTGATAGGTATGGTTAAGCCTGTAAAATTCCCTTACCGGGTTGTCTTCGGCATCATTATAAACCCTAAACTCCTCTTTGGCTTTAGCGGTGCCGGGCTCGGGGTATCTGCTTAATACATCATCTTCCCAAACATCCAAACTTGGCAGTGGCGAAATTTCTTTTTCAGTTAACTTTTCCATATCGTAAACCATTCAAACAATTAATTATTAAACATTGGTAAAGCCCTCATCTATTGAACTCTAAATTATACTTATCGCTACCCCCGGAAACCCTGGAGTAAAAACTCCAGCAGGCTATTCATGAACTGGCTATCCGATAAATAAGTTTTAAAATGAGCTGCGCTTAAAGGCACAGTTTAGCTTTATAATGTTTTAAAATTCACTAAAAAAAACATCGGTTTTACATAATTGGGGGTATTTATTTACGTAAACGATTACGTACTCACGCTGTTATCTATTTTGTAAGTACCTTATTTTTAGCGCTTCGGGGCATCAAAATATTTTGCATTACCGATTTAGTAACGCCAAAAAGCGCTATTACGGGTAATGATTTAACCTGCGGTATTTTGAGCGAGTTAAGGGTAAGCCCATCAATATCTTCAAACACGCAGGCAGCCCTAAAATCGCGCCCGGCGCAGCTAAGTGTTACATTTTTAAAGCTTACCCCTGCCGCATGGCGGGCATAAAAACCCCAGGCGGGCAATTCGCCAAACATTGAAAACTCAGGGTAATCACGCGGATTTTCGGGTATCCTGGTCAATGAATCTAAACTTACACGGGCAACAGTTTTACTGGCATCGCCATGATATACTATTTTGATATTCTGCAGGGTTACATTTTGAACAGGATGCCCCGGTAAACCGGCAATTGATGATGGGAAGGGGTTGTGCCTGCCTTTAACTTCGGGCCCTTCCATTGGGTATCCTTTATCGGGTTTTCCTTTGGGCACATCAACAGTTACGTTGCTTATACGGATGCCATTAATCCTGCTCACTACAGTGTCTTTATTGCGATGGCCAAGACGTATAAATATAGCATTGCCCGTGTTAATGGCATGAATGTTACTGATGTTAATATCTTCCATCACGCCGCCATCAACACACTCCAGGGCAATTGCCGAGCGGTAGGTATCATAAATTTTAATGTCCTTTATGGTTATCTTCTTAAAGCCGCCCCATGAAGCAGTGCCAAATTTAATACCGCTGGCACTTGAGCGTGTGGTACATTTTGCTATGTATATATTTTCGCAGCAGCTATTCCTGTCGCTCGATTTCAGGCAGATGCCATCGTCGTCGGCATTAAAAAAGCTGTTTGTAAGCTTTACATTTTTACAATCTACCAGGTCGATACCGTCATTATTCCAGTAGGTATTGCTTACTACTTTAATGCTATCGATAACCATATCCCTGCACTTATTGTAATCTTGTATCCACACCAGTCCATTCTGAATAGTTATGCCTTTTACCTGGATGCCGGTACAGTTAAAAAAGCCAATTAACTTAGGGCGGTTTGGTTCTTCGGGTTGAATTTGTCCCCAGGGATTAGTTTTTTGCCATAATGAATCCCTTAGCTTTCCCGCCTTCAGCATTGCAAAAAGGTCTTTCAGCAATTCGTCGCCGTTGCCGTCAATTGTTCCTTTACCGGTGATACCAATGTGCTGCTGATCTTTGGCAAATATTAAGGGCGATGCATGCCCTTCGCCATAATCAATCCGTTTTGCGCTCCCCAGCAGTACGGCGTTGGCTGCCAGGTTTAGTGTAACATTTGACTTTAAGTTGATAACCCCCGTTAAAAACTTCCCTGCAGGAACATGCACTATACCGCCGCCCTGTGCGTTTGCATTGTCAATAGCCTTTTGAATGCTGATAGTGTTATTGGTAATACCATCGGCTTTAGCGCCATAATCGGTTATGTTAAAGATTTTTTGCTGCGCATAACCGGTAAAAGGCATTGCAAGTAAAGCCAAAAAAGAAAATATTTTCATGATAAACTATCGATAAAGAAAAATTAAGCAGGTTTATTATCCCTGTGTATGCCACACACCAGGGGTTTATTTTTACATCAGGCATCTAAGTTGTTAAACTTTTACTTTAGTTTGCGGCAACGGCATCCATTTATTTACGTAAACGTTTGCATAAACCCCTTTATATTAGTAAAATTATACCGTTATAAAAAGGTATCCGCAATGGGTAACATTAATTTAAAAGAACTCGCTTTAGCGCTAAATTTATCAACCGCCACAGTATCAAGGGCGCTGCGGGACAGTCATGAAATAAGCCCCGAAACCAAAAAGAAGGTTTTGGAACTGGCTAAACAATTAAACTATGAGCCCAACCCGGCCGCCAGTAATTTAAGGAGCCACAAAACAAAAACCATTGCCGTAATTATTCCTGAAGTAACCAATAATTTTTTTTCGCAGGCCATTAATGGCATCGAAGAAATAGCACGCCAGCATGATTACCATGTTTTAATATACCAAACGCACGAAAACAGCGATTTGGAATTGGCCTTTATGCGCCGTTTGCTGAGTGGACGCGTTGACGGCATCCTGATTTCGGTAGCGAGTGAAACCAATAACGATCAAAATTTTAAGGATATTATTAACCAGCTGCCGGTTGTTTTTTTTGACAGGGTAAATGAAGATATAGACGCCGTAAAGGTAACTACAGATGATTACGAAAGCACTTATAGCGCTACCTGCCATTTAATTGAGTGCGGGTGCAGGAAAATTGCCTACCTGATGGCCTTAAATAACCTATCGACAGGAAAAAAACGGTTTGCCGGATATTGCGCAGCGTTAAACGACAACCATATTGCCAAAAACGATGCATTAATTGTACATGACACCAACAATGAAGATGAAAACTATCAGCTGATAAAAAAACTGCTCGCTAACGAAAAACCCGACGGCATTATTACCTCCATTGAAAATCTGGCCCTGCCATGTTATTACGCCTGTAAGGATCTTAACCTGAATATCCCGCGGGACATTAAAATAATAAGCTTTTCGAACCTCAAAACCGCGCCGCTTTTAAACCCCTCACTCAGCACAATTACACAGCCAGCTTTTGAGATGGGCAAAGAAGCAGCCGGCATCCTTTTTAAGATATTGAATAAAAAATATTTTGAACCGAACGAAACGCTGGTGCTTAAATCAACTATAATAAAAAGGGAATCGACGGGATTTTAACGATTCTGATCAGGTTTTTCTTTCTTTACTATCTCCGACACTTCACCAGCTGTTAAAGCCGCTTTAAACACCTTTACCTTATCCATATATCCATGAAAAATTCTTTCAGACGGAAATTCCTCATTCCTGCCTAAAGTCCATTTGTTGGTTACCGATAGGTTTGCGGTGGTTTCCATCACGGTGGTACCCGCCAATACACCATCGATGTACAGGTAGAGTGTTTTACCTGTACACACCCCGGCAATGTGGTGCCAATGGTTATTCCAGTTGGCGGGCAGGTTAACGGTGCAATCGCCACGGCCCCAGCCGCCGGCAAAAAAAGTAAGCGTTTGGTGATCAGACACCTGTAAAACGTGGCTATCGCCTTTGGTTATCATATCCACCAATCCTTTTTCGTTCCCGGTGGGGTATACCCAGCCCATCATGGTGATGGTTTCGCCCATATTATCAAGGGCGGGAGTGCTGGGAACCTCAACAAAAGTGTGCTCATTAAACCCGAGCCTGCCGACGGTTTTTGATTTTTCGGCAGTAACTATTTGCCCGTTATTTTGAAATCCGGAGTTGTCTTTTACTGAACTATTGGCCGAATAATCTATTAGAGAAAGATCAAGCAAAAGTGATTCTGTGTTGTCCTGGTACACCTTGTAAACCACGTTTTGATCACCTGCGAATATCCTTTGGAACCCTTTTGAAGCACCCGCCAGTACATGCCCGATCACCTTTTTTTCGCCGGGTTCCAAAACAACGGTATCGGTAAAAATTAGGGAGTCGTTTTTTGTTACCGGGACATTAAAAGTTTGCTTAACGCCGCCAATATTTTGGATGACATAAGCGAGGTGCTGCGGCTCATTTATTTTAAGCATTGCGGTAGCGGCAAGGCCTGTAATTTTAAAGGGATGCACCGGCGAATTTGGCGGCAGTTTTACATCAACCATAACCGGAGGCAGCCCCTCCAATTTAAGTTCCGTTTTCCCGATAGGGTAAAGCCGGCATACCAGCGAATCTTTTTGGATACCGTCCAAAACTACCATACAGTTTTTGTGAGCATACGGTTTGCCATTTACCAGTAGCGAAACAATTTTAACGCCGGTAGTTCCTTTGTTGCTGATTGAAAAATGAACGGTAAAAGGTTCATCAGGGACAACATTGTTTTTTGAAACGGACCAATTCAACATTTTAAAACCAGGGCTTTGTTTTGTTTCGGATAATTCAACAGGGTTGTTATCCTTTGGCCAATTGCCTGCCTTATCCGTCAAATCAAAAACCATTGAACCACCGGCAGTTAATACCGAATGCGGCAGGGTTAGCTGTTGCCAGGGTTTACCGTTAACGGTTAAGGCCCTTATATAGCCATCCTTAGCTGATGCCGCTTTATTATTTATGCTAAACCGTTTTCCGTTTGGCAGATGCAGTGTTACCGATTTGAATAATGGTGTTCCTATTGCGTAATAAGGCCTGCCAGGGCAAACCGGGTAAATACCCATGGCGCTAAAAACATACCAGCTGGATGTTGAGCCCAGGTCGTCATTACCGGGTAAGCCGCCGGGGTTGTTGCTAAAACGATGCAGCATAATTTGCCTTAACCATTTTTGGGTTAAAGCCGGTTTACCTGCCTGGTTAAACAGGTAGGGCAAATGGAACACAGTCTCGTTATCAAACAGGATCACATTGTTGCTAAGCGCCGAATCAAGCCGAGTGGCAAATTGGTCGGTGCCGCCCGTGAGGTTAATAAGATCGTTAATGTTTTGGGGCACGAAGTAGGAATACACCCACTTATCCCCCTCCTTATAACCCGACATGCCCGGCTGTAGTTTAAACTCATCATCGTTTCGGGGCAATAGCAATAGCTGATCGTTATTTAAAAGATTGCGGTAGTTGTAGCCGCGGTTTGCCAAAAGCCGGTAGTCTTCGTCACTATGAACAACATTTTTGGCAAATTGCGATAAAGCCCAATCGTCATAAGCATACTCAACCGTGCGGGTAACCGACTCGGACCGGGTAAAGGGGATATAACCTTTTTGATTAAAGATCTCCATGTCGGGCTGGATAAACGGCGGCTCCAGTACACTTTTTTTCATGGCGGTATAAGCCAACTGTTTATCAAAACCGGTAATCCCTTTCAGGTAGCTATCCACAATAATGGGTATAGCATGGTTACCCGTCATCGATTCGGTTGGCAGGTGACCGGTTTGTTTGTAAATATCCAGCATAGATAAAATTACATCCTGCTGCTTATCCGGGTAAAGCAGGGTAAGCAAGGGGTGCAGGGAGCGGAAAGTATCCCAGGGAGAGAAGGCCCCATATTGGTGATTGCCTGTTTTTTGGTGAATTTTATCATCTGCCCCCCGGTAACGGCCATCCACATCATCGATAACCCAGGGGATTAAAAGCGAATGATACAGGGCGGTATAAAAAACGGTTTTATTTGCATCGTTACTGTCGGTTACATCAACAACGTCCAGTTTTTTCTGCCATTCGTTAGCGGTAAGTTTACGCAGTTGATCAAAAGACGATGTGCCAATTTCCGTATCGATATTTTTTTGGGCACTTGCGTAACCAACGGCCGAAGCGCTTAGTTTAAGCCCAATAGTTTTAGTGCCGTCTACCGCAGCTGCAAAACTGAATACCCAACCGCCTTTAACCTGCTTTTTTGAGGTAAACGCTTCGGTAAAGTTGATGACCATATTACCGTTTGAGGCCCGGATTATATTAGGGGATATGATGCTAATCTCCCCGGCGTCGCCGATAAATAATTGTGGTGATAAACCAGCGGTAAATGTAAACCGGAACATGCCCGTACGGGTTGTTGCTGTGACCTCGACGGTACTGTGGTCATCAAAGCTCACTTTATAGTAACCAGGGCTTGCAGTTTCATTGGTATGCGAAAATTTCCGGCTGTATTTACCGGGTTCAAATAAATCTGTATTAACCGGCATCACATAAAACCTGCCGGCTGAGCCCTCTGGAAAGCCGCTCATATGACCGAAGCAGCTGAAATAACAAATAGCGCTATCACCATAATTGTACCCCTTTCCAAACCTGGTTTCAGGACTTAACTGTATAAAACCCGATGGCGCTACAGCACCGGGATAGGTGCCGCCTTCACTCCCCCATTTGGTAAGTACATTACTTTGGGCTGTGCCGATGAAGGGGTTTACATAGGGCAGGTGGTTGGTGTGTTGGGCTGAGGCGGAAAACTTTAGCAGGATTAAAATAACTGTTAAAGAAAAGAAAGATTTACAAAGCTGTTTAGTGTTAAACAAGCCACCCGTCATTGCGAGGTACGAAGCAATCCCCGATGTAGCGGATTCTGAAGGGGAATTGGTATTCAAAAATAAACGACTGTCATCCTGAGGTACGAAGGATCTATTCGCGAACTTTTCTATCGGACATGCACAGCTGATAGATCCTTCGTACCTCAGGATGACAGGTTGTAATTTCGATTGCGCAGGCCTGTCACCCTGAGCCTGTCGAAGGGTCGCGCGGAGAGGCCTTTGCCCACTATGCTTCGACAGGACAGGGAATTTGGACATTCCAAGGGTAGGGACGAAGTATCTGCTAACTTTTCCGTGGGCTATAAGTGGCGGACAGATCCTTCGTTCCTCAGGATGACAAAAACGTGGTTTATCCAGACTTACGAAGTTTTGAAAACTCCGTAAGTCTTTCGCCGATTTGTCGTTACGTCCTTCAAAGATTCCGGATGCCAATTGTGCAGTTGTTTTTCCAGCGTCTAACAACATTCTTAAACAATACTTCAACTTTTTCACCCCGTTATATTTTAATATATATCTTCCTCTTATCCAATACATAAGCCACCAGCCAGCACAGCATCATATAGCAAATGGCAAATACCAATGTGCCCAGCGCGCCGGGGAACACCCGCTGGTAAAAAACCTGGTTTATCCAATCATAAAAACTGAGTTTGGGGGCTACCCATACGGTTTGTAAAACGGTAAGCAGTAACTCGGACAGCAGGTAAATGGCTAAGGAATTACGGCCCAGGATAAGGAAAAAGTTGGTGCCGCGTTTTACTTTTTCTATTTCAATAACAAATATCAGCAGGCCTAATATGGTAAGGTCGATACCGATGGTGAGGAGCGAAAATGTGCTTGTCCACAGTTTTTTGGCTATAGGGAAAAACTGGCCAAGGAACAAGGCAGATACGATAAGCAACCCGCCAAACATCATGAGCTTGGCCACGGTTTCGTAAGTTTTACCTTTGCGTTGGATGAACGCGCCCGCTAAAAAACCGCCTATCACGTTTACTATCCCGGTTAGTGTGCTTAGTAAACCTTCGGGATCAAAAGCTATGGGCCCGCCTTTGTCGTGGTATAAATGATCGTTGCCCAACAACACAATGTCCAGTTTGGTACCGGCATTGCCCAGCATGGTATATTCCTTGCCTGCCTCGCCAAATAGCATTAAAAAAAGCCAGTAGCCAACCAGCAGTAACCCCGAGATGATAACCGCCGTTTTTTGAGAGCAATAATGAACAATCAAAGCACCAAAAAAGTAACACAAGGCTATGCGCTGCAACACGCCCATTATGCGGGTATGGCTTAGCGGATTAAAAGCCCAGCCGTCGGCAACACGGTGGAAGAATGGGAACCAGTACATGAGGTAGCCCAATAAAAAGATGATAACCGTACGTTTAAATATTTTACCGATAAAGGCGGCATCCGATTCAAATTTCTTTTTAGAGAAACTTAAGGCGTTGCCTACTGCGAACAGGAACGACGGGAAAACCAGGTCGGTTGGTGTAAAACCTATCCATGGGGCGTGGTCGAGCGGCGTCCACACATCCGCGCCCGAGCCGGGCGCGTTTACAATGATCATGAAACAGATGGTCATCCCCCTAAAAATATCTAATGCGGTAAACCTTTCAGTACTTATTGCCATGTTGTATTGATTATTTATTGACTATATGCTATTTTGCTATTTGGTTCAAACGGCCCGGTGCAGTGGGTTCCCCTCTCGAGAGGGGCAGGGGTGTGTTATCGCGCGTTCAAACACACCCCTGCCATTACACCATTCCTGCCCGCCCCCTCTCAAGAGGGGAATTTAAAACCAAATAACGAATACTCATTGATTATTTAATATCTGTATTTATTTGTATTATAGTGCGGCCTGCTTCCTGTTCGGCCACAATCATTGTATCACCGGGTTGTTTTCCATCTTCATCATAAATCACCAATTGATTCGGGCCTGTTTTTAGCCAGCATTCGGGGATGTATAAACTGGTAATGGATATCTTCTCCGGGTACCGCCCAATGTTATGCCCGTTAACCCATACCGAGCCATGCCCCAGCCCTTTTGGCTCAAACCGCCAGATAAAGGTCTTTCCTTTTGCCCGTGGTACGGTAAAGGTTGACCGGTAAAACGCAGGGGCATTGGTTTTAACCTTGCCGGTAAATTTTTGCCAGCCTTTTACAGCCAGCGCATCGCCGGGACCGCCTTTCATTTTCCAGCCGGTTACGGCAGGCGCGTCGCCAATGGCATTAATTTTTACAGGCTGATCAATGCCGCCCTCGTTAGAGTAGTTTTCTATAAACACAGCAAGCCGGATAGGAGCTTTTAAAGCAGATGCATCTGCAATATCAACTTCAAAAGGCTGGTTCCAGCCATCGTGTTTAAATACCTGTTCGCCATTGATAAATACCGTAGCATTTTCGTCCACACTTTTAAACTGCAAGGTGATTTTTGATGTACCTGCGGGCTGTTGTGGTATAATTGTGGTAAACCAACCATATCCTTCCTTTAAATTAAAAACATCGGTGTTTATTTTATACGGTTTAAATATGGTGGTATCAAACGCCGGTGGCCCTTGTTTAACATCGCTTATTTTATTGGCCCTGGCAAAATACCAGTTGCTTAACTCGCTGATAAACGGACCTCCTTTTTTGATGAGCGCCACACCAAACACACCTTTACTGTCCACCTCATCAATCGGCCCAAGATAAGCTGCCAGTTTGTCCCTACCATCATGCGCCGCAAAAATAGCAAGGGTATGTTTACCTTTTTTCAGGTCGAGCGTTAGCTCTCCATCGTTCAGTTTCCATTTAGCAGCAGGCTTACCGTCAACAAAAGCCTGCCCCCTGCCGCCGCCTTTTACCTGCAAGGTGTATTTAACTGCAACCGGGGTGGTAATTGTAGTACGGTACCAGGCATCGGCCGTTACATCGCCGTCGGCACCCATCGGTACAGGGTTCTTTGAGGATAGCCATTTATCCGCGTTATAATTTACGGCAGACGCACCCGATGCATTTTTAAATTCCCAATTGCTGAGTGCTACTGTTTTGGGCTGATTGACCGTTGTTGATGGAATCTGTTTTAAAAGCACCGTTTTTTGAGCCGTGTAAATCCAAACCGGGTCTTTTTTATCTTTTAGTAAGGGCTGCTCTATATCAGCGGTAAAAGGCTGATCATTAATCTCAATTTTTCCTACATAATCCGCACCAC
This sequence comes from Mucilaginibacter sp. KACC 22773, assembly GCF_028736215.1. Lineage (NCBI taxonomy): Bacteria > Pseudomonadati > Bacteroidota > Sphingobacteriia > Sphingobacteriales > Sphingobacteriaceae > Mucilaginibacter > Mucilaginibacter oryzagri. Next base: position 6,241,113 of record NZ_CP117883.1, read on the forward strand.
ATATAATGTAGGGGGTATTGTGCGGTTTATCGATATAGGTTTTATCTGTTAGCTGCCTGTTCATAGCCAGCACACGGATGGTTTGCGTACCTGCTTTAAAGTTATATTCCAATGGCTGGATAATGGAGGGCATAGTTAGGTTAATGCTTACATTTTCGCCGTCAATTTTTACGTTGGGGTTTTCTGTTGATGCCTTGCCCTGGGTTTTAAAATATAAAGACAAGGGCGATCCGGCTTCGGCATCCGTAATAACCGTAGTGGTATTACCCTGTCTTACAATGGCAAACACCCTTGTCAGCGCCCAATTGAGGGTAGCCTCATCTGTCAGTTTATAGTTATGGACTAAGGGATATATCTCGCCGGGCAAAACGCTTACCTTTTTATCAGTCAGGTTTTTATCAGCAATATCCAATGATGTGGTTATGGGTTGCTGTCCCGTGTTATCCAAAAATATAATCGCACCGGCTGGGCTTCTACGTGCGCTCACTTTTAAGGCAGGCTCCGAAACTATATTGCTGTAAGCGTCACTGTTGTTTACGCTATTTTCCAGCACCTCTTCGAAACTACGGCTAAACCAGGCCGCCCGTTTAAAGGCATAATATATTGGCCGTAAATCACCTGCCTGGCCAATGGCCGCGCCATAATCATATGATGCCGCGTCTTCATCGTTATTGGTGTACCCAAAGTTCGATCCTCCGTGCACCATGTAATAATTATAACCATTGCCGCCGTTGGCGATGATTTTCCAGGTGCGCCTGTCGTAAAGCTGGTCGTCACCAGGTTTGGCACCGTATTGCGAATACCAAACACTCCAAAACTCGGTAGAAAACCATGGGTTTGGCCGTGCAGCGTCGTCCAGTTTGCCATCCCCTGCCGGATCGCTGGCGTGGTGCAGGCCGCTAAAAAAGTAAGGCACCTGCAGGCCCATACTCAGCGCCTTGGTTTGCAAATGTTTAAAATAGCCATCGGGCATCATGGTACCCCAGCCTTTGGGATGCTCATTCTCCAACTGCACCAGTATTACCGGCCCCCCTTTGTTTACCTGGTTATTCATCACGATAGGTAAAAGGTGATCAAAAAACCTGTCGACATATTTTTCAAACAAGGGATTATCTTCCCGAACACTCAGGCCTTTCTTAAATTTAAGCCAGATGGGGTAGCCGCCGTTATCCCACTCGGCACAATAATACGGGCCAACGCGTACAATGGCGTACATACCTAAGTCGTTAACTTGCTTTAAAAACAGGTTCAGATCGCGGTCGCCGGTAAAATCAAATTTGCCTTCCTGGGCTTCATGAAAGTTCCAGATGGTGTATATCTCGATACAATTAAATCCCGCACGCTTTATGCGCAGCAACCTGTCGTGCCAAAGCTGGTGCGGGATGCGGGCATACTCCAACCCTGCCGATACAATAAACGTGCGACTGCCATTTATCAAAAAGCCCTTGCTATCAAAATTGATGTAGGATTTAGCCGCTGCAGATGGCGGGAAAATGTGGTCGTTACTATCCTGGGCTTTTATGGTTATGCTAAACGCCAGGCAAATCAGGATTGTTAGAAGGAGGTATGTGCTTTTGATCATGTGTTTATGATTCAATGTATTTTGTTGTTGCGGAGGATGCCGGTTTCTTCCTTGTTCTGTTGATTACTCCGCCGACTTTCACGGCGTTTGAACGTTGGCGACGACTCACCCCGGCTTCGCTGCGCTGGCCGAATCTCTCTCCGGCTAAAGCCGCAAAGAGGGTGAAGCTCATTTTTATTTTCTTACCTTTTTCTTTTTTAGCCCCTCTATACGACGCAGTCGGAGGGGCAGAACGAGCGTAGCGATGTTCGGGGTGAGTCGTCGCCGCCTGCAACATACGTCATTCTTTTCCCGATGCCTGTGTCTCTATAGGCATCTTCACCGATACGGTCGGCTTTAAACGCTGGCTAAGACTCACCCGGCGAGGCTCCGCCCGCCACCCTCTCTTCGGCTTCGCCGGAAAGAGGGGCTTGAAAATTTATTATTTTTTTCCCTTTATAACATGTTGATTTTCAACACTCAAGCCCCTCTTTCCACCGCAGGTGAAGAGAGGGTGGCGGGCGCAGCCTCGCCGGGTGAGTCTTGGCCGCCATGCGATAGTCGTCACTTTTCCTTCCTAATCAATGGATTTTACCACTCATTATGACAGATGGAAAATAACCTACTTTATCAATACGCCGCCTGCAACACCAAACTATTATACTTTGCAAACAGCGCCTTCGCCTTTTGTACCCCGTCGCCTTTGGCAACATCGGTATAAGCATTATCGTGTTTGTTTACCCATTGCCATTCCCAGTTTTTTACCTGGGTATCAAACGCTTTGGCATCAAAGGCGGCGCCTGTGGTCATGGCTTTGTTTAGCTGGCTAAAGTATAGCTCCCAGCGTTGTTTGTAATACCCTTTTATCAGGCCGGCCCACTGCCTGTTGGAGTATTCGCTCAATCCGCTTTCTTTATCGCCCCAAAGGGTTACCAGGTCGCGGGAGTTTAGTTCATACAGGTTCTTTTCTTTGTCGGTAATGCCGTTGGCCCTGGCCTCGTTAATCCATTTGCCCAATAAAAAATCTTTGCGGGTGCTTAGCAAATCGTCCATGTCATCCATCAGCTGTAAAAAGGCTGTGCTGTATTGTTTAAAGGCTTCCTTATCGCCGCTTTTGTAGGCCGATGCCATTTTTTGCTGCAATGGCGATGCATAATTAGCCAGCACCTGCCGGGTTACGTCAATTACATCATATTGATAACCGTCGCTTTGTTTCAGGCTATCGGCGGCGTTTACCAATAGCTGCCAGGCTTTGGCCAGCTTTAGGGGATCATAGCTCAATTTGGTTAAAACCCTGTCGATAGTTTTCTGCATGGTTGGCCTGGCCACAATGATCGATTCGGGGCCACCCTCGCTCAGGCCACTGCTGTAAACAGTGTTCAGTAATATATGCCAGGCTTCGGAGGCGTTGGCATTGGTTTGCCCGTAGCGCCTGTGGGCATAATTATTTACCCAGGCATCGGCATCAATCGGTGTATCGCGCCAAACATTCTCCAGCATCAGGGCAAACAGGGCCGGGTTTTGTTCAATACCTTCGGGCGTTATGCCTATACCAACCAGGTTTTTTGATTCGGGATCATGCAGGGCGACGGCCGGATCAGCAGCCACGTGGCGCATGCGGCCAAACAGGCTGATGTTGCCGCCAAAGTTTTGCAGCATACTCCAGATCCAGGGCTTGCCATAGTAGGCTTCGGTACGGTTCCATACCGGGTGCGAATCGCTGTACAAATCAAGTACAATCATTTGGTCGTTAGGTACCGCGTTCAGCAGGGCTTTTATTTGTTGCGGCTGCCAGAATTTATTGTTGTAATGAAACATCCAGCCCTGCATTACCCAAACCGCTTTTGGGTCGGCAGCGGTCATGGAGCGGAATACTTTTTTGCTCATGCCATCCAGGTAGGTTGAATCATTTGTGGGTGGTACATTCTCGTTAAAAGTATCGGCCGAGTATAAATGGTCGGTACCAAACTCCTTGTTTTGAGCTTCGATATATTTTTTGCCGATGGTTTCAAAAAGTTCATCATCAGGATCAAGAATGAATACATCAGGAAAGCCTGCATCCCAGTTTGTTCTTTTTACTTTGGCTTTCGGGAACCTGTCTTTAAACGACGGTGGTACGTGGCCGGTAAATGACGACAATACAGGTTTCATGCCGAATGAACGTTCGCGCTCCAGGATCTTTTTTTGCAGTGCCCTGTGGCTATCCATCCAATGCTGTGGCAGCGGGCCGCCCCAGGCATCAATGTTGCCCATCCAAAACCAGGAAAAATAGGCCGGCCCGCAAAAAAATGCATCCAGTTCTTTATCGGTAAAGCCCATGCTTTTGTATACATCCTGCCAAATAGCTTCTTCGCCGGTAATAGCCAGCGGCATGTTGATACCGTTGAGCGCCATCCAGTCAATTTCCTTTTGCCAGCGGGCCCAGTCCCACCAGGCCATGGTATAATTAAATGTGCAGTAGTTAAGGTAATAGCGGTATTGATAAGGCGTGGTTTTATGAATTTTGGCGGTTACCCCGGGCAGGTTTGCAGGCAGGTTTAAATTAGTACCATTCCAGCCTATATCGCAAAAGCAGTAGGTTTTAAGGTAATAATTTAAAGCTGCAGCTACAGATAACCCGTTGTTACCACGTAAAACTATTTTACCATCGCGGCTATCCAGTTCAAACGCGTCTTTATTGTTATCTGCCGTTATTGGCTCAACCAGGAACGCGCTTGATTTACCGGGGATGATACGTTCAATGAACTCATACGATGCTTTCTGATCAACCTGGGCATAGGTGTTTAAGCTAAAAACAGTAACAATAAGTATCAATAAACCTTTTTTCATTATTTAAGCTGGTTCTGTTTGTTTGGGTTTTTATAGAATAAAAATGCCGGTGACCAACACAAATTGACTTAACAAATTATTGCTGGCTACCGGCATTTAATAGATCATTTTACTTAAAAGTTTGGATTTTGTACTAAAACGCCTTTACTCTTATCAATTTCTACCTGCGGCAGCGGGAAATAATAATTTTTAGGGCGAACAAAAGTCACTGTTTTCGACTGATCAAGCGGTGCTTTTGAAACCGCCTTGTTGTATATGGCTGCAATATCAACAATATTTTTCTTGTCCCAGCGCATTAAATCCTGGTGGCGCTCGCCTTCACCGGCAAGTTCAACACGGCGCTCATGTATTAACTGTGTCATACCTGCACCTACAACGGGTGGCAACAATGGCGAAGCCCGGTGCCTTATCTGGTTTATCAGCACATCGCCCGCGCCGGCACCTTGTGTACGTATAAGAGCTTCGGCTACCAGCAGGTAAATATCGGCCGACCGCATTAAAGGTACAGCAAAACTATGATCAACACCGCCACCATCGGCGAACGTGTTAAATACTGCGTATTTTTTAAATGCGAACCCGGTTGCCGACAGATCAGCGGTAAAGGTAGTTAAGCCTTTGCCATCACCAAGATCAACTTTGTCGCCAACACTTAATACAGTTGCAGCTTTACGTGGATCATTAGCTTCAAACTCATTTACCAATCCCTGTAAAGGCTGGCTAAAGCCGTAACCGCCCCATGGCCTTGGGATATAGTAAACCGTAAAATCATTTGGTAACACGTTTTGTACCGCCTGGATAGAAAAAAGCATTTCGGTGCTGGTTTCATTTGCACGGGTGAAGTTATCGGTGTAATTGGGAGCCAATGCGTAATGCGAATTGGATATTACCTTTTGTCCGGTTGCAATAGCCTCGGGAAGTTTTTCCCAGTTCATGTAAAGCTTGGTTAAAAGCCCCAATGCTGTGCCTTTACTTACCCGGCCGAGATTTGAAGCATCGTAACTTTCCGGCAGCAGGTCAACAGCCTTCAGCAAATCGCTTTCTATTTGTTTACGAACTTCTTCAATCGGCGATTTGGGAACGTTAAATAATTGTTTCGAGTAATCATCCTCTGTGATAATTGGTACATCGCCATGAATTAACATTCCGCGCCAGTAGCCAAACGCTCTTAAAAAATAAGCCTCGCCCATGCTGCGATTTTTAATATCGGCAGATATAGCGGTGATTTTAGGGATATTGATAATGCAATTGGTAGCGCGGTTTATTTCTTCGTAGCGCCATTTCCAGGGGTACCTGATAGCCGCGTTTGAAGCATCGTAAGTTAAATTTTCAATACCTTCATCTTCGCCGTGGTCGCCCGAGCGCCAGTAATCGTCAGATGGTACATCAAATGTACATTCGGCATGGCCAATATAATCTTCTTCAGGTAAAATGCTGTATATCCCATTAACGGCGGTAACGGCATCTGTTTCATTTCTGAAATAATTATCAGAGGTATAAACCCCCTGCTGCTTTAAATCGAGTGCTTTTTTACAGCTGCTGTTAAATAAAGCCAGTGCTATTGCTATATATAATATTTTGTTCGATTTCATGATTTTATAATTTAACTGTTACACCGAATGTAATTGTACGTACCGATGGGTACTGAGCCACATCAACGCCGCGCTGCAGGTTGCCGTTGGTATAACCTAACTCGGGTGTATAGCCTTTGTATTTGGTTATCATAAAGACATTTTGCCCGGAAGCGTACAATTTTACACTTTTAAGGGCGGCTTTTTTAGACCATGTGAAAGGTAAAGTATAGCCCAACGTGACGTTTTTAAGGCTGAAATAGTTACCGCTTTCTACAAACAAATCGGATGTGCGGTAGTTATCATTAGCACGGTCAAGCGATAAACGGGGAATGGTATTGCTTGTACCGGCGCCTGTCCAGCGGCCTAAATCTTCGGCATACAGGTTAAACGGATAAGTTGGATCGATGCCCTGCATCCTATCGGCATTGTATAAGCTTACGCCAAATACACCGGTAAAATTGGCCGATAAATCAAACCCTTTGTACGATATACTGCCCTGGACACCTGCTGTAACATTCGGGTTAGGATTGCCCAGGTTGGTGCGGTCGTTACCATCAATTAAACCATCTCTGTTTAAATCCAGAAATTTAACGTCGCCAGGCCTAATCGAGCTTTTGCGCGAATCATTTTTAAGCGCGGGATCATTGTCTATCTCGGCCTGGGTTTGATATAATCCATCTGTTTTCCAGCCATAGAACGACGCTATCGATTGGCCCTGGTAAGTACGTGAAATTTCCTGGCTTGAGCGGCCGTAAACAGTAGAACCTATAAACGTGCCTTCGCCATTTAACTGGGTTACCTTGTTTTTAATGAAAGATGCATTTGCGCCAAACGAGTATTTTAATTTATCATCGCCGCCCTGGTAATTAACCTCAACCTCAACACCTTTGTTATTCATGGTGCCAATATTTTGGTTAGGGATTGCTACCGAACCTGATGTGCCTACTACCGGAGGCGATATCAGCATATCTTTGGTGTTTTTATTAAACCACGTTACAGTAGTATTTAACTGGTTATTTAAAAAACCGGCATCAAGTGCAATGTTGGTCATGGCAGCCCTTTCCCAGGTAATATCGGGGTTGGCAATGCTGGTAACTGCGGCACCACTTACTCCCGAGCCGCCAAATGCGTAGCCATTGTTTTCGTAGGTGCTTCCTATTTTTAATAAACTTAAGTATTGGTAGGGGCTAACATTCTGATTTCCGAGTTCGCCATAACCACCGGTTAATTTAAGATTGCTTATCCAGGTTATGTTTTTAATAAATTGCTCGTTAGACAGCCTCCATCCCAATGAAAAGGCCGGAAAATAACCCCACTGGTTACCGGGGGCAAATTTTGAAGATCCATCCGCGCGGAAAGTTACCGTTGCCAGAAACCTGCTGTCGTAATCATAAAACAGCCTTGCAAAACCCGACTGAAGAGATGTTGGCTGTGGTATTATATTTGAGTTAAGCTGAAGGGCACCCTGGTTAAGTACTCTTTGATCGGGGTCGGTATCATCATAGCCAACTCTTTGCGCTGTAAAGCCGTAGTCTTTAAAGTTTTGATAAGAATAGCCACCAGTAAAGGTTACGTGGCTTTTACCGAAAAGCTTATCGTAGGTTAAGAATGATTCGAGCAGCTGAGACGATACTTCCTCCTCGCTTTGTGTAAGGGTAGATGTTTGGTTTGGCCTTGTCTGGTTAACATCGGCAACATTAAAGTTGTAATTGCGTATTAGCGAGCCGTCAAACGCATAGTTAACACGCAGTTTCAATTCCTTTAAAAATGAAATTTCAGCAAACGCGTTAGCCAGTACACGATATTTTTTTGTGTACTTATCGGCCTCCTGAATGGTGGCATAAGGGCTGTTAATATCACCTAACTGGTTGGCATAAGCTTTTGATGTTCCGTATGTACCATCGGGATTAACCAGGGGTATAGCGGGGTTAAACCGTAAAGCCGAGAAAATTAAACCTGTTTGCGAGTTGTTATTATCAAATCCATTTTGATTGCCGTAAGATAACTGCACATTCTCGCCCAGCTTAAACCATGGGGTTATTTTATGTTCAGAATTGATACGGGTAACGTAGCGTTTAAAGTTGGTTTTGTCGATGATACCGTCTTCGTTATAAATTGATTGCGAAAGATAATAATTAGATACATCGTTACCACCTTGTAAACTTACATCGCCATTGGTTACATGCCCTGTACCCATAATGGCATGCTGCCAATCAGTACGCTGAGTTGCATAATAGGTATCGGTCCATGGCGCATCTATAGTAGCACCATCATTGGTATACCGCTCTCTTTTCAATTTGTACAAATCAGGAGCGGTAAGCAGCTTAATGTATTTGGTTGTATTTTGAAAACCGTTGTAAAAATTAACCGATGTTGATAGCTTTTGATTGTAAGTACCCTTCTTGGTAGTAACCAGCACCACACCATTTGCAGCCCTTGTACCATAAATAGCACTTGAGGATGCATCCTTTAATATTTCGACAGATGCAATATCATTAGGGTTAATATCACTTAACGCATCGGCGTTGCTGGTTGGTACGCCGTCAATAACAATAAGGGGGTTGGCATCATTAATAGTACCCGTACCACGGATCCTGATACTTGGCGCAGCACCCGGCGAACCATCGTTACGCACAATGTTTACACCACTGGCGCGGCCATCCAAAGCCTGTGCAGCTGATGCTACCGGCAAGTTTTGAATATCAGTACCTTTAATGCTGGCTACAGAACCGGTTACATCTACTTTCTTACTGGTGCCATAGCCTACTACAACAACTTCTGTTAAAGCTGATGGTAAAGCAACAAGGGAGATCGACAAAGGCTGGTCACCGGTTACGGTCACTATCTTTTTCTCGAAGCCTATATAACTAAACTCCAATACACCGTTAACCGGGGCATTTATTACGAAGTTACCGTTAACATCGGTTGTTACCCCAAGGTTGGTACCCTGCAGCCTGATGTTTACGCCAATGAGCGGTTCGCCTTTGCCATCAACCACTTTTCCTTTTACAAGCAAAAGGGCATTGGCGGTTTCGGCTGTTGATATGATCACTACGTGGTCATCGGCCATTTTGTAGGGCAGCTTATTGTCCATAAGCGAGTTCAACACTTGTTCGATAGAAGCGTTTTTAACGTCAATATCAACCTTGCCCAGTTTTTTTATGGCGGCGTAGTTGTAAAAGAAACGGTAATCGCTTTGTTTTTGAATTTTGGCAAGTATAGTACTTACCTCGGTTTGCTTAATGCTGAGTGTAAATTTCTGTTGTGAATAAACACTGGCCGAAACCTGCATGCAGGTAACCAGGATTAGCAAGAAAACTGCTTTCATTAGCAAAATAACTTTAAGGCATACGGGGGCACCCGGAATGGCAAATGCCCTTCTTGTTTTTTTCATTACATTTGTTTTGAAAATTAATGGATAGAGTAAGCTCGGTTCCAACTCGCTTACTCACAATGATAAATCCCAGATTTTTGCGGGGAAGAGTTGCACCTCTTCCCTTGTTTATTTATGGGTTTTCAGGAATCTGATAAGTAATTGTTTCTCTTCATGTGCTGCTGTTAAGTTAATATTAGTTATGTTGTTTTATTTTTTGTTCTTATAGGATAAGTACACCGTACTGCCATCAATTTTTGATTGCAACGGCACAATTTGTCTCAGGAAATTCAGGGCAGTATCCAGGCTTTCATTTTCAAGCACGCCGCTTATCTGCTCTTTTTTAAGGGCTTCGTCTGCAAAAACTATTTTTACGTTGTATTTGCGTTCCATTTGCCGGGCAACATCTTCAAAATCATTATTGGCAAACATAATTTTGTGGTCTATCCAGGCATTTTCCACATAGGCATCATTGCTTACAACCGGTAATGTGGCTACTTCATATTTTATCTTGGCAACAGTAGCCTTAGCAAACTGATTAGGTACAATTTGTGCCGGGTTATTAATGGTCAGTTTTTCATGCGGCGATAAAATGATCTTCTTTTCCGGGTCATCGGCCAGCTCAACCTGCACCTTTCCTTTTAATAAAGTAGTTTCGGTAGTTTTATCATCGCGGTAAGCTTTTACGTTAAATACTGTACCTAAAACTTTTACCGTGAAGCCGGCGGTGTGCACCAAAAATGGTTTCTTCGGATTTTTGGTCACTTCAAAAAAGCCCTCCCCTTCTAAATTAACCTCCCTTTGCCCGGCCTCGAAAACCGAAGGGTACGAAAAATGACTGCCCGCATTCAGCTTCACTTTGGTACCATCTGATAAAGTAACCTGCATCATTTTGCCAAAAGGCACGTCAATTTTTTTTGTTACAGCGGCGTTAAGCTGTTGGTTGGCCCGCTGGCTATAAAACAAAAAGCCAAACAAACCGAGCACGGCGACAGCCGCAGCCGCGCCAAGCCACCTCCAGTTAAATGGCCGTACGTTGCCTGCAAAAATTTCGGTTTCTGTTTCTTCAGAATCTTTTATTTTAACCCATAACTCATCCAGCTTACTGTTTATGGTTGTGGGCAAAATTTCGTCGTTGTTATTAAGTGTACCTGTTAAGGCATCTGTTACTTGCTGAATTTTTTTATATCCGGGGTGTTGTTTTAAGAATAGTTCGAGTTCATCCAACTCTTCCTTATTGGCCGATCCGTCCATACTTTTAGCCATCAGCTCAATAAATCTTGATTTTCCCATAATTTAGTCGATCTGGTGTAAGGACACCTGGCAACCGCGATTTTCCTAAAAGAATTTGAAATAAATTTTAACCGCGCCAAAAATGTAAATAACATAAGGTGAGTTTACACTTTCTACATCAGAAGACTTTACACTGCTAACATTTTGGACATCATAACCAGACGGGACCAAGTGTTCCGCGTACATCTGGTTAGGTTTAGCTTATTATTGCTAAATCTGGATTGATTAAGTTAAACTGTCAGCGGCATGTTGATGGTTGTTTTTCCGGAATGCGGACGGAGACATGCCGGTAATCTCTTTAAAGACACGATGAAAGGTTGCCTCCGACTTAAATCCGCAATTCAAAGCAATACCCAGATTGGTCAGGTGGTCATAGGCTGGTTGAAGCAGTTGTTGTTTGACGTCATTCACGCGATATTCGTTGACAAAGGTGTTGAATCCTTTGTTCAGATGCCCATTCAAAACAGCCGACAGCAATTTGACATTGAGTTTCAATATATCGGCAAGTTTGCTGACCGACAGTGCAGGGTCAAGATATAAGCGGTCGGTCTCCATGGCATTTTTTAACAAGTTGATATAAACCTCCGCATCTTCCATGGTCAGTTTATCTACAGTCGCTTTGACGGCATGTTGAGCCTGGATATATACAACCCTTGCGCAATGATAACTTCTCAACCCTATCCAGTAAACAAAGATGACCAAAAGGACTTCAATGGGTTCAAAATACGCCAGTGTGCGCAATTGGAACAGCACTGTGCCGAAGATCGTCACTGCCCAAAGCGATGCGACACCCATCAAAACGGCCAGGAATATTTTGGTCCAGGAGGCTAACTGAAATTGTTCTGCCGTTGGCATCTGCAATGACGAGTGCCTGAACAGGCGAATTGCCGATAGCAGGTAAGCCCAGAAAATAACGACCATCAGGATGAGGGCCGCCGGGTGGTAAAGATGATTGGTCTTTTTTAGGCCGTAGCTCATTAAAGCCAACCGAAGGCCCAGGTCTGCGATAGCGGGCAAATAGCTTTTCAATATAACTTTTGCCGGTATTTTTTCGGCGCCTGTGATCGTCTTGACATAAAGGTATAAGCTGGGCCCGGTCGTAAAAATAAACGTATAAGGGAAACTCCGGTCAAAAAGATAAAACCAGGGAAGGCTGAGCCCGGAACTCCAGCAAAAGGTACCAAAGCTATTATAGGCCAGCGCCAGCAGGAAAGCCGCGAGGAAATATTTAGCCTGCCGGTGATCTTTTCCGGGAAACAATAGGGTGAAACTGATAATCACCCCTTGTACGATGCCAAAAAGCAGGACAATATTAAAAAGATTAAAGTGAATACCCATGGCTGGCTGAATCTTAGCGTAAAGCTAAGCAATGGGCAGCACACTCAAAAAGTTTCCACGGCTCTCTGCTTTTTTGCTTTGAGTTGACCCAGTTCCTGCTCTTTTTGCGCGATCACTTTTTGGAGCCCGGCGGTACGGTCAGTTCCGGCAGGTATTTTTTTGACCAGGGCTTTGATCGCCATGAGCTGCGCGGTGAGCAGCGCCTCGTCCGCGGGTACCTGTACATCCGGCTGTACACCTTTGCCTTCCCAATCGGTGTGTGTAACAGGGTTTACGCTGTAAGCAAATGGAATATCGGCCAGGAAATAAGTGCCTATCTTGTAGGGTTTGGTAGGGTGCGCCCCGCCGCCAGTGACCTCCCCGACGACTTTTGCGCGGCCGAGGGCCTGCATATTATACGCGAAATCTTCCGATGCAGAAAAGCAGTCCTTGCTGACCAGTATATAAACCTCCTTGTCGGCCAGCTTTACACCGGGAACCACCGGTAAGGTCCACGACTGCCGCAGCGTCCTGGCATCGCGGTCATAATTATCGTTCCAGTGTACCGGATTATTGAAGAAATAACTCGCAATCAAAAAACCGCCGTCGGCAAAACCGTGATTTTTACGGATATCGATGATAATGGCGTCTGAGTTAGCGAGGAATGTCATGGAAGACAGGGCCAGGTCCTTGATCCAGTCCGAGGGAAAAAAGGAGTCCACCTGCAACAAGCCGATATTGCCGTCCAGCAGCTCCACCTTTTTGAAATTAAAATTACTGCGTGCCCAGGTTTTACGGAAGGCATCGGCAGCTTCCTGCGACGGCGCTTCAGGTTTTTCCTCGATGATCGGCGTCGCCGAAGCTTCTACACCTAAATGCCCGTCACCAGCGATGGCATGCAGGTCTGCGGTTAATCTTTTAGCAAGCACCTCGCGGCTGGTTATCGTATCGTAGTCATGGTGCTGCTGATGTTGCCGGATCGCTGTAGCCATTTTTTTAGCGACGTCCTCATAGACATAAAGAGCATTGACTTTGACGACGAGCGTGTCGATCACTGCTTTACGTTCAGCAGCGCCCATTTTTTGAGTTGCTTTATCCTGCGCCTGTACGGGCAAACCATACGCGATCAGCAATAACGAGGTGAATACAATTTTTTTCATAAGGTTTATCCTGGGATCTTTCTAAGGGACCAAAATTGCAAGAGTTCCTGACGAATTCCAATTAGTATAACGCTCAAATCCCGATTTGAGTGGTGAACGATTGCCTGAGAACAAATGTCCTGATGTGTAAAGTCTTACAATGTAAAAGGTGTAAACTCGGCTTATGCCATTTACAAAAAATACCGGGTGAAGAGGCCTATAACAGGATACTTTCGAGCTTTTTTAGCGCGATAGCCAGTTGTGCAAATACGGTTTTATCGGATAGGCCGAGGATGGCGGCCACTTCTTTGCAGGACAGGCCATCCTGCTTAACCATTTTAAAAATGAGTTTGCAACGCGGGGGCAAGCTATCAACAGCCGTTAAAAGCACTGCCTGCAATTCTTTACTAATGAGCAGTTGAGCCGGATCAACCGATAGGTGAAAATAATAAGCTTCGGCTATGTTTACTTCTTTAAGTTGTTTTGATGAAGTGCCCCTTAAATAATTTAAACAGGCATTTTTTACAGTAACGTAAAGGTATACCTGGATATTGAGCACCTTGCCCACATCTTTACGGCTTAACCAAACATTAACAAATATATCATTAACAATTTCCTCCGCAGGTTCCTTGTCTCCTAAAAACGAATAGGCAAACTGAAACAACCTACCAAACAGTTGCCTGTAAAGTTCATTAAATGCAGATTCATCTTGATTAATCTGGATACGTCTGATCAAATCCTGTATACTCAAACCGGTTAATTTTCTCAGTATATGAAATTGCCTGTTTAGCAGTATAAATGTAACGCTTTCAGTACTGCAATTTTAACAATTTAAGCCGGATCAGAAAAAATCGTTTTAAGTAATTTATCAATGTAGAAATTAGAGCAGCGCGGGGCCGTTATTGTAGTGGTATAAACGCCCATTAGTCACCTGTCGCAAATTAAACTTGCGGGTGTTCTTTTAAGGCAAAACCGAGTAACCGGAATGAAGCCCGTCATTAACAGGCATGCATATTAACTTACCGCTTCCATATCGGCAAACATCAAATCGGCCATTAACAAACCCTTATTGCCGGTGGTGGTTTCGATAGTATGGATATACTTATATGTATTGCTGAATTGATCAAAACACTGGTCAATTACCTGGATGTTTAAATCGGCAGGCGAAAAGTTCTCGCTGTTTTGAAGGCAAAAGAATTCATCTTTTACGGGCAAAAAATCGTCGGTGTAACCCTGGTTATGCAGGTCTATCACCCTGCTGGTGAGTTGATTATTAAGTTTTATTTTATTGTTTTTCATGATCGATCATTTTTACAGGTAATAGACGTAAACTTAGAATGTTTTGTTACGTTGTATGCAACAAAAATTAAACCAAATTCATGAAAAATACATTATTAATCAATTAGTTATATTTTTTAATTTGAAATATGGATAGATAGGTAACATTGTTTGGCTTTCAGTACAGTTGTAAAAAAGCTGCATCTTTTCTACACAGAATGACAAAAATACTCAGACGGCAGGTGGTGAGCCGAAAACCAATTTCAGCAACTGGTCTTTAACAGATAAACGTTGCCCTTGGGGCAGGATGTTTTCCAGGCTTAAAAGTTCATAAGTAAAACATCTGACCTTCCAATTCCGATCATTCAGGCTTTGGAACAGAACCGTATTAATTAACTCTTTATTTTTAATAGATGGGTTTAAAATATAGTTTGCCAGGGTGTTGATAACAGCAATTTTTATTTCCACTATTTCAGTTTCCATCTCCCGCATCAATATATCTACAATCTTTTGATTAAAAGGCAGTAGATCATTTTCGATATAATGAAACTCCATTAAATAACCCAATACCTCCTTCGGCTTTTTAACTTCACGGGCCTTTTCAAATATATCCCTTAAAACGTCTACGTAAAATTCGCCCCAATTCGCAGTATCAACGGCAAGGGCCTCCAAAACAACAGGCAATGGCGATGATAGCATGGATTCAAACTGCAATTCTTTTATCTCTTTTTTAAAGCGATGGGGATCGGCATTTGCATATTCAAGCACATCGATTAAAAGCCCGGTATTTTCCCCGGCAGATGTTGCTGAATCAAAAAAGTTATTTATCCTGTCCTGAAATTTTACACTAAACTGATTCACTTAAATGGCGTGCCTTTTAATTTTCGATAAATATATGTTTATTACCAATAACTACATTTACATCAATGGAACACCCGCTTGATAATCCTGCCTGGAACGCCTCAATCACCGGCAATCAAAACCTTGCCGAAGGTACGGATACGGTTAAATGTTTTTTGCCTGACGTATCGCCTTTTGCCGGGATGATACAAAACACCCCCGAAAACTTTGCTGCCCTTTACGATATTGTTCAACCCAAACGCACGGTTGCTGTTTTCAGCCCCGGAGACTACGAAATACCCCATCCGTGGAAAGTAGTAAACCCCATGAAATGCCTGCAAATGGTGTATCAAAACGCTGCGCCGCCGGCAATTACCGACATTGCCTTTACCCCGTTAAATGACGGGCATATCCCTGCTATGCTGGCGCTCACCAAACTAACAAATCCGGGTCCCTTTTTTGACCGGACTATCGATTTTGGCAACTATTTTGGCATTTTTATTGGCAGTGAGCTGGTGGCCATGGCCGGGCGCAGGTTACAGCCTTTACCCTATATGGAAGTAAGCGCCGTCTGCAATCACCCCGATCACCTAGGGAAGGGTTACGCCAGCCGCCTTATTATGCACCAGGTACGGTTGATTAAAGAAGCAGGCGGAATCCCGTTTTTACATGTGCTGCAAAGCAACACAAATGCCATTAAAGTATATGAAAAACTGGGCTTTGTGACCCGTACTGCAATGAATATCTGCGCAATAGTCAAGAATTAATCAACATAAAACTTTTGTTAATTAAGTGTGTAAATTACAAGTAATGTGCTATGTTTGTTATTCCCGATAATAAACCTATACATTCCGGATATGAATATCAAAACAGGATTTGCGCTTTTAAGCTTACTTACATTGCTGCTAAAAAGCCAGTGCATTTGCGCACAGCAGCAAACCGCCACTATCAACATAGATTTAAATGCCGAAACCGGCAACATGAGCCCCGTTTGGGCATGGTTTGGGCACGATGAGCCCAACTACACCTACATGAAAGACGGCCGCAAACTGCTTTCCCACCTGGCCGCTTTAAGCCCCACACCGGTGCACATGCGGGTACATAACCTGCTTACCACCGGCAATGGCGAAGCCGCCCTCAAGTGGGGATCGACTAATGCGTATACTGAAGATCCTGAGGGGAAACCGGTTTACAACTGGCACCTGGTTGATAGCATATTTGATACTTACATTAAACTGGGCATGAAACCCTACGCCCAGATAGGCTTTATGCCCCAGGCCCTATCCACCCATCCCGAACCTTACCGCCATCACTGGAAACCGGGCGACGACTATAATGACATTTACACCGGCTGGGCCTATCCGCCTAAAGATTACAACAAATGGGAAGAACTGATATACCAGTGGGTAAAACACTCGGTTGCCCGCTATGGCAAAAAAGAAGTAGAAAGCTGGTACTGGGAAGTATGGAACGAGCCTAACATTAGCTACTGGAAAGGCACTATGCCCGAGTTTTTTAAGATGTATGATTACGCTGCCCAGGGCCTGCGCAGGGCCTTACCTACCGCCAAAATTGGCGGCCCCGAAATAGCAGGCGGATCGAGCCAGAGCGGGATGAAGTTTTTGAGGGCATTTATTGAACATTGCCTCACCGGCACCAACTATGCCACCGGCAAAACAGGCTCGCCGTTGGATGTTATTTCCTTTCATGCCAAGGGGCAGCCTACATTGGTTAATGGCCACGTACGCATGAATATGGCCCCCCAAATGCGCGATATCCGTGAAGGCTTTAAAATAGTGGCATCGTACCCGCAAACCAAAAACATCCCCATTGTTATCGGCGAATCTGACCCGGAAGGCTGCGCGGCCTGTGGTATGGCCACCAACCCATCCAACGCATACCGCAACGGCACCATGTATTCCAGCTATACGGCGGCCTCGTTTGCGCGCAAGTATTTACTGGCCGACTCGTTGGGCGTTAACTTTATGGGGGCGGTATCCTGGTCGTTTGAGTTTGAAAACCAGCCCTGGTTTTATGGGTTCAGGGATTTGGCTACCAACGGGGTTGATAAGCCGGTACTTAACGTATTCCGGATGTTTGGGATGATGCAGGGCAAACGGCTTAAGGTTAATGCCAGCCAGATGCACCCGCTTACAGCCGTTATCGACTCGGGCCTGAGGGGGGCCAACACCGATATTGGCGCGCTGGCCGCCAAAGACAAAAAGCAGGCAACCGTAATGGTATGGAATTACCACGACGATGATATCCAGGCTGCAGGGCAACCCGTAGCAATAACGCTCAGCAACCTGCCCGCGCGCACCGCAACCATTGTACAATACCAAATTGATAACCAGCACAGTAACTCCTACGAGGCATGGAAAAAAATGGGATCGCCGCAAAACCCCACGCCCGGCCAGGTGAAACAGCTGGAGCAAGCCGGGCAACTGCAAACCGTTGGCAAACCCCAAAAATTGCAGGTTAAAGCCGGGCTTTTAAATACCACCATTACCCTGCCCCGGCAAGGTGTAGCTCTGTTGAAGTTAAACTGGGAGTAAGTTTTGAGTCTGAAGTCTTGAGTTCTGAGTCTTGAGTCTGAAGTCCTAAGTCAAAAAAAACTTTCCTGACTTAAGACTTTGGACTTCAGACTTAGAGCTTCAATCAATAGCCCCATATATAAACCAGCCATTCAATAGCAGGTAAACCGCCAGCAACACCTGTGCACATATAAAATCAAAGCGTTTGGCTTTGGTTTCCTGGCCTTTTTTAATCAGCCTTAACGAGTAAGCCGTGCATATAATAATGCAGAGTATAAAAAACAGCGTTGTGCCATGCAGCGTATCCACCAGCGTAAAGGTAGTCGACTCGGGCAGCGACGAATCGATGATGTATTTGTTACCAATTACCGCAAACAGTGCGCCCACACTCAGCCCAAACCGCGAGTCGATGCTATCGGTGTGGATATAAAAACACATATACGCTATCAGGAAGGCCACATACATACCCAGGAACATCTTCCAAAACAGGCCCATCGCGTCGCGGGCTATCTTCAGGGTAACCTTAAAGTTGCTGTATTCGGTATGGGGTTTGGCCAATGTGGTATCGCCAAAGCCGGTTTCGTATTTCTTGATGCCGGCGGCTATCCCCAGGCTGTCAACACGCCAGCCGCGCAGGGTAAAGCGGGGGTCGAAATGTTTGCCCAGCGTATCGGGCACAAATATCAGCGAGTGCGAATCAAACTGCGAATTCTCTATCGAGAAGCGCAGTTTCTGCTTATCAAAGGGGAAATTATTAATGGCCCAGGAATCCTTCATTACACATTGCAGTTTCATGAGCAGGTACACCTTGCTACCCGACGAATCGATGGTTGAAAACGATTTAGTAACCGTTTTGGCCTGCGGTACCTCCAGGTTTTGCACAAAATCAAAATCGCGGTTTTTGTATTTGAGCCACAGCCAAAGGTCAATGGTGTACTCTTTATCCTTAAAGTTAATGTCATGAATACTGGTAATGTACACCCCGGTTTTCACCGTATCGGCGTGTGGCTTACTGGCATGGGCGGCCGTGCATGCCAGCAGGAGTACCAATGCAAAA
The DNA here is from genome assembly GCF_028736215.1 of Mucilaginibacter sp. KACC 22773. NCBI lineage: Bacteria > Pseudomonadati > Bacteroidota > Sphingobacteriia > Sphingobacteriales > Sphingobacteriaceae > Mucilaginibacter > Mucilaginibacter oryzagri. Next base: position 6,259,905 of record NZ_CP117883.1, read on the forward strand.
ATCAGCTTGTTTTTCAATGGCAATGGTTAAAATAGTTGCGACGCTAATATAACAAAATAGCCGGGCAATACCGGCGTTGGTTTTAAAAACCCTCCATCGCCCCAATTTTTATGTACTATACAAAAAGCTTTAAAATGATCCGGAAATATCCAAAAAAGTTTCAAAAAGTTCCCAAAAAAGCACACAAATAGCATATAAATTCAAACCGGCAATTTCCTTAAAAAACGGCCTGTTTTTGGCAGGTTATTAATTGTTATTTTCACACTTAAACCAGTAAAGAGACCAAAATAGCAACACTTCTGCCCCACCTCCGGCACCCCCGAAACACCCCCAAACCACCCCGCCGCAGCACCAAACCGGCACCGTTATGGCACCAAACTTACACCATAAAAAAATCAAATGGGCGTTGCCCCGTTGGCAGAAACGGGGCTCGGGCTGTACGCTCATACTACACCGGCCTTAGGCGCCGGGCCGGTATCCGCTGCCATCCCTAACGCAGGCTGCGGGGTATATAATCTCAAGTGATTATAAGTTGTCAAATCCAGGGATTCCAAAGCCACTTTCCCCAATTCCCTCCCCACGGGAGGGGCGCGATAGCAATGCGGGCAAAGGCAGGGAGGGGTTAATGAACTATTGGCTTTCGGGGGAACGATTTAGCAAAACATGTCACTACGCCAGCATCATCGCTATGCTTCATGTTTTGTGGATTACAAAATCACTTTGTAGAGACTACAACTTTGGCCCGCTCATGGCCGCGGGAGAGCCTAGTTCCTTTTGTCTTGGCAAAAGGAACCAAAACCGCTGTCAGCAGAAATGCTTCGCGCACGGGCCTTTGCCCTGCAAAACGGGCAAAACCTGGGCTGGAATTATTTTGCCCCGAGGCTCCTTTTCCCGCGCACATGCAAAAACTTCCTATGCCCTGCAGCCGCACAGCCCCACATTGTTTTGCCCGTTTTCGCCCGAAGCTGTTCTGCTGACGATTTTGGGGAACACGAGAACTTTTCGAATTCCGAAGGCATTTTCCCCAATTCCCTCCCCACGGGAGGGGCGCGATAGCAATGCGGGCAAAGGCAGGGAGGGGTCAATGAACTATTTGCTTTCCGGGGAACGATTTAGCAAACAATGTCATTACGCCATCATTATACTTCATGTTTTGTAGGTTACCAATTACTTTGTAGAAACTACAACACCGGTCCGCTCATGGCCGCGGGAGGGCCTAGTTCCTTTTGTCTTGGCAAAAGGAACCAAAACCGCTGTCAGCAGAAATGCTTCTCTGCGCTCGGGGCCTTTGCCCTGCAAAACGGGCAAAACCTGGGCTGGAATTATTTTGCCCCGGCACACTTTGTCCCTCCGCGCATGCAAAAACTTCCTATGCCCTGCAGCCGCACCACCCCGCATTGTTTTGCCCGTTTTCGCCCGAAGCTGTTCTGCTGACACTTTGGGGAACACGAGAACTTTTCGAATTCCAAAGCCACTTTCCCCAGTTCCCTCCCTTGGGAGGGGCGCGATAGAAATGCGGGCAAAGGCAGGGAGGGGTTAATGAACTATTTGCTTTCCGGGGAACGATTTAGCAAACAATGTCATTACGCCATCATTATACTTCATGTTTTGTAGGTTACCAAATTACTTTGTAGAAATTACAACACCGGCCCGCTCATGGCCGCGGGAGGGCCTAGTTCCTTTTGTCTTGGCAAAAGGAACCAAAACCGCTGTCAGCAGAAATGCTTCTTTGCGCTCCTGGCCTTTGCCCTGCAAAACGGGCAAAACCTGGGCTGGAATTATTTTGCCCCGAGGCTCTTTTCCCACACGCATGCAAAAACTTCCTATGCCCTGCCACCCCACCGCCCCGCATTGTTTTGCCCGTTTTCGCCCGAAGCTGTTCTGCTGACGACTTACGGAAACGAGGGATTTTCGGCTTTCGAACGCGATTTTTTTAAGTTGATAATCAATTATTTAAATCTATGTCATTGCGAGCGCAGCGCGGCAACCTCGTAGTCATGTGATCCGAATTATTAAGGATCACGAAACTACTTTGTAGAAGCTACAACATTGGCCCGCTCATGGCCGCGGGAGGGCCTAGTCCTTTTTGTCTTGAAACAAAAAGGACCAAAAAATTCAAGTCAGCAGAAATGCTTCTTTGCGCACGGGCCTTTGCCCTGCAAAACGGGCAAAACCTGGGCTGGAATTATTTTGCCCCGAGGCTCTTTTCCCACGCGCATGCAAAAACTTCCTATGCCCTGCCACCCCACCGCCCCGCATTGTTTTGCCCGTTTTCGCCTGAAGCTGTTCTGCTGACACTTCGGGGAACACGAGAACTTTTTCGAATTCCAAAGGCGCTTTCCCCAATTCCCTCCCCACGGGAGGGGCGCGATAGAATGCGGGCAAAGGCAGGGAGGGGTTAATGAACTATTTGCTTTTAGTGGAACGATTTAGCAAAACATGTCACTACGCCAGCATCATCGATATGCTCCATGTTTTGTGGGTTGCCGTCCCGTACAAGGCTTTATCAAATGGGTATAACAAGCTTATGGCAAGAAATCAGTATAGATTTTGAGGTGTACGGACTTAAAGATAACGACTGGTGGGATTTTGAACCCAACAGTTATAATTATGATGCTTTTTGGGTAAAGCGTATGTAATTGATTAAATTTGGATAACTAAAGAAGAAAGGGAAATAAAATGGCAACGATAACAAATAGCTTATCTGTAAAAAAAGGATTTGGTGCCGGTACTGTCAGCGACCAGGTTAAAAGTCATGCTAATGATCCTTTCGTGGTAAAAAAGGTCGAGGAAGCCACCAAAACCATTCAAAGGGTTGGCTTGCCGGGCAAAAAAAAGCAATAGCGTATTTGACGGTTTATAAATTAAAGGCTGGATATTTAATCCGGCCTTTTCTCTTTTTAATGGTATTTGTAGTTATAGCAAGCCTATTGACCTGTCTGACGGATAAAAATATTCTAATCTAATCATTACCATTAATTATATTCTGAAAATTCCCGTTCGGCAGTAATAGACGGATTTCTTTTAAACGATGTCTTGTACTAAACAAGCGCTGTACCAAAACTATCCCGGTTACACAGCCCCGAAAGGGCGGCATCCAACTGCGATGGGCATCGCCCATCGATTAAAAATGCATCAACCCAAAAAACCTGAAAGGGTGACATATCAGCTGCCGAACTGTGCGTGTGGGCTTAAACGACATACAAAATAACACTTATCTCCGCACAGGTTATTAAGGCGGCGTATCTGACTTTCAAAAAGATGGCTATTGCGCTAAAATGTTTTAGCAAGGAAGTTGTATCGAGGTTTACGGTGGCCACCCTGTGCTTCAGGATAGGTTTCGGTTATAAAAATCACAAGTGACCTAAACCTGCAGGCAGCCACGCAACACTTGCGCTAAGCTGGGTTTATACGTTTTTATTTCATAACTTTATGATAATCAATAAAGCCATGTTATTTAAACCCGTTTTAGAAGATATAGAGTTCAATGAAACAGAAGCCATAGTCGATCCACTATATGGTTCTGTTCAAATAAGTTCATTTGAAAAACGATTAATAAACACACCTGAGTTTCAAAGACTGCGCGGAATTAAACAATTAGGGTTTGTGAGTCTCGTTTATCCTGCGGCAGAACACAGTCGTTTTGTACATAGCATCGGCGTATGCTATCAAGCTAAAAAATTAATTTGGCAGATAAATGAGAATTTTAAACGCGAAAAACGATATAGAAGTTGGAGAAAATCTGGGAAATACGGCTCAACTTTACCTGAAATTCCATTAACAGACGTAGAAATAACTACTGTAGAAAAAATTGTTATTTCTGCAGCTGCACTTTTACATGATTTGCCACACTCCCCCTTTTCTCATGAAATTGAGTCCCCTAATTCTGATCCTTTATATGGGATTCTCAGTCACGATAAATTTGATTCAAATCCCGTACTGTTCAAATATCTGTTTGACACTGAACATTCAACCCTAGCAAATGTCATAAAGATTTACAATACAAAGTTTTGGGAAATATTAAAAGCTGACAAAAAATGGTTTAGTATAATATCAAAAAATTTTAATGATAATTTCAGTATAACTGATGATGGTTTTATAAAAGTTACTGCATCTTCACTTATTTCTTCAGAAAATAATCACAGCATGCAAAAACTACCGCTCCTGGCTGTGATGATTTTTGAATTGCACCTTTTTGAGAAGCCAAAACATTGGATAAACGTAGAAAATATTTTTTCAAATGTTGATGCCAGATCGGTTATAACAAGTTGGTCAGACAATTCAGAACAACTTTTATGGAAACCTATTCCTGGTTGGTTCAGACCTTATAGAAAAGATATCGTTAGTAATACAATTTGTGCTGATTTGATTGATTATGTAGAACGAGATGGAAAACATACCGGAATAATTTCTTCAATTGATCTTAAATTTTTGGACAGAATGACAATTTCCCGAGCAATTCCTCAGTACGATGACCAGCCAGTTTTAAAAACAAAGTGGGAAAAGATACCGGCGTTTTGCGAGCATGTTGTTTTTGATATTTATGACCATAAAAGAGGATTTATCCGCGAGTCTGTAATAACGGAAATATTATCATGCTTACAGGCAAGGTATCAGTTGACTGAACGAGTTTATCATCATAGAGTTGTAGAAGGTGCAAGGGCAATGTTACAGGAAATCGCACGATTATTATGTAGCTCCAATGTTTTAACTATTCAGGACCTCCACACATGTAACTCTAATTATCCTAATATGCCCATTAGCGATGAAAGTTTTTTGGAATGGGTTATGGATGTCGATAAACGAATGGAAAAACATCCAAATGCCAAAGAAGCTATTATAAAAGCTGCGAAAATTGCAGAGCTACTCAAAAACCGTAGAATTTATCGCGAGGCCGTTATAATAGATGGTATCCATGGTTACGAAACTGGCTCGATGACTGGGTCAGATAGCAATTGTATTGCACTCGATAATGCCTTATTATCTAATGCTCAAGATGTAACACAACGAAGAGTAATAATGATGAATGCAATTTCAGATGAATTAAAAAATACCTATATTAAGGATGACGCTCTTGACTTTGATAATGAACCGCTTGCAACTATTGGAGCGCGAATTTATGGAAAGAAATATAAAGTGCCTCGAGTTTTAGTAGCGAAACCATTTTTTAATTCAGATAAAGAAATTCAACAATTAGATGTATCACCCTTATTCGCATGTCAAGACCCTCCTCATATAAAAACACAATTAGATGCAATGAGAGTCGCCTATAATAGTTTGTGGCGTGTATTTTTATTCATTCACCCGGCCTTTCATTGGAACAGAAAAGACGCAGAATCAAAAATCTATTTTGATATGCATAGTCGGATAGAGAAACTTTTTTTGGATTTTACAAATAATGAAACATTAATTAAGTGGCGAAACTCCATCGACTTTTCGCAATTGTTACCAACATTGCCCATTGATTATGTTGAATTTATAAAAATTAGTGTAATCAAGAGTGCGAATACACAAGAAGTAGACGAGTTGGTTTCTGATGCTGAATTAAGAGATTTATTGAAGGAAATTTTTGCAAAGGCACCAAATGATTCAAATAATATTCAACCATTAAAGGACAAGGATTTTGTTCTCTTTAAAGACCTAATTTCAAAGGACAAATCCTTAATTCAATATATATCCCTCCCAGGCAAAAAAGAGAAATTGATAAACGAAATGTCAACACCGCTTTTGCAAACAAATAAAAATGGAAATATACGAAGTATAGTAGACGGCTTTAAAATAGTAATGGCCACGGACAGCAATGGAGACATTTTTTCGCAAAAACTATGAGGCCCTATTCAAATTATCAAAAATGGATAATGAATAGGTTTAATAATCCCGAACCAAAACTGGCGTTAGAAAATCACTTAAATTATCTATTAAATGAAGTTAAGCAACTTAATTTTCCTATTAAACTATCGGCAGTCGCAAAAAAAATCGGGATTAATCCTAACCCTATTTATATAAATCAACCTTATGACGCAAGCCTCATTTTACATGATGATAAAGTTCGAATTGCTTTAAAAATCGGGGTTGATAATAAACGATCTTTAACAAGTTGGGAAAGATTCTCTTACGCCCATGAACTTATACATTGCCTGTCATATGATCTTTCTAGTATACCTAACAAAAGGATAGCCCCTCTACCTAATAAACTTGAGGAAGAGCATTTATGCAATTACGGGGCCATCAAACTGTTACTTCCTACAAAAGTACTTCAACGATATTTTCAAAATATAGTTTCAACCGGCACTTCGTACATGGAAACAATAAAGGAAATTGCTTCTGTATCAGAATGTAGTGTTCCGATGGTCACAATGGAGTTATTTAACGTAAACTTAATAAAACCAACTCCCAATACTATTTATATTTTATCTCAAAGGGGCAGTGGATATCAAAGAAAAGACATAGTAAAACCGCGTTGTCTCGTCAGTATTTACCTTGACGAGAATGGAAATAAACAGCCTTTTTTAGCAAGCCAACAAGGCTTACAGCACGTCCGCCTTAATGATGATGACAAAAAATGGTCATTGTTAAATTTCTTTGAACGCCATGAATTAAATCAAATAACTATTCAAAACGAAATAATATATAATGACAAAACGGGGATGAAAGCTACAATAAGTGGTACTCATACTAAGTTCACGGATAATTCATTAATTTGGTCTGAATTAAATGTTGAAAAATATTCGAACTAACCGCTTAACATTGTTAGGAGACGCTCAAGACAAAGTTTTCAATGGTTTCGTCAGTATGACTATTATCATTATTTACCTTCCAATCCCAGTTGTTGTTTTTCAACTCATTGCCAATGATCTTTCGAATGTATTGAGTAGGTAACAGTTCTGAATTCAATACTTTATGTTGTTTGAATTTTCCATCTCTAAAACTAAAAATTATAATATAATCATTGAACCGTTTTGCTTCGTTTACAATATCATTAATTCCCACTATTTCATCGAAATCCGCACCTGGTATATTTTGTAAGATGTTATTTATATGACGGTTATTAATAGGTAAAATATGTAAATGTGCATGAGTTGTAGAACACAACGAATGATTAACTTCATTAGAAAACGAACCATGCTCAAAACATAATAACGTCATATTACTATCAACAACTAACCTATCAGCCATCTTTATCAGCAATTTATGTAATTCCTGTTGCTTACCAAGATTTTCTACATAGTTTAATAAACTATTACAGTGTACTGTTGGCACAATTAAACAGTGTCCATTCTCTAATGCCCCAATACTTGGTATGACGCAAAAATGATCATCTTTATATAGAAACGCATTTTTCAAGCCAAATTTATTGGATTGCTGAAATCTATTATATTGAGTTAAACCTAAAAGTTCATTACAAATACTACAAGTCATTTCTTTATAAATTTATCGAAGTTACTTTTAAAAAAATCAATATTGGAAAAATGTTCCCAAGGTAAAATTGATGAAGATTTTGCATAATTTCCAGTCATGACAATTTTTTGATCGAGTCCTGACACATGCCCTATCTTTAGGATATTAAATCTATCAATAAGTTGTTCACTTTCCTCGCAATCCATTAAAGTGAATAAAAGGCCAAAATCACCACCAATATTTAATATATAATTTACCCAATCAAGGTCTTCATCAAACCCTATCGGAAAAACATATTCTATTTTGTTAAGGTCAACATTAAACGTTAACTTATTTACTTCTGATAACAATTGCAAACTTGCAAAAACACCATCTGATGTATCAATACAACTTGAACAAAGATTTGAATAAGATAATCCTCTACCTAATTCAATATCAGCTTTGGGGGTAAAAATAGATGACGATTTCCCATTAGCATAATCAATGTATTTAGCAAACGCATTACCGACGGGTTTGGACAAGCAAATTATATCTCCAATTTGAGCACCATTTCTTGTCAAAATTCTGCCTTTACTTTTTCCCAGTATTGTACCGCTTAAATAGATTTTCTCAGCTTCTTTTGTATCTCCTCCTAACAAAGAAATATGATAATATTCTAGTTCTTCCTTTATACCAGATAACAGCTCTTCAAATTTCTCTACCTCTAAATCTTTTGGTAACGACACAGCAAATAAAAAGCCTATAGGATCACATCCCATAGCCGCAATATCACTAGCATTTTGAGTAACAAACAATTGCCCCAATTCCTTAAGTGATCCTCCAATTTTTAAAACAAAAGGATTATTAAATGCCTGGTCGACCGAGATTACGAATTGTTCTTCTTGTGATCCAAATATTGCACAGTCGTCAAGTGCAAGATTCTTAAAAAACTTCTCTTTAATTATACTCTGTATTATTTGACGTTCACCCAGTTCTGAAAGTTTCATTATAATAATTTATATCCAATACTATTCTTGTGGCGTTCTGCCTCTACCTCGTTGTGATGATTCTGATTCACGCCCAATTTCCGAAATGTTGTTTTTTTCCCCAAATAAAGCCTCTGTAGCACCGATAAGTCTCTTAATGAAGATTTCAGTTGAAAAGCCTACCAAAAATGAAGTTATCATTATAAAATATAAAGAGCTTGCATTATTTGATGCATTTGTTGTATTTCCTGCTGCCGCGTTCAGGCCTGACTTAATAAATATAATCGAAACAACTGCAAAAATTCCCGAATGAAGGGGGGTTAATATTTGCCATAACATTCGATTTCTTTGATAATCATCTTCCTTAACCGCTTTTATAACCTGACGAGATGCATTTAAGGTTCCTCCTATCATACCAAATGAAAAACATAATAGCGGATTCTTCAGATCTTTAAATGGAGCACTTAAAAATAAAGGAGCAAAACTTTGTGGGTACATTACTGCCAACGTAATCCAAGATGCAGCCACTAATAAAATGGTGTGATAAATCGAGATTATTATCCACGGAGCCCATTTGGTATTCAGACCTTGATTATCAGGACTATTTGTGTTAGTAAACATTTAGTGATCGGATTAGTAATTGAATTAATATAAAGTTGCGAAGAAAAAGTGAGGAAAACGTTACAATATTTTAGTAAATCAATTATGCCATAGACTCATTTACTAAGAATTTTAATTTTGTCCCCTCAGTATATCTTTAAAAAAGGCTCCCACTACCGCAAGTATTCCCGCTGCCGCCCCTGTAATCCCGGGTATGTCCCCATGCAAATCACACTGTTTTAATAACCCACAAAGCCCAACGCTTCCCCCAACTTCCGCATGAGGGATTGAAGTGGGTACCGGCCTGTGGCTAATGCCTTGTGCAGTATGAACGGAAAGCCCGGCCCCCGTTTCTACCGGCGGGGGACATGCCCATTTTAGTATCAAGTAGTATTTTAGTGTCAAGTAGTAAGTATCAAGTAGCAAGACTTTTTTTGGCTTCCTTACGGGGCCGGGATGCTTTCAAATTCTAAAAAAAAATCAGGGTTCACTTCCTTAACGCAGGGATTTGCAGGGTGGAGAAACCCCTCCCTACCCTCCCAGGGGAAGGAATCGCACGGGCCTGGGCCTTTTAATTCTAAAATAAAAAAATCCGAAACGGCGTAGCCCTCTTTAACACCATTGATAACAAACAACAGTTAAAAATCGAACATCCGAAATCCGAAATCAAACTACACTCCTTCCTTAATCCCCGTATGTTTTTTAATAACGGTTGATAGCTGCTGCGGGTTGAAGGGTTTCAGGATGCAATCGTTAAAGCCGCTGGCCAGCAGGTCGGCAAGCATTTTTTGGTCTACGAGGGAGGCGGTGAAGGCGATGACGGGTACCTGTGGGTATTTCTTTTTGATTTCGAACACCGCTTCGTAACCGTTCATTACCGGCATTTCCAGGTCGAGCAGTACCACATCATAGTGGGGGAAATCTTCCAGCCGGGCCAGGGCTTCCACGCCGTCGTAGGCGGCATCAACCGTGGCGCCAAAGCTGGTGAGGGCCTTTTTGGCTACCATCATGTTTATTTTGTTGTCTTCGGCCAGTAGTACCCTTAGTAATTTAAGGTCGCCGTTGCCCGCTGCGGGCTTTAGCGGTATAGGAAGCGGCGCCGCATCGGCAATGCTAAACGTTAAACCGAACGAAAACTTGCTGCCCATGCCTTTTTCGCTCTCGAGCGATAGTTTGGACCCCATCATCTGCAATATGCGGTTGCAAATGGTAAGGCCCAGGCCGGTGCCGGTAAGTTCGCGGGTGCCTTCGTGGTACACCTGCCAAAAGCCCTCAAAAATCTTTTCCTGGTCGGCCTTATCAATGCCGATGCCGGTATCTTCAATCACAAAGTCGACGGTTATCAGCTTGTCGTTTTTTTTAAGGCAGGTGGCTTTTAGCTTTACGTAGCCGTTGCCGGTAAATTTAAGGGCGTTGGCAAAAATATTGTTGAGCACCTGCGTAAGGCGCATATCGTCGGCCAGTACCAGGGTATCCAGTTGCCGGTCAATCTCGGCCAGTACCTCCACATTGCTGTTTGCCGATAGCACTTTAAAGGGCAGGCATACATTGAGCAAAAAGTTGCTTAAATTGATGGTGACGGGGTGCAGTTCCAGTTTGCCGGCTTCTATCTTGTTAAAATCGAGGATATCATTTACCTGCTGCAGCATATGGTCGGCCGAGTTTTGGAGGATGCTGATGTACTCGGCCTGGCGCGTGGCCGAGTTTTCCTGTTTCAGCAGGTTTACAATACCGATGATGCCGTTTAAGGGGGTGCGCAGCTCGTGCCCCATAGTGGCCAGGAACTGGGTTTTGGTATTAATAACCCGGTTGCTTTGGGTAACTATCTCTTCGATATACTTTTTTTCGAAAAACGTGTACAACGCCGCCAGCACAATGGTTGAACCCAGCGCCGTAAAGCGGTTAACCAGGGCCAGCCGTGCTGCCTGCCCGGACGTAAAACTGGCCAGCGGAGGTACGTAGTTACCAATAACAATACAGGCAACAAAGGCAAATATCATGATGCCCACAAAAATGCCAGGCTTTTTGGCGTGCTTATGCTTCAGGTCGACAACCAGCGGTACGGCTATCAGGGCAGGGAAAAAGAAGAGGTATTGGTCGGTTTGCAAGCCTTCAAGCAGCACCAGGCACACCAGCAGCCCGCAGATGACCGAAAATATGGATATGGTAAGGTCTTTAATGGCATCCTGCCATTTTAATACCACAAACATTAAAATAGCCAGACAAAAGCAAGCCAGCAAAAACGACGACACATACATGCCGATAAAGGCGTCATAAACCGACAAAAACACCCCCAGCGACAGGGCCGAAAGCCCCAGCTGGTAAGTGCGTTTGGATACTTCCTTTAAATCAAACAAAAGATCCTGGCGCTTAGCGTCCGCATTAACCGGCTGATGGTATTTATCGGTAATTTTATCCATAGGGGTAAGCAGGCCCGCTGCTTTGATTAAATGTGATGTTTGTATTTTGCCAAAAGAATTTTACCTGTTGTAAGTGAAGCACTTACAACCGCGTGTAACAAGTATTTGACTTTGTAAAAGTACTTATATATTCTTGAAAAATTGTAATGGGAATGGGCATGGCTGCGACGACTCACCCCGACGAGGCTGCGCCCGTCTGCCCCTCTCTCCGACTGCGTCGCATAGAGGGGCGAAAAAATTATTTCTTCCTTTCATCAACCCTCTTTGCGGCTTCAGCCGGAGAGAGGGTGGCCCAGCGTAGCGTCGGCCGGGTGAGTCGTAGCCGGCGTTCCCCTTTGTAACAAAACTTTAACCTAATTTAACTATTATAAGTTTGGTGGTTTGCGTTTGCTTTCTTTATTTTATGAAATTAATGCTGACATTGTTATACCCACCCAAAACCGGTAAGCTATTGCTGCTTACCTGCTTTTTAGTTTTCGTGTTTCCCGCGGTAGTTTGCGCGCAAAATCTTTTTTTGCAAAAGATTGAACTGTGCAGCGCCGAAAATTATTGTATCGACTGCGGCAGCCCCAAAGCTACCTGCAGCCAGTTTACGCTCGACCAGCTGTGCGACCGTATTAACCGCAAATATTCGTTTAAAGATGCCAATGGCTCGCTCACTTTCCAGGTACTGGTTGAGCCTTCGGGCTTTAGCTGCGTGCTAAGCCATACCGATGTTACCAACAGCCCCCTTACCGCCGATATCATTCGCCTGCTAAACGGCAGCCTGTGGAAAGCCGCTGTTGACCATGGCAAACGGGTGGCATCATCGGTAAATGTGCAGTTTAAGATTGCTTTTGGCCGAATTTCGGCCCAGATGCTGCGGATGGACCTGGAGCAGATGAAACCGGCCGGCCCGCCAACAATTTATAATACCAGTACCCAATATACCAACCCATCGCTCAATAGCTATGAGTTTACCAAGTGGACCAAATACGATTCGCCGCTGCCCGATAACGTAAGCCAATCAAGCGCGGTTGATGCCACCGACGTACTTTGGTACGCCACCGCCCACGGCCTTACCCGTTTTGATGGCAGCACCTTTAACCCGGTTAATGAATACAACTCGCCCTTTACGTCCGAAACGGCTGTGCAGGAAATTACTGTTGATAAGGAGAACGCCAAATGGGCCTATATTGATAACGGCATATACAAATGCACCGATGCAGGCTGGCAGGTGTACGATTTTAAAAAGTTTATAAAAAGCCCGGTCACCAGTATTATAAAAAGCCGCAACGGCGAACTGCTGTTTACCACCAAAGATGGTATGGTAGTAGTGCGTAAAGATAAAGTGGTGGTGCTGAACAAGAAAACCATCCCGCTGCTGCCCTCAAGTAACGTAACTTTTGCCTATGTGGATAATCGCAAACGCCTGTGGATTGGCACATCAAAGGGCACTATCCTCATCGAGAAAGACCTGCTGCCAACTACTTTTACCACATCCGATTCGCCACTGAAAAACGCCAGCATATCCGGCGCCGCCGAAGATGAGCAGGGCAACCTCTATTTCTCGCTGATAAGCACCGCCAAAGCCTCGGCCGACGATGATAACGAAGGCATCGCGGTACTACGCCCCGATGGCACCTGGCTGCATTTAACCGACAAAAACTCGGGCATGCCATCAAACCACGTAACCAGCATTATGTACGATAAGTTTGAACACGTACTATGGCTGGGTACCGATCAATCGGGCCTGGTGCGGTACGATTTAAAAAACAGCTGGGAAAACTATAACAACGCCAACTCGCCCGCTCCCGGCTTTAAAATTTACCAGGTAGTGCAGGATTCCAAAGGGGTTATTTATGTTACCACGGCCAATGGTTTGATGCGGATCAGGAAAAGAGGAACGTTTTGAGGTTCGGGTTGAGATAGAATTAGCCGGGAAGAACGCTGGCTAAGACTCACCCGCCCGACGCTGCGCTGGGGCACCCTCTCTTCAACTTCGTTGGAAAGAGGGGCTTGAACGACTGGTACTTGATCTAAAAAATTAAATAAAACGCTTCCAGGCCCCTCTTTCCGGCAAAGCCGAAGAGAGGGTGGCGGGCGCAGCCTCGCCGGGTGAGTCTTCGCCGCCAAACCCTACTTACTACTTACTACTTACTACTTACTACTTACTACTTACTACTTACTACTTACTACTTACTACTTACATCCCCCTCAACCTCACATCATCCGCCACAATCCGCTCTATCATTATACTGCGTGTGCCGGTGGTATTTTCGTCAAAAGCATTTACATCTATAGCGCCGTAATTGTTAAGTGCGTCAACAGCCTCCTGCGCCAGCCTGGCCGATGGGGCGTGCACCGTTACAATGGTGCCGTTACGGCCTGCCGTGGCATGGGCTTCGGCCTCGTGTTGGTTATCAAACAGGTGGTTAAAAAACGCGGCTATACGGTCAATGGTACCGGGCTCGTGCACCTCATGGCCGGGCAGGGCTTTGTGGGTGTGCTGGTCTAAACTATCGGCGTCAAACTCGTTGCCCAACAAGTACTCGCACACATCGTCGGCAAGGGTAATATCTTCAAAAATACCTACTACTGTAATCATACGTTAGTAATAGGTAGTTGGAGTAAATTGTTTGAGGGGTTGAGTCGGAAAGTCCGGAAGTCGGAAAGTCCGGAAAGTCCGGAAAGTCAAAAGCAGCCACTACACAAATAATTCAAAAGTCTCAAATCTCATATCTAACATCTCATATCTAAAACAGGGCGTTTCCCGCTGGTAGAAGCGGGCCGGGCTTTCCCCTCATACGTGCACATGGCCTTAGCCACGGCCAACACTTATGCCCCGCGCGGCCGGTATCCGGTACAGTCCCTAACGCTGAGGTTGGGGCGAAGATGTTAGATTTGCTCCCCCCGGTGATTTTTTGTTATCGGGTAGGCGAACAGGTTTTCTTTTTCTATTTTAGGATCGGCCCTTATGGGGTGTATTTTATGGCGAAAATAAAAAACACGCTTTCTTATTACACAGAAATCAACGATTTTCTGGCCTCTATCCCATGGCCAGGACGCACAACCGATCCGGATTTTTACTGCCTGAGGCTAAAGCCACTTGATCAGGACCTGCAGATATACCGCCCACCTTTTAAACGTTCATTTTATTTTTTTGCGTTGCTGTTCAATTCCGGCAAAATCGAGGTTAACTACGGCGATCAAACCATTCACGATCCTGACTCTTATCTTGTTTTTCATTCGCCCAATCTTGTATATAGCTTTGCACATAACAATGCCCTGGAGGGTTATGTAATTTATTTTAAGCCCAAATGCTTCTCCTTCTTTAAACCAGACTTTCACCAGCAATTCCCCCTTTTTAATGTGTTACATACCAACCTGTTTAGGTTTGGCCATGACACATTTAAACAGTTGGCGCCACATTTTGAAACTGTATTTACCAGCTATGAAAGGTCGGCCAAGGCACAGCATATCGAAGCAAGAATAAAATTGCTTGGCTTGTTATATTACCTGGAAGATTTTGCATTAGAAAAGAAAGAGGATATCCCAGTGGCCACAGCGCAGCAAATCCTGTTGCGTAAATTTATGCAATTAATTGATAATCACTATATCAATAAGCGCACCGTACAGGAATATGCAGATCTGCTTTCGGTTACCGCTAATTACCTATCCCAATCTATCAAGCATGTTTCGGGCAAAAATGCGCTTGCTTTTATTGCCGAACGCCTGGCCCGCGAAGCCAGATCGCTCATACAGTACACCGATTTTACGGTAGCCGAGATTGCCTATCAACTCAACTTTTCGGACCCGGCTAATTTTGGCAAATTCTTTAAAAAGCATGTAGGTTTATCGCCTTCGGAGTTCCGGAACCAACGCAGGTAATTAAATTGACCTGTTTATCCAAGTTTTCGACCAAATCTTCCGCATAAGTTTAAGTTTTTTTGTGACAATAAATTAACTAACGTTATGAACTACAACCCTGCTGTGGATGCTTACATAAATAACTCGGAAGATTTTGCAAAACCTATTCTTGAGCACTGGCGCCGCCTTATTCATGAACATTGCCCTAATGCCGAAGAGGCTATAAAATGGAGCCTGCCCCATTTTGAATACAACAACGATAACATGTGTGTAGTGGCATCCTATAAAAATCATTGCTCTTTTACGTTCCTGAAGGCCGAATTGATGACCGACCCACGTTTGAAGGCAAGTAAGGCCCTTAAACCAATTCAACGATTTTTAGGAAAGATCAGCCAAATAAGCGACCTGCCGCCCGACGATGAATTTATAGCCATGCTTAAAGAAGCCATGCAGTTAAACGAAAAAGGCATCAGGATAAAAAGAGACAAGCCCGAATCTGATAAACCCAGGGTACTGGTAACGCCCGATTATTTGCTGGCCGCATTAGTAGCTAACCCCAAAGCAAAGGAAGTTTTTGAAAGCAAATCCAACTCATTCCGCAAGGAATATATAGTTTGGATTACCGATGCCAAAACCGACGAAACACGACAAAAAAGAATAAATGAAGCTTTAGAATGGATAGCCGAAGGAAAAGGCAGATTTTGGAAACACCAAAAATAGATATCTTAAAATATCATACCATCCTGCCCTAAAAATATTGGAAAATAGAAACTTGAAGAGCAGCCCGTTATCCGAAGCCGGAAAGTTTGGAACTTATAAACATCCGGGAGTTGCATGTTTATTACTTTGCATGGCGTTTACCTATCAGTGTACGGAAATAACGCCAACAACCGACAAAACAAAGATGACAACGGGCGAATTTACCGCGCCACCCGGTTTCAGGGATTAAACAGCTTCCAGTGTCCTTCGCTAATAACCTCAATGCTGTCGTCAGTCACTTTTATGGCTGTCTGATCATCAATCGCGTATGAAGGTACTGCTATCGTAGCGGCCAGTTTTTGAATATTGTCCATAGAATTCGTCGGAAACCATTCATGATCTAAATGAGGGTGTAATGCAAAATCAACCAGTTTCAGCGACTTATCGCTTTCGGCCGGTAAATTATGGTTGCCATAGGTGGTTCCAAAGCGGGTCATGATCATGCTTCCGGCGCTTAAGCCCACATACACTATCCTTTGCAACAACGAGGGCAAAAGTTTTGCCAGGCCCGATTGCTGCATCCAGTAACACAAGTACTGGCAATCGCCCCCGCCAACCAGCAAAGCGTCAGTCTCCTGCAACATGGGCAGCCAAAGCTCTTGTTTGATGCTTGGTAGTGCAGTAAGTTCCAGTATTCCTAAGGATTTCCAACCCAGATCGCAGAAAGGGTCGCCTAACTGCCCGCAAATTACCTTGCGTGATATATCGGCCCCGCCGGCTATGGCGTATATTGCGGTAGGGATAAAAAGGGCGCTGGCTTCGGCAACAGGTTTCCTTAGTAATTCAACGAGCGCGTTATGAATACTCGCATTGCTTATGCCTGCAGAAGTGAGAAGCAGCTTCATAATGTTTCAAATTAACGGGTTAAAATAATTATATAAAATTAAAATACAGGAAGCAAAAGCATGTGGGGCAATCGCGCCAATATGGAGGTGTTTTGCGGCGATATGCACATTGGTATAGAGCTGTTTAATGTACTTTTTTAGGAATCCGTAAAGAATGGCTGGTGACACCTGAGTTCAAACCTTGCGATCAAATGAAAGAACACATTTTCTCAGCGCTTGTCCAATTTCAAAAACCTCAATTGTTATCGGGTTATAATTCATAAATTCAGTAACAATTAAAGCTTAAAAAAATGAACGAGTACGCGTTAATTATGAGACACGAGGATGGCACAAAGATAGCCTCGCCGGAGCAAATGCAAATATGGATGAAACAAACCATGGACTGGATTGGCAGTATTGCCGCCCAAAACAAATTTGTTAGCGGTACGGGCCTGCCTTTTGATGATGCCCGTGTGGTACACGCCAACAAAATGGTTACCAATGGCCCCTTTGGCGAGATTAAGGAAACTATAGGTGGTTTTATTGTGGTGAGGGCCGAATCTGCAGACGAGGCGGCTGAATTTGCAAAAGGCTGCCCGGTTTTGCAAGGCGAAGGCAATACGATGGAAGTGCGCCGCATTGCCAAAAATGATGGGGCACACTAAAAGCTAAAAAAGCCTCTGTACATTTACAGGGGCTTTCCGTTTATGGAACAACAGGAGTTGATACCACATTTATTCAGGTCGGAATACCGCAAGATAGTCTCGGTATTGTGCAGACGCTTTGGGTTTGATGAGATGGAGATAGCCGAGGATATTGCCAGCGAAACCTTCCTTGCCGCCGCGCAAACCTGGGGGTTTAACGGCCTGCCCCAAAACCCTGTCGCCTGGTTGTATCGCGTTGCTCAAAACAAAGCAAAAAATTACCTGCAGCGCCATTTAACCTTTCAAACTAAAGTCGCGCCCCAAGTCAAAAGCGATTTTTCAGAACACGATGCAACCGACATAGATTTGTCGCCGCAAAACATCAGCGATAGCCAGTTGCAAATGATGTTCGCCATTTGCCACCCCTCCATCCCTCCCGAGGCGCAGGTAGGCTTATCGCTCCGCATCCTTTGCGGGTTTGGTATTGACGAGATAGCCCAGGCTTTTTTGAGTAACAAGGAAACTATCAACAAGCGTTTATACCGGGCCCGCGAAAAGTTACGCGAGGAGAAAATTAAAATAGAACTTCCTGGCCCGACAGAAATAGATAAGCGGCTGGACGCTGTACTGACAACCATTTACCTGCTATTTAACGAGGGGTACTATTCCATCAGCCAAAATCAAGTGCTTCGCCAGGATTTGTGTTTTGAGGCCATCAGGCTATGCCAAATGCTTGCCGATAATGAGCATACCAATAAACCCCCGGTTAATGCCGTGCTTGCGCTGATGTATTTTCATGCCTCGCGTTTTGATGCGCGGGTAAATGAAACCGGCGAAATCATTTTATATGATGACCAGGACACCAACCTGTGGAATGCAGATATGATTCTCAAAGGCGGATATTATTTAAACAGATCGGCCATGGGCAGTACGCTTTCAAAATACCACCTGGAGGCCTCTATAGCCTATTGGAGTACGCAGAGGGCGGATACTAAAGAGAAATGGGAAAATATATTACAGCTTTATAATCGTTATTTACAGGTGGCTTATTCGCCTATAGCGGCACTTAACCGCACCTATGCCCTGGCCAAAGCAAACAGTAAGGAGGAAGCGATTGTTGAAGCCGAAAAATTGAACCTGACCGGCAATCAATTTTATTTTGCGCTGCTGGGGCAGCTTTATACCGGCATTGATAATCAGAAAGCAAAAATAAACTTTCAAAAAGCCCTGGCTATCGCCAGTACCCCGGCAGACAAAAAAATCATCCAGAAAAAAATAGACGAACTTGAGCAGTGATTGGCATACTGTTTTTTATTCTCCTATGTAAACTTTTTAGGATGATACAGCTTTGTACCTTTTTGAAAATCACACATCAGCTGCCCGCATTTGCGGCGCACAAAACCTTGCAGTCTTATTTCCGACTTCGGATGATTATGCCTGTAGTTTGCAACTACAATAACCACTTCATGTTTTATGCTAAAGATATCATATTAACTCCCCTGTAGTCTGGAGACTACAGACATAGTGGTTCGAAGTCGGAGATATTCGAACAGCGGTAGACTACGAACAATAGGAGGCGGTGTGGTGGCCGGGTTTTTTCTTTTTTTAGATTGATAAAGCAACCCCTTCATATCTTATTTAGTGTGTAATTGCTGTGCTGTTTTGTAACTCATATCATCTTTGGGTATATGATAAATCTGTTGCAGTTTACGAAACCTTTTCGTGCTTGCATACTCTTCGGACGATCCTGCTTTCATTACCTTTTTATACTCGCTGAGCCAAAAATTGTAATATTTGGTCATCGCTTGTTCGTAATCAATTTCCTTAAGGTTCAAAACAGGTAAATTAGGTAAAGTTTTACCATCAACAATTCGCGAATTACATTGAATAGCATATTTGCCGGGTTTAAAAACAAGGGAATCAATACCAATTATTGCGCCATAGCCTGAATTGATTATGTACACCGCCATTGTATCAGTTTTATGAATAAAATAAAATTCTACATCACTATATACAGTAACGGTATTGAGGCTAATTTTCTTAGAATGTTGACTGTATTGAGCTGAATATGAAGTATTGCAAAAATTATATTGTTCGGGTAGGTTAGCTTTTGTGAACATGTATTTACTGCAAATGTCATTTGGCTCAATGGCTTTGCCGTATTTATCGAAAAGTCTGAAATTGAAATTAACGGAAGAAGATGGCTGCACTGCCAGTATATTTAAGAACAGCAATAGCTTATTTATTGAGTTTATCAGTTGCATGAAGAACACTTTTTAATATCGTCAATAATTGACCAGGGTTCAGTGTCTTCGTCAATGAAGATAATTCGTGTTTTATGAACCACTAACTTTTTGCCCATATATTTATTATATACAACTTTAAACGTTCGCTTTTTTTTGTCGAGAAAAGTACAATCGATGTTTTTTTTGTAAAGCTCGATACCCCGGCCAATAAACTTAATTTCCTTGTAATGAAACTCTCCGCCATCGTACCTTGGCCCATTATAAGAATGAACTGTTTTGTTTTCTTTGTCAATCTCAATGTTTATATCCATTTCAGACCACGCTGTAAATTTTTTTGTACGGGGATTAAACAGATAAATCGTTTCGATATTGCCCAATGATCCGCTGCATGGTTGGCATTCCTCCCTTATATCTTTGTAGCCGTCAAAATTCACATCATCAAAATCTTCCGGGCAGTATTTCGCCTTATCAATATGAGTTAACTCCACGGTCGGGCTAATATCTTCCTGCATTGAAAGATCTATTACCACAGCCTTTCGCTTCAGATCAACAATTTTCTTATCAAGAACGATAACCATTTCCTTTGGCTTTTCGGCATAAATATCTTCTTTAACTATATATTGATATTGAAGATGCAAGCCATTAATATCAAAAGGCAGACTTTGTACCTTAAATGTCTTCCCCTGAAATTCAGCAACAGACTTTGCCGGTTTGGCGCTAAAAAAACTATTGTATGGCCGTATACAAAAGTTTAAAATGATACAGGCGATAGCGAGAGAATTCATACTTTGAAAATAATGTAAATAGCATAAAGGCGGCTATGCCGGCAACATCAACAAGGCAAATTTTTAAACATTCAGGCTTAAGTGAACTTAATGTAAATATATCATGATTACCCCATTTTTCACTTCAAATATAGATTCCTTTAATTATTGCCCAAGTTGCAGAAAGTGTTCTAATCGGCTCCCATTCCCCAACCAACATCATCAAATTGAAAAAGCCTGCAAATAATAATTTACAGGCTTTCCTATTCTCTTTAAATTCTATTGATCTACCCGTTGTAGGCCTGTTGCAAAGCCGCAACATCAACTTTTTTCATGGTCATAAAAGTTTGCGTAACACGGGCAATCTGTTCAGGGCTGCCATGCTTAAGTGCCTCAAACATTACGGTTGAAGTCACCTGCCAGGATACGCCGTATTTATCCTTCAGCCAGCCGCATTGCCCTGGCTGGCCGTCGGCCGTAAGGGTACTCCAGTAGTAATCAATCTCTTCCTGTGTTTCGCAGGTAATCAGCAATGATACTGCGTCGTTAAAACCGAACCCGTGCGGGTGTGCGCTATCCATAGCTGCCAGCCAGGTATGGTTTATGTAAAAATCAGCAAACATGAGCGTACCGGCCTTGTCGGGCCCTATATCTTCAGGGCGCGGGGCCGTGGTACCCCGTTTACCATCTTTAAATACCGAACAGTAAAACTCGATGGCCTCATTGGCTTTACCGGCCACATCGCCCGTATACATCAGCGATGGAACGATCACCGGTCTTTCTTCGCCGGCTGGGTTGGTCAGGATCAACTGCCATGATACGCCGTATTTGTCGCTTATCCAGCCGTAGCGTTCGCTAAAGGGATAGCGGTCAAGCGGCATCATCACCTTTCCGTTTGGTAACAGCTTGTTCCAAACCTCATCTATATGTTTGGCGGCATCCGGGTTGCGTGATGGGTCAAAATTGATCATAAAAGATATAGCGGGGGTGGTATTTAACCCGGGGCCTGCGCTGATGCCCAGGAAGGGCTGTCCGGCCATGGTAAATTCAACTGTCTCGCATTCGCCGCCGCCGGGCATGGTAAAATGATTCACATAGGTTAAGGCCGAACCGGGCAATAACGATGCGTAGAATTCGGCCGCCTCTTTGGCTTTATCCTGGCCGAACCAGATGTGCGGTTTGATGGGTAACATAGGTAATTGGTTTTAGTGTAAAGATGAATCAAAAATAACGCCAAAACGCAGGGAGGTGCAAGGCATATCTCTGACATTTTAAGGGCGTAATTGCGACAATTAACTCTCGCTGAGTCAACAGTATTAAGTCGTAAGTCTAAAGTTGAATTTTTCTTTTTTTTTGACTTAAAATCTGTCTAAACCTGATTTGCTAATGTTTTTATGCTTCTAATGAAGAACAACAACGTATTTCGCATGTCGGCTACAACTCACCCCGGCTACGCTGCGCTGGCCGACCCTCTCTCCGGCTACGCCGCAAAGAGGGTTTTGAAAATTCATTTATTTAAATATCTAATTATCAATTAATTAAAACAAAAACCCTCTTTCCACCGAAGGTGAAGAGAGAGTGGTCGGGCGTAGCCTCGACCGGGTGAGTCTTAGCCAACGTTCAAGCGAATTTTTATGTAAATTCCAATAGTTGATGCGCGAACACAAAGCAATAACGATCTGTTTTTTATTTTTAGACAGCCTCTAAAAACTTAAGACTTTCGGCTAAAAACCACATAACACTACTATAAAAGCTCATACGATTCCCGCAGATAAAGAAACAATTTTGGCCGCAGGTCATCCAGCAAAGCAATACGGATATGGTTTTCAAACTTATTACCCGAAGCCACACTTTTAAGCACAGGCCTTTCCGGATGGGGTACTTTCGAATAAAATTTAATATCCAGCTCCTTTTTCATCGGTCGGATTACCAGGAAGGTAAGCCGCCGCGTAAAAACGATACAATTCGGGGTAGTGCCAACCAAAACTCCCTCCCAATCGGCCACCTCGGCCAGTATCTTATCAAACACCAGCACAAGTTCAGGCGGGCGGTCACGAAACAAACTGTCGAGGCTAACCCGCGCGCAATAATGCCGCTGTTCGGGTTTCGGCAGTTCGCGTTCACATTTGGGGCAGGTCCAGCTCATTATTCATTTTTTGCCTAAATTTACCAAAATGCACTCCACGTCATGAAAAAAACTGTGCCTTTTGATTTCCTGCTGGATTACCTGCCGGCCAGTACCATCGTAAAGCCAGCGGTAGGCATGTTTTATATTTATTTCGACCGAAAGATAGTGCTGATCTTCCGGAAAACTGGCAAAAATGCGCAACACAACGGCATTTGGATATGTACCAGGCGCGAACATCATGCCGGTTTGAAGGCAGAGATCCCAGCGATTACCGATTTTCAGTTTGATGAAGACGAGGCTTTTGATACCGCCTGGTTGCTGTTGAGCGACCGCCACGATGATTTTGAAAGTGCCGCCATACAGCTTTGTGACCTGGTATCAAACAAGGATGAAAGGATTGGTAAGGTAACACCTAAAAGCAAAGCTTTATTTACCGGCTTTTAAAATAAAACCGGCCCGTTATTTCCTTCCCCGGCGGGGCGTTTTTTCGAGGCGATGTTGCTACCCGCGAAGTTCGGCTAACCTAAGCCCGTTTTACGAAGGCGCTGCATTTATTTTATAAAATGTTACCCCCACGTTAGTACATAATATTATATTTGCGCCCTCAAATAGCTAATGCAGCTATACGGAGAGGTGTCAGAGTGATCGAATGTGCCTGATTCGAAATCAGGTGTACTGTTACAGGTACCGGGGGTTTGAATCCCTCCCTCTCCGCCAAGTATCATTCAATTAAGATCAAAAGCGCTGTAAATAAATCATTTACGGCGTTTTTTGTTTTTAGCCCGCGCCAAAATAAACCAATAAATTGCTTTGTTCCGGTGACCTGTAGGTGACCTTTTTAGAGGAAATTTCAACGGTCACCGGAACACTTATAAGTCGCTGTTATTGAGTGTGTTCAACATATAAACATCTTCCGCTTGCTCCAAACGCATCAGCGTTCGGACGCTCGCCCGCTGTTGAAAATGCGCCCTTGCACCTTTGCTACTACTGTAACACTCTTAAATGGCGTACCAATTGAAAGCGTGTCAAAGATGTTAGGCCATACCAACATTCAGACTACGCAGCACTATGCCAAAATACTGGATATTAAAGTTGGTGCCGATATGGCTTTGTTAAGGCAGAAATATTCAGGCTAATACAACTTTACTAAAAGGTGAAATAAACCAATTAAAAACCCTTGCAGTTATTTTACTTGCAAGGGTTTTATCATTTTAGGACGAAGTGTTATACAAATCCTAACAAAGATCGTATACGTGAGTTCCTTGCCTATCAGCTTCTGAAAATTACTCACAAAAAATGAATTTAAATGTGGAGCGGTAAGGGGTTACATGAAACTTGCACTAAGTTTTCTGCGAGAACATCTCAAAAAGTATACGGATGTAACAGCCATTTCAGTGATTTTTATTTTTTTGAGCTTTTTTCTTTTCCAATACCCCCTAAATCATTTCTCAGGAGTTATTATTATAAACCGGCACAATTAAGTGTCAGTAACTATTAATCTATAAGAAATGAACTATGAAAAAAACATCTAAACTCACACTGCTCTTAATTTGCATTTCAGCAATAATAGCTGGCTGCAAAAAACAAAGTCAAGATCTCACGATTAAAAAGCCGGTAAATGGCAAAGGAATTCATGCAACACTGACTAATGAAGAATATTCTAAGATGATGGAATATCTTACGAGCACAGAAAAAATCGATTCTGCTGATTGGGTAAACAAAATTAATGCACTTAAGTATGAAACTATTCAAAAAGGAAAATCTGCGTCTCAAATTAAGACATTAGCATTGGGGGATGCCAATACCGTTGGCTCTGATGAACTAAACGCGTTTGACTTTAATACTTTGGGTTCTTTAGAAATTTATCAAGGTGACGTGGATTATTCTACTATTGTAACGACGGGATCAAATGTAAGTATTACTCAAAAAAAAGGTTTTAGAATTTTTAATGAGGAACTTTCAACTTTTGCAATTAGGGGTAATACTGTAAGATCGGTGGTTCCGTTTGTTGCCGTAATTAGATTACCTAATACACCCGGCAGCCAAGGATCTTTACTGGGGATTTCTCAGATGGCACAAAATCTACCAATTTTGGAGCCTCATGGAAGTGGCTGGGGTACTTACGAGCCAAGTGGAGTATCCTGGATACAAGAAACGGTTAGACAGGGAAATACATCTATTGCAAATGTCGCCATTCTTGGAAAAGAAACACGATCGAGAATTGTTTCTAACACAGGGGAAGTAAAATTCACCGGAGAAGTTAATGCTGGCGTATATAAGGCCGGGGCAGAACTAAGCACAGGTTGGGTAATTTCAACATCCGAAATTGTTTATAACAATTATACTCTGTCGGGCTCATTGAGGATCACCTATAACGGAGGAGGGATAAATGACGCCAGTGGATTACCTACCTTTACCTATGTTAGCAATCTAAAGATTACACAAACCGGCATTTTGAAAAGTTAACAAATGGAAAGTTTAAACAAGCATCTCTTAATTTTGCTATTTGCCATGCAAATTATGCTTTCAGCATGTGCATCGAGGAACAATGTCGACAGTGGTGGATATCGTAATATATCGATGGAAAAAATTCCCAGAGGGAAAACAGGTGAGCTTATAGGAAAAGCATTTTGGGATAAATATCATCATATTTCAGGGTCGCCAACGGATTCATTTTACGTGTATGGTAATTTTGATAGTATCCGTTTCCGAGTGCCAAGTTCGTCACCAAAGATGTTCAGAAAAACAGATATCCGGGCAGAGTCCTGGAAAGCCGAACCCAGCTACGGCAAGTTACATTTTGTTGGCAACTTTACAGCAGAACACCTTCCAGGAGCATATGTAAGTTATTATTTTTCAAAAGATAGACGTTATATATTGCAGGCACTCTATACTAACCCTGGAATGTTATTTGACGCGATACTATTTCATAAAGACAGTGTTAACATTTTGAAAGATCAGGGAATTGTCGTTGAACCCTCGCTATGATATTCTTTCTTATTAATGCTATATAAAAAAATTAATGGTTTTTTAACGATTAGACATCATGTAAAGCTGTAATTGGATTATGGTACGCGTGGCCTTATTAGTCCGTTGATGACGCATAGAAAACAAACACCAAGTGCGGTTTTCTGTGCGTTTTTTTCGTTTTAGCGTACGTATAGAGCCTTAAGAATTACTTTGTTGTTATTGGTTGGCCACATGGTTTTCGCAAATAATGCCGTAGCAAGACAGAAAATCTATTATAAGAGGCGTTAATGCAATTAGTAATCTCAGAGGCTGTTTAAAAAGGGCAATTTAAAAATGCTATAAGGTCTTTACAGGCGTTTCAGGCTTAATGACGGGCCATTTTCAACGATAAAAGCTATTGCAATTCGCTAATTTTCTGCACAATAAACCTCAAAGAAAGATACTCCCGGCACAAAAAGGATATGTACCTGCAACAATACCTGCTTAATCCGGCGCATTATTTATACTATTCGGGCATCCTAACCTATGGGTTAAATTTCCAGAAATCGTTGAAGTACACCGGATAGGTGGCTCCGCCCGCTATTTTACTACCGGCTCCAAGGCCGAAATAGGCGGTGTTGCCGATTACAAATCCAACAGCTGCCGACCTTTCCTGCCCTTTAAAATCTTCAGCTTTAGTCCATTGATCTGTAGCCGTATCATATATCAGTACAGCTTTACGGAATTTCAGATTTTGGCCAATTCCGCCAACAACATAAATCCTGGTGCCCATAGCAAAGGTAACCGGGTTATAAAGCGGCTCAATAACGTCGGCCTTTTTTGTCCATTTATCTAAAGCTGGGTCGTATGCCCAAAAATCACTCACAACTTCTTCCATGCTGGTACCTCCGCCAATATAGGCCTTGCCATTAACAGAAGCACTGATCATTTCGGCAATGCCCGTTCCGGGATAATCTGTCATTTGGATCCATTGATCGGTAGCTGGTGTATATTTCCACAGATCCTGTTTTGTTCGCAAGAGGCTGCCAAGTAAGTATCCATAACCACCTATTGAAAAAGATATTGCGCCTTGTCTTTTACCGCCTGGAAAATCCGCCTTTTGTATCCATGTGTCTTTGGAAGGATCGTATTCCCAAAAATCGCTGTATAAAAGATTTGTACTGTAGTTAAACCCGGTGCCCATGTACGTTTTGTTGTTTATTGAAAATCCGGCCATCAGCCCCATTCCCTTCCCGGGATAGTCATTTAGCTGATGCCATTTATCAACCGAAGGATCATACTGAAATACATTGGCGGTGCTATGGCCGGAAGGCTCCTCATATT
The DNA here is from genome assembly GCF_028736215.1 of Mucilaginibacter sp. KACC 22773. NCBI lineage: Bacteria > Pseudomonadati > Bacteroidota > Sphingobacteriia > Sphingobacteriales > Sphingobacteriaceae > Mucilaginibacter > Mucilaginibacter oryzagri. Next base: position 6,286,795 of record NZ_CP117883.1, read on the forward strand.
GTCCACCAATTACATATCCTTTATTCCCCCCGGAAAATCCAAACGTCCAGCGAAGTGCGGTACCCGGATAATTTCCCAATTGAACCCAGCCCTTCGCCTCTACTTTTGTAGTATCAGTTTTTGTAGTATCGACTTTTGTAGTATCGGTATTATTACCCATATCCGGCTTAACATGAAGTTTTTTACATGAGATGGTAACGAAAAGCAATGAGATTGCAATTATCGTCAGACTTAATTTAGGCATGGCAATTCAAATAGGTTTACTATATAAAGTTATAACTAAAAATCACAAAACCAAACGAAAAATTCACGCTGTTTGACGCCGCTCAACTTCGGACAATTATGTATTTGGCAATCACTGTATACTTACCTTTTTATACTAAAAAGATATAATATCCCCCTATACGAGCTTCATATCAAAACGCACACGCCATAGTCTGCTGCCGGTTTAATTTGGCAAAATAGCCTGTTTAATCCGGCACATTATTTAGCTATCTTTAACAATAAAATTATTGCTGATGAAAAAAATCACGCTCATTGCCTTATTGTTGGTTGCTTTTTTAATGGGCTACGGCTTTAGTCAATTAACCCGCAAACCTATCCCCGGCCCAAGAGTAACAGCGCTCGGCGGAATATTCTTTAAGGCCAAAAACCCGGGGGCATTAAAGGCCTGGTACGAAAAAAACCTGGGTATGCGTATGGTAGGGAGTGGCACCAACTTTGAATGGCACCAGGGTATAGACAGTACCAAAAAAGGCTTTACCTTATGGGCGCCGTTTAAGGAAACCACCAAATATTTTCAACCCTCGGAAAAGCAATTCATGATCAATTACCGGGTAGAACAGCTGGATGCGTTGCTTATCAAGCTGAAAGCCTCCGGCATCTTACCTACAGATTCGGTAGAAAGGGTCAGTTATGGCAATTTTGTTCATCTAATGGACCCGGAAGGTAATAAGATTGAACTTTGGGAACCCAATGACGTGGAATATGCCAGGATGGGTACAATTACTACCAAATAGCTATTCGTGTCGTTAAAAACAAGAAATTAGAGTCGGTTGAAGATTTGATTATTTACGGGTCCTGCGTTTTTTGTTTATCCCAGCGCTTACCTTCATAAAGTACCACACTGCCATTAAACAACTCAACATCCCTGGGCGCAACCCACTCCTCAACCCGCCTTACCATACCATAAGGCGATGTTGTGCGCAGCACCCGCCGTTTTTGCCCGCTGGTGGTTACTTGAGCCGGATACCTTTTGAGAAAAAATCACCCATTTAATTTTGTTCTGTTAATTTTATCGTTCCATATGAAAACAGCACAAAAACCAATTCATTCAGGATTTAATGCCAACAGCACAGCGGCCGAAGTTGCCGCAGGTCATAATTTAACCGGCAAAATAGCTTTAGTAACCGGCGGAAATTCCGGGATAGGTTATGAAACGGTAAAAACATTGGCTGATATAGGGGCGCATGTTGTTGTTGGCGCCAGGGATGCGGAAAAATCAAAAGAACGCCTTGCCGGGCTTAAAAATGTATCCTTCATCCCCCTTGACCTGGCCGATCCAGCTTCTGTAGACGCCTTTGCCGAACGCTTCCTGGCTGAATATAACAGCCTGCATTTACTCATTAACAATGCGGGGTTGTACCGGCCGCCACAATTCCTCACAGACAGGCGGGGCTACGAACTCCAGTTTGGTGTAAACTACCTGGGCCACTTTCAACTTACCGGGCGGCTATGGCCGGCCTTAAAAAATGCCGGCGGCGCGCGGGTTGTTGCACTATCTTCCATAGGCCACCGGTATATGGGCCTGCAACTGGATGACCCAAACTTTAAAAAAAGTCCTTTTGATAAATCGAAAGCTTACGGGCAGTCAAAAACTGCCACCTCACTTTTTGCCGTTGAACTTGACAGGCTTGGGCAGCAACATAATATAAGGGCATTTGCAGTACACCCCGGCGCCATACTTACCGATGCCTTCCGCTATATGACGGACGAAGAAATACAAGCCTGGGCTCAGCGGGTAAAAGGTATTAAAACCACGCAGCAGGGTGCTGCTACTTCCATCTGGTGTGCTCTAAGTCATCAGCTTGATGGCATAGGAGGCGTTTATTGCGAGGATTGCGATATCGCAGAACTGGTGTCCGACGATTTACAGGCAGGTTACGGCGTGCGTTCCTTCGCCATCAATCCGGACCAGGCGGTTGCCTTATGGCGGTTCAGCGAGAAGGTTACCGGCGTCATTTACGGTTGATGATCCCCTCACTGCCCGTATGGGTAATGGAAAAAAGGTTGATGATCCCGATACAGGTATGTTGAATTATTATTATTTTTGATTTATGGAAACTTTAATTGTACATCCTAAAGATCAGAAGCAGTTAATAGCGATTAAAGCGTTTTTGAGGGCATTGGATGTCTCTTTCAAAAAAGAGCCCGCAAGCCCTTATAATCCTGATTTTGTCGCAAAAATTAAAAGAGGCGAGAAAGCGTCTAAAGCTGGCAAAGGAGTGAAGGTTGATGTTGAGAATCTATGGAAATAGAACTTTACGGGGATGCTGTTAAGGATTTTATATTTTTGGAAGAAGTCGGGAAATATAGCTGTACAAAAAAAAATTCAGCAACTCTTTGCTGCAACAATAGCAAATCCATTTGAAGGAATTGGCAAACCAGAGGCATTGAAATATGATCTTTCCGGAAAGTGGTCGAGAAGAATTAATGAAGAACATCGCATGATTTACGATGTTCAGGACGAGGTAATAAAGGTTTATTCATTAAGAGGCCACTATTTATAACCCAAGGCCCAATGGTACATTTTACCTATAACCTCGTTAAATTTCCAATCCCAAACCTAAACGCCTACGGCTTTAAATACGTGGATTGTACCTGCCGGATAGCTTGCAACGGTAAGCGCGTCAAGGTCGGGCTTTAAATTGGGCACCGTAACTCTAAGCGTTTTTTGTTGAAAATGAGCCGCTTTTAAAGAGTTTTCAGTATCATCTACAAGTATTTTCAGCAATTCATTAGTTTCGGATAATGCTACAACAGACTGGCCGACAACCAGCTTTTCGCCCAGGTTTAACATCTTTTTCGCTTCCTGGTTAACAAACAGAATTTCCTGATTTTCGCTGATACCAATCACGGCGCCGGGCATTTCTTCTGCCAGTGTTTTTAGTCGCAATTCGGTCGCTATAAGTTTGCTAAGGCTTGCATTCTCCTGTTCGCCCAATTTGGCTGCCATGGCATTAAAAGCTTCGGCCAGGCGGGCAAATTCATCGCTGGTTTTAAAATGCAGCCGGGTATTATAATTTTTTATACTAATTTGCTCCAAACCATCTGCCAGTTCCTCTAACGGGTTGAGTATAAACCCCGGGAAATTGACAATTAAAATAAAAAGGATCAAAAAGGTAATAAACACCATACCACCGAGGTATAGCGTAGACTTATTGACGGTGGAATGCGTGTAATTATTTTTAAGCTCGATAGCATGCATGTTTAAACCCTCTATATCTTTCAGTTGCAGGCGCGCATCCCGCTCGGCAAGTTGTTGCTGATTCAAAGGCAGCGAGGGGGTGCTTAACAAAACAAAGGCTTTGCGCAACTGGGCTGTCGCCGCGCTTTCGCCGGGTTCGGTAATATTGTTTTCTTGTTTTTTTAGCGCCTGGTTAAATGTTTCGGCTACGCCAGATTTCAGCGGCAAGTCGTTTTCATCCAAAACCGATCGCATTTGACGGGTATACGTTAAGGTAGCGTAGTTGTTTTTTAAAGTAATGCTGGCGGTTTCGGATATTACTTTAATGTAGTAGATAGACACAATGCCAAAAACAACCACAACAACAAACAAGAGGCCAAATCCTAACAAGAGCTTTTTTTTGATTTTCATAACTATACAATACGTTAAAATGTAATAGTACCTTGAACAGGAGGAAGACTGTGCGTAAAGATAATTAAAAATCTATCTGGATTATAAGGTTTTTGGAGCAAGAAATATAATTTGATTTTACTGAGCGCTTCTATCGGAACAATGAAAAATCCCATCACTACCTTTTCCGTGTTGTATTACCTTTTTCCATATTATATTACCTTTCTGTTAAATAATGCTCAACGGGTAAAATTCCCGTTTTGGTGGTTTAACTTTGCGGCGGTTACCAGGTGAAAAAGGTATACCGCTGCGTAGGGCGCCGGACGGCGGCATATGAAAGGTTCGAGCCCTTTCCCTACATCTCACAAAGAATTAAGTGCCGGAAATTAAGCGTTATTTTTGCGGAGCGGGTGTTTGAGCTGTTTACAGCAGACATTGATGAGATGAATACCCGCCGGCCACATTAGCCTGTAAAACCTTTTTTATGAACAATATAAATTATCTTGAAGTAAGTTTAGCGGTGCTTGCAGTGGTTGTGTTGGTGGTTTGGCTGGTGCGCCGCAACATCAGGGACGAGAAGAAGTTTGAAAAAGACATGATCCGATCGGAAATGAAACCCGACACCGAAGAGCAGGATGAGCGGGGCGATCCGTTGGTTTAATATTAAGTTGAAAGTACTAAGTCTTGAGCTCTAAGTCGGATTTGCTTTTTTGACTTAGAGCTTAAGACTTTCGACTAAAGACTAACAGTAGCATCAGATTAAATTTTACATTTAGGTATGCAGAGAAGAGCAGCATTAAAAAACATTGGCGGCCTGTTGCTGGTACCGTCTATTGGGCTAAGCCAGGGTATCGACCCTAAAAGGCGCGCGTTAAGGGTAGCACATGTTACCGATATACACCTGAAAGACAAGTTTGGCGCTCCGGCCAAATTTGTGAAATGCCTGCACCATGTACAGCAGCAAAAACCCGACCTTGTACTGAACGGCGGCGATATTGTTTTTGACATGAACAAGGAAAACCTGGCCACTATTAACACCCAATGGCAGCTGATGAAAGACATCCTAAAAGCCGAAACCAGCATACCCACCCATTTTTGCCTGGGCAACCATGATATTTGGTGGAACGAGGATAATAAAAGCCAGGCGGTTTACGGCAAACAATACAGCATGGACCAGCTACAGCTGGCCAGGCCATATAACAGTTTTATACAGAGCGGATGGAAGTTTATTTTGCTTGATAGTGTTCACCTTGATGTTGATGGTACCTGGTACATTGGCAAACTGGGCGACGAGCAGTTTGCCTGGCTTGAAAACGAACTGAAAACTACAGATGCGGCCATGCCGGTACTCATCATGTCGCACATACCCATCCTGAGTGCTACGGTGCTGATAGCCGATAACATTATTAACAAGTGGGAAATACTGGGCGGCGATATGCATACCGACAGCACGCGAATTATTAACCTGTTTGCTCAATATCCCAACGTAAAGCTGTGCCTGGCCGGGCACATCCACCTGCGCGACAAGGTGGTGTACAACAACGTTACCTATATTTGCAACGGTGCCGTAAGCGGCGCCTGGTGGGAAGGCAACCTGCGCCAAACCGCCCCCGGCTACGGCCTTATCGACCTGTACAGCGACGGCACTTTTGAGGAGCAATATGTGAATTACCTTTGATAGTTGTACTTGCGCAAGGGGAAAGGGGAAACATATTGCAGCTCACAATTATTTTCAGGTGGTATACTCCCAAACGTTTAAAACAGGCAGAACTCTACCTGATCACTTCCCAGTTTTTGACATAATACCTGCTGCCTTTGAAAGCACCGGTTTTTTTTACCCCACCCTTACCATGCTGATAGCTCAAACTAAGGTTATTATATTTTCCTTTTTCAAAGTCGAAGGTTACCCCATCATCTTCGAATAAGGAGAAAGGTTTCGGTTCATCGCCATACACATAGCAGGTAAGTTCGAAACGGGTTTCCGGGTTTATGTATTCTACCGGCTTAGCCAGAGGCAAAATAGTACCCTCTTTCACAAATATCGGCAGCTCGGTATAACTGGTTTTTATGATATATTCTTGTCCTCCCGGATATTTTTTACGGGTATTGAAATCGTACCAGTTGCCTGCAGGAAGGTAAACTTTGCGTTCATCGCTATTTTCGGTAAGCGGAGCAGCCAAAATTCCCTGGCCTATCATATATTCATCATCGATATTGAAAACTTTCGGGTCAGTTGGATAATCAACAACCAGGGCCCTGAAGGGCGGAATGCCCTTTGAATGGTAATCGGCAAATGCGCTATACAAATAAGGAACCAGGCTCATCCTGAAATTAAGAAGTTTACGCACATCGGCCTCTACAGCTTTCGCGTTCTCCATAAACTCGTTTTTATTGTTTTTATCTCTGTTGATTTGCAGCCAGGGCGGATTTTGCAGATACCAGGAATTGTATAGTGTTTGAGCCGATAGTACCGCTGTTTGACTGCGGCGCATCAGGTCGGCAACAGATTTGGATTCCCTGACCTCGGGCGACCAGATCAATCCTGAAAATCCGGAATTACTGATCATCTGGATATATTCATGGTGATCATACGTATCGCTGTAAAGCGACGCAGGATAAGAGGAAGCAAATGCATTAGAGGCCCGCACATCCAGGAAAGTTCGGATGTTAAGTTCTTTATAAATATTATAAACTGTTTTTTGGTAAACAACACCAAAAACCTGGTGCATTTGCTCGCCGTTAATTCCTGAAGGAAAACGACTATGTTCCGGAAAACTCCAGGTAGCATTCCCCGTGGTGAGGTTGGAGTTATCGCATTCATCCATTTTAAAACCGGAGATACCTTTGAGCACAAAGGTATCTTTATGATAGTCGGCAAATAATTTACCGGCCGAAGGGTCAACAAAATCCGGTACAAGGCCGTTCCAAACCAGGTAATCTCCCGATTTAATTTTAAGGGGTACATAAAGCGGCGATTTAGGATTTACGAACGCATGTTCCCACAAGTTGATGTGAAACCCTTTAGTCTTCATAGTATCTATGAACTTGTCATGATCAGGAAAAAAATCTTTATTCCACACGTATGAGCAGGAATAGGCGGTTGTTTGCCATTTCGGTTCCAGGCCAAGTACATCACACGGAATTTGGTTATCCCTAAAATAAGAAGCCATCTTGCCTACCTGTTGCTGGTTAAAGTCGGCCTTTACGCGGTATTTAACGCCAAGGCCCCACATAGCCGGCAAGGCCCCGCCGCCCGAAAATAAATTATAACGCTGTAAAACATTAATTAAGTCTGGGCCTTCAAATATATAAACCTCAACGCCCTGCACACCCGGAACATCTACCGCCACATAGCCCGACGCTGGACGATCATTTTTATACAACTCTTCAACAGAGTTACCGCTTTTACCATCATTTACATGAACCGCACCCGTATTTTTGGCGGTGCTGCCGCAGTAAAATGTAGTGTAATGCGAAGTATTCACCAGGATGCCATAACCTTTGTTCGATACATAAAATGGCATAGGGGCGTGGCTATATCCCAGGTCATGTGAAGGGTTATCATTTACTATAGGTTTTTTCCGAAGGCCTTTTTGATTGAAAGACCCCATTTGCAGGCCGAATCCATAAAGCTGTTCTTCATTGTCTAAAGGTATCTCTATAACCGCCCCGCGATCAGAAACATTGATCTTAATGTCGTTAACATTGAAGGGCAGTTTGGCTTCAGGCAATCTGCTCATCTCTGCTACCACGGGTTTTTCACTACAAAAGCTGTAAGGCGAAAACTTTTCCGGCAGGCCCGATGTGAGTTTTTTTACACCAGGTGCCACCGTTGCAACCTGTGGAGGTTGTTGTGCGATAGCAAAAAAGGAAATGTTGTGAAGAAGTACAAACAAAAGCGCGAATCGGGTGGTAAGTTTCATAAACAAATATACAATCAAGCTTTCGTATCTCTCAATAATACAATGATGCATTAAAGTTCGGCAAATGCTGTACATTGAAAATATTCTACCGGAAATATTATCGAAAATTGTTTTAAGGGCTTGTATTTCTCAAATATAGTTGTGTACATTTGTAGTGCACTATCTAACTATAGCACCTATTATGATAGAGATTAAAGAACTGCATTTCGGGTACCAAAAAAACAAGCCGCTTTTTAGCGGACTAAACCTTTCCTTGAGCAAAGGCCATATTTACGGCCTGCTTGGCAAAAACGGGGCAGGCAAATCAACCCTGCTCAAAAACATGGTAGGCCTTACCTACCCGGCAAAGGGCGCCTGTTACTATAACAACAAAAATGTTTTCGGCAGGCCGGTTTCTGTTTTGGAAGATGTTTACTTTTTGGCCGAAGAACTTTTTGTGCCCGATATTACACCCGCACAGTATGTTAAAAGCACCGCTGTGTTTTATCCCAAATTCAGCAAAGCCGATTTTTACCGGTACCTGGCCGCTTTGGATGTTGATATGGATGCCGTAATGGATAAGCAAAGCTACGGCCAGCAAAAAAAGGCCATGATCGCTTTCGGGCTTGCCACCAATACAGGTTTGATGATCATGGATGAGCCTACCAACGGATTAGATATTCCGTCCAAAGTGCAGTTCCGCAAGCTGATAGCGTCGGTATTAACCGAAGACAGGTGCATTGTAATATCTACCCACCAGGTACGCGACCTTGACAGCCTGATTGATACTCTGCTCATTTTACATAAAGGCGAAATAGTGGTTAATCAATCAATGGATGAAGTAGCCGAAAAAATAACCTTTGGCAGCTATGCCGATACCGAAGGCTTGCCGGTGCTGTATGAAGAAAAAGGCCAGCGCGGCAAAAACGTTATTATTCAAAACAGCACCGGCGAGTATAGTAAAGTTGATCTTGAACTGCTGTTTAACGCCATTACAACCGGCAACCATCTTGTTTTACAAACACTAAAAGCTACAGCAGATGAACGAGATATTTAACCTGAAACGCTTTGGCCGGCTGTTTTATAAACATACAACCGAGCATTATAAAAGCTACCTGATGTCAATAACGGTGCTTACCTGCGTGCTGTTGCTGGGTGGCAGCTTCCTGGTATTTTTGATGGATGTGCGCATGGAGCTACCGCTGCAGCTTTTGCTATTGGGCTGGGTTATACTGTTCACCGGCACCATATTTACCAGCACCATATTTACTGACCTAGGCGACGATAAAAAAGCGCTGGGCGCATTAACCCTGCCAAGTACCCATTTTGAAAAATACCTGGTGGCCTGGCTATACTCGTTCGTAGTATTTTTGGTGGTATCAATAGGCTGTTTTTACCTGGTAATGCTATTTTTATTACATGCTAAACATTTTCCAGGGCCGCCGCTTGAAATATTCAGCCTTTTTTACCGCATACTTGGTTTTGGTGGTAACGTGTTGTTCATCATCCTTATTTTGTATTCGCTGTTTCATTCTATCGCCTTTTTGGGGGCTATCTGCTTCAAAAAACTTCATTTTGTTAAAACCGCGCTGATTTTTTTTATCGTGATAGCCATACTCATCACCCTTAACAACGTAGCTATGCATTATATGATACATCGCGATATTATCCAGGTAGTGCCATTTACATCGGTAGGTTTTATGGAAAAAGGGAAGTACTTTGCCGTAAACCCCGAAGATTTTGTTTGGACGGGCCAATTGGTATATATCATTGTGGCATTTATTTTATGGACGGCTGCCTACTTTCGTCTTAAGGAAAAACAGGCGTAATGCATTATGGAATTTAAAGATAAGGATGCCATATACCTGCAGATAGCAGCTTATGTGAGCGAAAATATATTATTAGGCAAATGGCTGCCTGAAGAAAAGATCCCTTCCACGCGCGATATGGCAGTTGAGCTCGAAGTAAACCCAAACACAGTTATCCGGGCGTACGAGTTTTTGCAATCGCAGGAGGTAGTGATCAATAAACGCGGGCTGGGCTTGTTCGTGGCACCGGATGGGCCGCAAAAGGTGAAGGCCTATCGCAAACAGCGTTTTATTCAGCAACAATTGCCCGATTTTTTCAGGAATATATACCTGTTAGACATCGACATCAAAGACCTGGAGAACATGTACAAGGAATACACGGCCGGCTTAACCCAGCCTAAAGCAGACGAAAACAAATGAAAACGAGTACAAAAATATTTATAGCCGCTTTAGTATTCCTGGTGCTATGCATCGGGGGATACGACCTGTTGCTGAAAAAAGAATTTTTAACCGGCCGGTACAAAAACTATTATTCGCACTTTACCCCGCTGCCATACAAGGATTTTGATGCCCTGGAAATAAATGCCGCGCATAAAGCCAGTGTCGAGGTAGTACAAGGTTCCTTTGGTGTAAAAGCCGATCCCAACATACTTGATTACGTACAATTTACCCAAAAGGGCAGGCTGTTGCAAATGAACATCAAATACAACACCAACCGGTTTTATAATGATGAAAATTACCGCATCATCATATCGTGCCCCAGCCTTTCAAGCTTAACCGCTAATGCCTTCATTGTTATCAATAAACAGCGCGTTATTGATACTACTACAAACGACAACTGGAATTATGGTAAAATAATGATTGATGGCTTTAAACAGGATAGCTTAATCATAAGCCAGGACTATGGCAGCCAGGTTGTACTGGCCAATAATAACATCGGCTTGTTAAACGCTACCGTTGGGCTAAGCCCTTTCAGCGGTTCGCACATTACTATTTTAAAAAACAACCGCTTTAATGTAGCCAAACTACAGCTACTCAACAAAAGCACCCTAAACCTTAACGAAGCTAAAATAAACCAGTTGGATTATCGCCCCGGCGATAGTACCCGCCTCATTATAAACGGGGCTGCCAAAAACAGCCTGCTACCCTATATCCACCTTAAACAATAGTAACTTATGAAATTACAAATCAATTCCCTTTCAAAAACTTACGCCAACGGGGTACATGCATTAAAGGATGTATCCCTCACTTTGAATAACGGTATGTTTGGTTTATTGGGCCCAAACGGCGCCGGTAAATCATCGCTGATGCGCACCATTGCAACCTTGCAGGAAGCCGATAAAGGCAGCGTTTTTTTAGATGACCTGGATGTACTTAAAAACAAAACCCAGGTAAGGCAGCTGCTTGGTTACCTGCCACAGGAGTTTGGCGTATACCCTAAAATATCTGCCGAGCGCATGCTTGACCACATTGCCCAGCTTAAAGGCATAGGTAATGCCGCCGAGCGCAAAAAACTGGTGGGCAGCCTGCTCGAAAATGTGAACCTATCTAAAGACCGCAAAAAACACCTGGGCACCTTCTCGGGCGGGATGAAACAGCGCTTTGGTATTGCCCAGGCCCTAATAGGCAACCCCAAACTCATTATTGTTGATGAACCTACCGCCGGGCTCGACCCTGCCGAGCGCAACCGCTTTTACAACCTGCTGAGCCAGCTGGGCGAGAATACTATTGTAATTTTAAGCACCCATATTGTAGAGGACGTGAGTACCCTTTGCGCCAACTTTGCTATTATTTGCCAGGGCGAAGTATTATACGCCGGCCAGCCCGATGCGGCCGTAACCGAACTGGAAGGCAAAATTTACAGCAAAGCGATCGACAAGGCCGATCTTGATTTTTACAAAGATGATTTTTCGGTCATCTCTACCCAATTGAAAACGGGGCAGCTGCACATTCGCATTATACAGGATACTGAACCGGGCAACGGCTTTATCGCCGCAATCCCAAATCTGGAGGATGTGTACTTTAGCAATATTGCCACCCGCGTAGATGTAAATACCATTTAACCCGCTTAAAAACAAAATATTATGTTTCGGAAAATATTCATTTTCGAGGTGCAAAACCGCCTCAGAAGGCCCGCGGTTTATCTTTATTTTGCCGCCATTCTTGCATTTACCATCACGACATTTGCTACCGGATCGTTACCCATGGGCGATAAGGAGCACATCAACGCGCCTTTTGTTTTGGCATTATGGTGCGCGGGTATTACCATGTTTATGATGCTGGTAAGCTCATCAATCATGGGCGAGCCGCTTTACCGGGATATTGAAAACAACACTAAAGATTATTATCTCACCTACCCCATTACCAAAGCAGGTTATTTTTGGGGCAGATACCTGGGCAGCTTTGTGTTTATGCTTTTTATAGCCAGCGCCATAATTATCGGGGCTTACATTGGTACAAAACTTGGCCCGGCCATGGGCTGGAAAGACCCTAAAGAATACGGCCCTAATAAGCTGATCTATTACCTGCATCCTTTTTTGGTGATGGCCCTGCCCAACCTGTTTTTTACCTCGTCGTTATTTTTTGGCCTGGTGGCGCTTACGCGGAATGTAAAGGTGATTTACACCGGTGGCATCCTGCTGTTTTTGGGTTATTTTATTTCTGTTTTCTTTCTGCAAAATACCAGTAATGCCACAGTAATTATCAATGCCGATCCCTTTGGTATTAGCGCCGTGCGCTTTATGTCGGCCATTACCACATCGGCTGATAAAAACACAATGCTGTTCCCGGTTACCGGCGCTTTTTTGGCCAACAGGTTGATATGGACAGGCGTTGGCCTTGCTATTTTGATATTTACCTACATACAATTCAGCTTCGAAAGGTTTTTTAGCGGCAAGCGCGATAAGGCGGCAATTGATGATGTGGTTTCAAAGACAAAACGGGCATTAGTATTAAAGGCCGATATCAGTTTTACCGGCTCCTACAACCGTAAAACCTTATTTAACCTTGCGCGGGTAGAACTCACCAACATCATCCGCGATAATTATTTCTGGATAATTTTACTGGCCGGAATGGGCTTCCTGGGTTTTGTATTCTGGCTGGGCATGAATGATTATGGGGTTGCCTATTTCCCGCGCACCGTAATTTTAATGGCCATATTTAACGATGTCTTCCCCTTTTTCATCTTCTTCATCATCATATTTTACACCGGCGAAACCCTGCACCGCGACAAAATTACGCGTTATGCATTCATTAACGATTCCTTACCGCCGCCAAACTGGGTGCTTAATGGTTCAAAACTCCTGGCTTTGCTGGTACTGGGTTTCGGCTTATCGTTGGTACCGCTGGTAACGGGCTTAGTTGTACAAACCATAAAAGGCTTCCATCAATATAACCTGTCGTTCTTTTTAATGTATGTGTTTACGGTAATTATGCCGCGTTTCCTGGAGATGGTGATTTTTGCTTATGTGGTACACGTTGTTATCAATAATAAGTTTGTGGCGCATGGTGTTGGGGTAGCTATTTGGGTGCTGGTTTTCTTTTTAAATACAACCGGGATATTCAATTACAACCTGCTCATTTACTCCTATACCCCGTGGTATGGCATATCAGATATGGATGGCATAGGCCACATGCAGGCGCCTGTTTACTGGTTTAACCTGTACTGGCTGTTATGTGGCGGGCTGCTTATTATTATAGCCGCTTTGTTTTATTTCCGTGGCGTTACCAGCTCATTTAAAGAGCGGCTGCAACTGGTGGGCCAACGGTTTGATACCAAAACAAAACTTTTTACCGTGGCTGTTGGCATAGCTTTTTTGGCTGTAGGCGCTTACAATTACTACAACATTAGCTACCTGAACAACTTTTTAACCCAGGGCGAAAACGAAGACAGGACTATTATTTACGAAAAATCTTTAAAAAAATACGCCGACCTGCCACTACCAAAGGTTACAGGGATAAAGCTATTTGCAGATATTTATCCTGATAAGCAGCAGGAAATTGTAAAAGCCTTTGTAACTGTTTTTAACCCTACTGATAAACCAATTGAAAGACTATTGTTAGATGGTGATGACGTTACCGGTTATAGTATAAAAATTGGCGGCAAGCCGGTGCCCTTTACCTATCCGCTGCTATACAAACGGGGTATGTTCAATTGGTTCAGGCCAAAACAGGATACGGCCGACTTTAGGTTATACCAGTTTGAAAAGCCTTTGGCCCCGGGCGATTCGGTGGTGTTCGAGGTTAATTCATGCATCGCACATAAAGGCTTCGAAAATGGTTTGTATGCCAAAAACCTGCTGCATAACGGTACATTTTTTAACGGCGGCCTGCCCGGCATGGGCTATGATGATGACGACGAGGAAAACAGCAACTACGTGCGCAAAAAAAATGGGCTGCCCGAGAAGCAAGAGGAAGAAATAGCGCAAAACGACCCGGTAGGCATCAGTACCCTTAAATCGGGCAAAGCTTCCGGTTTGCTAAACCTTGATATTACGGTAAGCACATCGGCCAATCAAACCGCCATAGCCCCCGGCAACCTGCAAAAACACTGGCAGCAAAATGGCCGCAACTATTACCACTACACCGGTAATAATTTTTATGCCCCGCTGGCTATCCTGTCGGCAAGGTATGCAAACCGGCATGATAGCGTACAGCTTAACCATAAGGTTAATGTTGATATTTACTACCACCCGGCGCATAATACCAATATCAACCGCATAATGGCGGCTTATAAAGATGGATTGCATTATTTTTCAAAGGCATTTGGCCCCTACCCTTTCAATGATATCCGCCTGGCCGAAACAAGTGATTTTGGCCCGCATGATGCCTCATTAAGTACGCTTGATACTTATGCCGAGCGATATGCCTGGAACGCCAATTTTGAAAACCCCAACCAGTTTGATTTTGTATATTTTAACACCAGCCGCCAGCTGGCACAACAATGGTGGCGCTACCAGGTTGCGCCAAACGCAACTGTAGGCTCATTGGTAATACCCGAAGGCCTTGCCAGTTATAGCGCCTTGCTTATGGCCGAGCAAAAGTATGGTAAAGACAATATGAAATGGATATTGTATGACCAGGTGAACTTTTACACCTTTATCAGGCACCGGATGGAAGATAAGGAACATCCCCTGATAAAGGCCGACAAGTGGTTTTTATGGGGCGGCAAGGCCGGCCTGGTATTGTACACCCTAAAAGATTTGATGGGCGAAGACAGCCTGAACAATGCACTGCGCGAATTTAAAAACGCCTATGCTTTTAAAAGCAAGCCACCTTACGCCGGCAGTACCGATTTGTACCGCTACCTGCAAAAGCATGTGCCCGATTCGTTACAATATTACTTAACCGATACCTGGCAAAAAATCACGCTTTACGATAATAAACTGATCGATTTAAAATCGGCGCCAACCGGCAACAAAAACGAATATAAGGTTACCCTAACCGTAAACGCAGGTAAAGTTTGGATTGATAGCAAAGGCAATGATATCGAGGCCAAAAACATGAACGATTATATAGATATCGGCGTGTTTGGGGCCAATACTACCAACAAAGAAGGCAGGTTGATAGTGAACCCGCTCTACCTAAAACGGCACAAGCTTACCGCCGGTAAGCACACCATAACCATGATTGTAAAAGGCAAACCCGTAAACGCAGGCATCGACCCCTACAACAAACTGATAGACCGTTTAATGGGCGATAATTCGAAGGATTTTTAATAACCGGCCAACGATTTACCCAGTGCACCAAAAACACCTCCTAAACCTTACCATCAAAAAGCTCATCGGCGAAGCAACCGCCGATGAGCTTTTAGCACTTGATAGCCTGGTAAAAAGCCATCCCGAAGATGCATTTTTTGTAAATACCATAACCGACTGGTTTAACACTGATAACGAGACAGACGATAGGCAGAGTGAGCTGTTATTTAAACGCGTCAAGGATAAAATAACCGATGAACCGTTAAAATAAAATGAATGCCTGACTAAAAAACAAAGAACCACAGTCGTTATTTTCAACGCAGAGAACCCAAATTGCACACATAGTGTAAAGTGCTTTACATTATGTGTGCAAAAACAGTAAAAACTTGCACATCAGACACTTTAGGGGTATTTTTAAATAAAAACAGGTTAACCGATTTTTAAAAGTTGTCTAAAAAAATAAAAACAGACCGCCATTGCGAAGTATTAAACAATCCCCGATATGCTAAGTTCCAAATAGTTCGGGATTGCTTCGTAACTCGCAATGGCGTATGCGTGCTTCATTAAAAGTATAAGACAACGTTTAAATCATAAAAAAAACAGCCATGAATTTATTTAATCAAAATGATCCTGATGAGCTGAACGACGATGCTGACAGCGCCTTGCCTGAAAGCGAATTTACAGGCAACTCGTTTGATAACGATTTGCCCGACGGCCTAAAAAAGGATGAAGAAAGCGAGGGAGAGCAGCTTGGCTTTACTTCGTTGTTTGGTGGCAAAAACACCCCGATAGGTTAGGTTGAAATTTTCCCTGCGGGCTGCAAATTCAATACCCGTCATATAATATGATAGGCAATGTACTTTTGTGCCCGCTTAGTAAGTTTTCAGAAAGATTAAAGTTTCAACAAGGAACCGACAATAATATTGAGCTTTTGTTAGCCCCAGGTGATGCAAATACAGTCCGTTGTTAAAATTGCGCTGATAGGCTTACTGACAGCCGGTATGTCCTTTTCCTGCGGGCAACATCAAAGTAATAAAGCGTTTACGCTGTCTGCAGAAAACGGCAAAAACGACACCAGCCAAATTGCGCGGTTAGTTAAAAAAAGTTTATTGGTGCAGGCAACTAATGCTGATAGTGCTTTAATATATGCCGGCCAGGCCCTTGCTATTGCAAAAAACATCAATTATAAAACGGGCGAAGCAAATAGCTTAAACCGGATGGGCGTTGTGTTATGGAAAAATGGCAGGTATGACCGTGCACTTGAACTGTTATTGGGCGCTTTAAAAATAAGGGAAGAAAAAAAAGATCAGCCGGGCGAGCTGGCCTGCCTCAATAACATCGGCATTATCTATTCCGATCAAAATGATGATGAGAAAGCCCTTACCTATCACTTTAAGGCAAAAGCCATTGCCGAATCAACACATAACAACAAATTTTTAAGCACCATATTATCTAATATAGGCAACAGCTATATTAAATTGAATAAAGTGAACCTTGCCCTGGGGTACGAGATGCAGGCCTATGCGCTGCAGCAAAACCTGGGCGATCAGGGTTCTTTATCAAATACCTTATCAATATTGGGCGATATTCACTATAAAATGAACCACCGGTCGCTTGCAATTGAATACTACCGGCTAAGCTTAAACAATGCCGAGAAAAACAATGATCAGGGTAGTCTGGCAGATACTTACAACAGCCTGGCGGCCCTATATAATGATATAAACCAGCCAGATTCAAGCGCGTTTTATGCAAAAAAAGGGTTAGAAGCGGCGCAAAAAGCCCATTATCCTATCGCAATATTTACAGCAAGCAGTTTACTCACAAAAATATACCAGGCATCAAACGAGCACCTGGAATTGCTTTATTTAAAAACGGCAATGGCCGCGAAGGATAGCATGTTTAGCATCGAGAAAATTAAGCAGGTACAAACACTAAGCTTTAACGAGGCATTGCGGCAGCAGGAGATTTCTGAACAAAAAAGGCATGAAGCCGAAGAAAGGATCATCAATCTTCAATTAATAGGCATTGCCATATTTATCCCGGTTTTCTTTTTGGTGCTCCTTTTCCTTAGTAAGGGCCGTACACACCGTAGGGTCATTGAATTTATGAGCGTATTATCTCTGCTGCTTGTTTTTGAGTTTATCACCCTTTTTATCCATCCCTTTGTTCAACGCATCAGTAGCCATTTGCCTGTGCTTGAGTTAGCGATACTTGTAGCGCTTGCTGCGGTGCTGGTGCCCTTACATCACCGGCTTACCAACTGGCTTCGTTTAAAATTAGTACACGCCGAAGCGCACGTGCACCTGGCACAAGGAAAGCCCAACGAGCCGGCAAAAAGACCGGTATCCAGAAACCACCGCTCCTAGTAACATGTACCCTGGCATTAACTTCCTGCAAAGAAACCGATAGACCTGGCTTCCTGCTCCTTGCCGGCAAGGCCCTGTATAAAAAGCTGCCCATCCTCAATTTTAAACTGAAGGCTGCGTTCATCAAGCTTAAAACCATCTGCTTTTAAAATATCTTTTATCTTCTCAACAAGTTCCTTGCGATCAAACACTGGGCTCAACTTCAGTTGATCGTTTACAGGCTCCAATACAATGCCATCGGCCTTATACGAGAATATTTTTGATTCCATGGAATAAATATCGCAATTCCCGCGCCTCAAATGCTTTAATTAATGTCACGTTTTTATATAAATAATTAACCATCGTGCCCGTTTCTGGCGGTATATAGCCCATCCACGGGATAATAAAACTCCGGCTTCATCCGCTTGCCTGTACACCGGTTAAAAAGCCTCTATTTACAATTAGTTTTGAACAACAAAGATCAAAAAGACAGGTTTAATTGTTGATACCTTATGCAGGCTCTGTAGGTACCCGCAATTATTGGGCCGCCTATCATCTAACACCCGGCAAATCAGCAACCGCCTTCAATAATCCGGCTTCGCTTGAGGCGTTCACATTCACCAGGTAAAATGGCTTGCTACCCTGGGCTGCTGTCCATCGCCATTCAAGCTGGCTAACGGTTTTAAGGCTGCCATTATCAAACCACCAGGCCGAGTAGATCTTATCCGCCCCTTTGG
This sequence comes from Mucilaginibacter sp. KACC 22773, assembly GCF_028736215.1. Classification (NCBI taxonomy): domain Bacteria; kingdom Pseudomonadati; phylum Bacteroidota; class Sphingobacteriia; order Sphingobacteriales; family Sphingobacteriaceae; genus Mucilaginibacter; species Mucilaginibacter oryzagri. Next base: position 6,305,139 of record NZ_CP117883.1, read on the forward strand.
CAAGGATACCCGAATATACCTCGCGCCCGGCTATGGCTTGCTTGCGGATGCGGGTAAAATTGTAGCCACTGCCCTGCCAGCAAATCATGGGGTTATGTTCGGGGCCGTAAAAGGGTGTGGGCTTTAGGTACACCAGTTGGCCGGGCTTATCAAACTTGATAACCCCGCTTTCCAGCAGTTGCTTTTTGTAGCCGCTCAGGGTTACCGCATCAGCCCCTTTATTGCTCAGTTCATCCATGCTTTTTAAATTGCATGCGATAACAATGAGTACCCCGGCAAATAGTAAATGAATAAAGGGATATCTTACCTCATCGGGCACCAGCCGTACAAGTTGTTTCTGCCGCGGGTGCTTCTCTATTTTTGCCGATCTTTTCAGGTAAAAATTACTCAGCCACAACAAGGGGAGTATCACATACACCAACAGGCAAATAACCCCGGTTACATCATGCAAAACACTTGCTGCTGGTATTTTAAACAATACCAGCAGCATAATACGGCACAGGTTGGCCACAATATTCAGCAAAAAGGTTAACGCCAGCAGCAGCGCAATTTCAATAAAACCAAGCCGTTTAATTGTTTGCCGCTGGCAATGGGCTATTATAAACAGGCATATAATAAACGACATACTCAGCATGTGCAAACCCGCGCAGGCCTGGTCTACAGAAAACTCGGCGCCATTTAACTCAATAATGTTGCCCGATGCATGCGCGGCAATTCCCCCCATGCTTAAAATGCCCGCCACCACCTCGCTCAGCCAAATCCTGATGGGGAAGCTGATAGCATTGCTGATATATATAAACAGCGGCGAAACCAGCAAGAGCAGGAAAAACAAGACCAAGCTCACCTTTCCTTTAAAATTCTCAAAAAACAATAATACGGCAAATAACAGGGCTACAAACAGCGTGGTTTTAACCGGGAAAATAAGCGCGATAACACCAAATATCACCGAGGGCAAAAAGTACCGCATAGAGTGTTCTCCATGCTTTACGCGGCATATATAAGGGGCAAGCGCTATCCCCATTAACAGGTCGGCATTCCACAAAAAATAAATGGAAAGCAATTTAATAGCGATAACGAGATACACCAGGCAGCAGCCGTTTATCAGCAAGCGGCTGCTACCCCAAGCACAACCCGTAAAGGGCGCCTTAAATATCCTGCTTAGCATATTTGGCACGGTATACTAAAAAGTTAATTACCGCAAGTGCTATCAGCACCAACAGCCACTCGCCCGGTTCGGGTACCGCGCCTGATGATTTCATGGAGGCATTTTTAAGGCTATCCTTATTTTCATCGATCCCGAAGCGCTCATAATCTGCCTGTGTTTCCAGCACGATGAGGCTGGATACCGGCGAGGCAATGTAGGCCTGTTCGGCCTCCCTGATGATATCCGGCTGCACGTAAGTTTTATCAAAATAATGCGGACCAACCTTTTTCATAATATCGTTATAGGCGAACAGACGCAACAAATGATCGGGGGCATTACTTTTCAGGGTATCGGTAGTTTGACTGATGATAAGGCCCGATTGATCCAGCACCACATGCCCGGCATCTTCCTGCGATTGAATAAACCGGTGCTGGTTAAGTTTATCTAACATGGCTGGTAACTCACCACTATCATAAACAAACACCCGCATCTCTTTTAAAGCTTTCAGGTAAGGGGTTATTTTGGTGCCGATATTGAACATCCGTACAGGTTTTGCGGTTGCCAGGTAAGCGGTAAGCCGCCGCTGAAATTCCGAATCGTCCAGATCACCCAGGTTAGGTGCTATATCCGGGCATTTGGTAATTATCAAGGCCTTTTCGGCATCTTTAACCTCGTTAACGGGGAACAGGCTAAAATTCAGTTTCTGCGCCCTGGCAAATACTTCGGCCTTGTTTTCTTCCGTCAATTCTTTTAGTTCCCCATCATAGTAATAAACCTTTTTTGTTTTGATGGCCTGCCATACGCTATCAAAGTCGGTTATATTCCAGGATCTGTTCAAATCAAGGTACACCGCTGCCGGGTCGAAAGCGGCGTATTGTGGCTTATAATTTTCCAGCTTGTACCCTGCCCCCGCGAAGGTAAATTGCGCATTGGCCAGCGGTGGTGCTGCAAAAACAATCTCGTCATCGGCCCGGTATTTTCTGTCGGCAGTAAAAACACCTTCTGTCAATTCCTCAAATCCGGGCAGGCTGAGCAGCGGTGGCTTTTTTGAAAAGGCAAGCTGTATGGTCTCATCGGCACCGGTAGTTGGCGGCCCGTCAAAATAAATACTTTCGTAAACCAGTTGAGTACCTTGCTGCCTGAGCGGACTGGTAACGCCTATCCTGAACTTCCGGGCCTCGGTTGGGGTAACCGGAAAAACCCGTACACTCACGGTGTTGCCTTCCTGCCAGTGAATTACCGATGGATCGCGCCGCTCCACCCCAACCACCGTTTTATAAGTCGAATCGGCCCTGGCCTTGGTAGTTAACCGCGACTTTGCCTCCTTGCCATCTATCCATAATGATAACGAACTCACAACCGAACCCGCGGGCAGGTGAAATGTATAAATGGCCTCTTTGCTGGGCCACCAGGGGCTGGCCTCACTGCTTTTTATAAACAAAGTTTTTTCGGTATAAGCCAGCCGGTATTCGGGCAATATTTTAACGTTGGTTACTACCGATGCGGTTTTCAGTTTACCGCCGCTCCATAACCTGTCCTGCGCCTTGTGCCGGGCATCATACATGGCCTCCAGTATTTTGATGCGTTCGTGTTCCTCTAAATTGGTTTGGCCGCAAAACAGACTGGCCAATACCACAAGAGGATCGTGCTTTAAAGGCTCGTCGAAAGATGCATTATGAAAATTGGTATTCCATAACCAGTTTTCCTGCAGGCTTACGGTTTTGTAAACCAGGTTGGCTTTAATAATGCGCTCAGCAATGCTGTTTTTAGGAATATTTTGACTGATAACCACCCACGACGGCAATTTACCTTCGGCCAAAGTGTTGTGATTAACGGCCAGGTTAACCTGTTTGTTGATGCTGTGCCATTGCCATATAAACAGGGCAATAACTAAAACCGGAACACCCCCCCCCGCAGCAAGCGCCATTTTTAACGACTGGCTGCCCGCCACATTCCGTTTAATGACGATAAAAGTAACCACAGCCAATGCTACCGGCGCAAAAACATGCAACGAGATGCCGATGGCTATAGAGGCTATAAGGCCAATAATATACATGGAGGTAAGGTAAAGGCTGTAATAAACAAACAGTAAAAAGGCCGCTCCCAGCAAAAACATTACCAGGTGCTTAACATCGTTAGTCAGCTGTTCCATAAACAAGGCCATTATTAAAGCTATGCACGATAGGCAAATAACCACACAAAGCCAGGGCACCGAAATATCAAACACATTCATGCTGCGGTTTAAAGCAAACGCGCTAATAAACCAAAGCATAAAAAGCAGCACCCAGTAGGCCAGCCGCTTTGGCCGTTTAAACACTACAACAAAAAAATAGGTTACAGAAAATACATAGTTGATAAAAAAGGCGCCAAAGGCAGTACCATCATTCAGTTCAAACAAGCTGGTTTCGGTAATACCAAACAAGGCTGCCGAGGCCAGTATCAGCATCAGCCCGGTTTTAATCACCCTATCTTCGGATAAAATTGCTTTAAGGATTTTCATTTTTGTTAATTTAAAAGAACTTTGAAATACAAAGTGAGTTGATAAAAAAATTACAGCTTTTGCTGCTTTATTAAATTTTCGAGGGCAAGCAGGTGCAGCCTGAATGCTGCACGGCCTTTCTCGGATGCCAGGTATTTGGTATTGGGCTTGCGACCTATGAAACTTTTTTGCACCTGGATGTATTCTTCCTTTTCCAGCGCTTTCAGGTGCGATGCCAGGTTGCCGTCGGTAAGGTTGAGCAGCTCCTTAAGCGCATTAAAATCATAACTTTCATTGGCAACCAGTACGCTCATAATTTGCAGACGTATCCGGTTTTCAAAAGCTTTATCAAATTGTTCTAACGAGATCTTCACTTATCGTATTTAAAATGCATTACTGTACCGTAAATAATGTGGAGTAAACCAAAACCTACCGTCCAGAAAATTAAACCGTAGCCAGGCATCAATGCACACAGCAAACCTAATAAAATCTCCAATATCCCCAAGCCTTTTACACCAGAATAGGTGTAATGACTGCCCGCCACCAGCGCCAACCCATAAAAAACAAGTGTAGCCGGCGCAACAATGCCATAATAACCACGATAAATTAAAATAAACGTGAACAAGCCACCGCTTACCAAAGGTATAGCCATATGAATAAGCAGGCGCTGGCTGCCTGTATTCCAAAATGGCTGCCCAAGTTTTTTTGCCTTACGTATAGAAAGCCAAACGCCGGTACCAATAGAAAGGACGAGAACCCCAAATGCCACTATGCATAACTGGATAATTACTGCAAAATCGTTACGCAAAAGCCCGGCACTTTCATGTGTTAATATTTCCCAGCCTAAAAATGCACCTATAATAGCATAAATACCGGCCATTACGCCCGACAGGCCGCTCAGCGAAATAAATTTGGCCGACCGCTCCATCAGGTCCCGGATAGAGCTTAATTCTGCATGAATATCTTGATCTTTCATTAAAAGCACTTTGTTTTTCAAAGTTATGCATTAAAATTTAAATTGGCAAGGAATTAAAATATTTTTTGAGAGGAAAAATAGGTATGTCGTTTAATTGGAGCATGGTTGCAATCAGCAATGAAGTATCTTCGTCATACCTGCTATTTCATCTGCATTACCGCGGCCATAGTTGCTATGCCTTGCCAAAGGTAGCTCACCCTTACGTTTTCATTTTCGGCGTGCTGGTTGTTATCGTAATTAACTAATGGCACCGTGATAACCTTTGCTCCTAATTCCTGTTCAAAAACAAACAGGGGCAGGCTGCCGCCCGAACTCGGCGAAAGCACCACCGGGTAATCAACTGTACCCTGAACGGCCTTTACAACAGCTTGCGCTATGGGCAAATCAAGCGGAGTACGTTGCGCATTATAACCGGCATCGTGGGTTATTTTAATGATCTTAGGGTAGGTAATCCTTTCCTGGTCTGTCGGTTCTTTGTCTACAACATAATAGCCCTGGGCGCGTATATGGTCTGTTACTTTTTGAATTTGCCTGTCCATATCATTGCCGGGCACCAGGCGCAGGTCGAGCACGGCTTCGGCTTTCACCGGGATTACATTTGATGCCTGTTTGCCAACATTGCCACTTGCCATGCCGTTGATATTAAGCGTGGGCAGCATAAATGCATTCACCAGCGGGCGTGTTCCGCCTTCGGGGCGGGCAATACCAAGCTCTTTTTTTAAACCCGGCTCAACCGGCGGTACTTTGGCCAATGCGTCTTTTTCGTCCTGGCTCAGCGGGGTTACATCGTCATAAAAGCCTTTAATGGTTACCCGGTCGTCATCATCTTTCATCCCTGCCAGTAATTTGGCCATGGCCAGGCCTGGGTTTGGTGCCCAGTTACCAAAATTGCCGCTATGCAATGGCCGTTTGGGGCCATAAATGGTAAGCCACATATTAACATCGCCCCTTACACCAAACACTACTATATTTTTGCCCGATGGGTGCCTTGACCCATCGCAAATAATCCAAAGATCGGATGTAAGCTTAGCTTTATACTTTTTAAAGATCGCCGCAAGTTGTGGCGAGCCTTTTTCTTCTTCGCCCTCAAAAAAGAATTTGATATTGCATCCCGGTTTTATTTTGCTTTTCACCAGTGCGTCATAAGCGTTGATAATACACATTACACCAGCCTTATCATCGGCGCTGCCACGGCCACTCAGGCGCCAGCTGGTATCGACGGCATCGCCGCGTTTATAGTTAACAATATGGCCGCCCTGCTCAATTGGAGCGGTAATAAAAACGGGGTCAAATGGTTTTAAACCGGGCGCCCACTGTTTAGGGTTTATCGGCTGACCGTCGTAATGGGCGTAATAAGCGATGGTTTTGGTTGCACCCGGCACTTTTACTTCGCCAAAAACGGCTGGGTTACCGTTGGCAATGGTAAGCAGTTCGGCTTTAACGCCACGGTTCTCCAGCATATTTTTAACAAATGCCGCGTTGAGGCGGATATTAGCCGAATCAACTGTTTCGTTGGGGATAGCTACAAAGTCCAGGTATTCGCCAAAAATTTCCTGCTGATTGCCTTTAATAGCCGCATTTATTTTTTGCTGGTTTGTTTGGGCTGATAGCAGCCGGGCACCCAAAAACATCAGGGCGATAAAACAGGTATTTGTTTTCATGGTGATGGTAAATGACCACAATATAAGCAAATTATATATGTCCAATCATTTGGATATATTTGACATGTTATCACGTTGTAAAAAACAGTTGTAAACCGCGAATTTAAACCGTACGCATTTAAACGCTAACTATGAAAAAAGCATTGCTATCTATCCTCCTCGGGATTATATTATTAGTACCTGCCATTAAAGCCCTTGCGGCAGAAGGAACTATATCAACGGGAAGCCAGCCACAGGTTAGCGCCGACAATAAAGGCACTATCCGGGTGGTATATGGGGATAAGGATAATATTTTTTGTGCAACATCCGCCAACCAGGGCGTATCGTTTTCAAAACCGGTACTGGTAGGCCGTGTGGCTAACATGCATTTGGGCATGTCGAGAGGCCCGCAGCTGGCCAGTTCGGATAATTACTCGGTAATAACTGCAATGGATAAATCGGGTAATATTCATTGGTTCCGGTTAAAACACTCCTCTTCAAAATGGGAAACGATGGGTGTAATAAATGATATTAACCAATCGGCACCCGAAGGGCTGATGGGCCTAACGGCGGATAAGAACAATAATTTTTATGCGGTTTGGCTGGATATCCGCTTAGGGCAGCACAACCAGGTTTATTTTTCAAAACTAATGGCCAAAACTACTGCGTGGTCAAAAAATATATTGGCCTACCAATCGCCCGATGGCCATGTGTGCGAATGCTGTAAACCCAACATAGCCGTGCAGGGCCGGGAAGTAGCCATCATGTTCAGAAACTGGCTCGGCGGATCAAGAGACCTTTATGTTACCCGGTCGGCAGATGGTGGCAACGTGTTTCAACCCGCGCAGAAAATGGGTACCGGTACCTGGCCGCTAAACGGCTGCCCCATGGATGGCGGCGGCATTGTTATCAACAGCAGCAATAACGTCCAAACCGCCTGGCAACGCAAGGGCGATATTTTTTATGCTCAGCCGGGTGCCTCAGAAACGCTCATTGGCAAAGGGCGAAACTGCAGCATTGCTGCCGCCGGGGCTAAAACCATGATATCATTTCAAAACAACGATACGCTGAAAGTTGCATCGCCCAATCGTAAAGAAGTAACTATGGTAGGAAAAGGCAGCTTTCTGAAAACTATCCTGTTGAATAACAATACCATGCTTTGCGTATGGGAGCAGGACAATGTGATTAAATTTAAAAAAGTTTAACTATTTCACTCGCCTTTACCGGTTTCTTTATTAGTTACTTCGGGCGTAACCAATGGCGCCAAACCGTACGATTTGCGCGATGAGCGCAAAAAGCGGCGTAAGTTGGTTTTTATGGTGGTTATAAACTCATAATCGGTAGCGGTTTTTACCAGGAAGTAGCCGGGGCGGTAACGCTGCATAAAATCGGTAAGCTGTTGGTCTTTAAGGCGGGTTACACTGGCCACAAACGCGCGATTAAAGCGGAAGTCAATCTCGCGCTGGTGATAATCTTCTTCGATGGTTGCGCGCAGCTTGGCGGCGTTGCGGCCGCTGCGGCTAAAGGCATTGTACAAAGCATCAATACCTATGCCTGCCCCCAGGCCCGGCGCAACGGACAAAAGGCTTTGACTATATTCCGATCCGTAAATTTTAGTAAAATCGCGCTTAGTGGCCGCAAATTGCTTCTCGGGCGTAAGCGCGGTATCACGTATATATACTTCCCTAAGCATAATTGCCGACCGCTTCATATAAACGGCCATCGCGTTATTATTTTGAACCTTAAGGGTATCGCTGTAATGATCGGGCTTCATAAATATCAACAAATCGCCGGGTTGTGCATCTATTGTAAATTCGCCCTTAAGGTTGTTGTAAAAAGATTTGCCCGTGGTGGTATTAACAATGTTTACCTTGGCAATGCGGTCTTTACTGTCTTTATCAAACACAATACCCTCTACCTGCTTTTGCTGCGCAAAAAGCCGTACAGATAACGTGCAGAAAAACAGGAACAACCATAATTTCATTGTGGCGCCAAAAATAAAACTTAGGCTTTAATTAGCCATGTTTTTAACAACAATTAACTTTTAGCCCCTCCTAAATCCTCCCCGGAAGGGAGGACTTAAAAAAATATGAAGTAGGTAAAAGTCTCCCTTTCCGGGGGAGATTTGGAGGGGGCTCCCCTACTTAACAACTACCAGTTTTTGCCCAATGTGTATATTATTATCTGGTATACTGTTTAACGCTTTTAGTTCATCAACAGTTATACCAAAACGTTTGGATATGTTGTATAGTGTATCGCCCTGTTTTACGGTGTATATCTTATCGTCGGGCTTGGTTTTGGTCAGGGTATCGGTGTTGGGTTTGCCAATGCTGTCATTAATTTGCGATAGTACACGATCTTCGCGCTTTATTTTGGCTGCCTCGCCTTCGGCACGGTCGTACTGGTCAAGGTTATATTTTACAATAAGGTTAATTAGTAATTCGGGGTATTTGGGGTTGGTAGCGTAACCGGCTGCCTTCAGGCCCCGGGCCCATCCTTCATAGTCGTTTTTATCCAGCTCAAATAGTTTGGCGTAATTTTTTCGCTTTAAAAATGTGGAGTGGTCGCGAAACGAGTCTTCGGGATTATCATAAACCCTGAAACAATCGTTAACCTGGTCATCATCTTTATAATAGCTTTTGCCCATCCAGTCGGCAGTGCATTTTATACCAAAGTGGTTGTTGGCAAAACGGGCCAGCTCGCTATTGCCGGCGCCCGATTCAAACAGACCCTGTGCCAGGGTAATGCTGGCGGGGATGCCATACTGGTTCATTTCCTGTATGGCAATGGCCTTAAAACGATCAATATAATCTAAACTCGACAGGGATTTATAACCCGCCGCAGATGCGCCGTTGGCCTTTTGGATGCTGCTGTTATTGCGGCGAACATCGCGATTGGAAATAGAATTCCTGGATTTGTTTCTTGATGATGTTGTTTTGCGCGCCGAGCATGAACTAAAAAAAACAACCGATATTAAAAATACAGCACTTATTTTTCGCATACAGATAAACCTTAATACAAGGTATTTATTAAAATGCCAAAATAAGATTTTATTGTTTAGCTTCTGCTAATTCTTTAGGTTGTGTTGCAGGGTTTTCGTCCAAATCGTTCAGGTCGTATTTTTTAATGATACCTAAAACCTGTGCTGCCCATTTGCGGCTGCTGGCATAACCGCTGCGCTGGATGCCTTTTGCCCAGCCGGTGTAGTCATAATGGGTAAGGGCATCGGCCAGGTGGCTGAATTGCTTGCGCTCGGTCATGATGCGGGCAAAATCCTGGAATGAATCTAAAACCGAATCATATTTTTTATAGGATGAGCGTACTTTTTTATTGTGTTTAATAAAAACTACACTGCCGCCGCCTTTTACTCCAAACTGATTGTTAAGGCTTTGGGCTATGGTGCTGTTGCCACAGCCGGATTCATGCATGGCTACACCTAAAACGATGCTTGCCGGGATACCGGTTTCGTGCATAATACGAATGGCATCATCTTTGAACTTCTCGATATAAGATTGTGAAGTGTTTTTTTGTGCTGAAGCAGCAATTGTTGAAATCAACAGGGCGGTAATCAGTAGGGTTTTCTTCATAATTTATTTTTTTCTGATAACCAGTAAGCCGTCGCGTACAGGCAGGATCAGTTTTTCTATCCTGCTATCAACAGCTATGTGGTCATTTAGTTTGCGGATATTCTCGGTATCGGCATCTTTTTCGGTGCCGTACACCTTTCCTTTCCACAAAACGTTATCAATTATTATTAATCCTCCGGATCTGACTTTGTCAAAAACCAATTGAAAGTAAGTAAAATTATTTTTTTTATCCGCATCAATAAACACCATATCGAAAATATCAGCCTGTAAATCAGCAATAATGGCCTCTGCCTGCCCAAAATGCAGCTTTATTTTATTTTCAACATTTGTTAGTTTAAAGTGTGAATTGATGATATCCTCCATTTCGCGATTCACTTCGATGGTGTGGAGGATGCCTCCCTCAGCCAATCCTTCGGCCAGGCAAATAGCCGAGTAGCCGGTGAACGTACCAATTTCCAGGATGCATTTGGGTGCCACCATTTTGCTCAGAAAGCTCAGCAACCGGCCCTGGTAATGGCCCGACAGCATGTGCGGGCGCAGCACCTTTAAATGCGTTTCGCGGTTCAGTTGCTGCAAAGCTTCCGGCTCCGGATCGCAATGGTCATCTAAGTACGCCTGGAGGGCGATAGGGAGAATATCCATGTCACAAAGATACGGAATTTAATACTTATGTGGTGTTCGGTTTTGTGCAGACGTGTTCGGGTGTTCGGGGGCGAACAGGTATACTATTGAATTACAGACAATTAAGTGTTCGGAAGAATTAAAAGACCTGCAGTTTATTTTACCCTGTAATAGTAAAATCCATCACTTTTGGGTTTGGCAGGGATAAAACAAAAGCGGTGATTAGTACCCTGTTATGCCCTTGCCAGACGCGGTTAAGTACCCATTAATATCCGTTGGAGCCTGGCTATACCCCCTTCAAACATCATAATTTTGGCAACGGGTACTCTGCTTTTCGGCACAGTGGAAAAATCCATCGCCGATATCGTTGATGCCTATATTTCCCGCACGTCCGCAGTGCTCACCCAGCCTTCGTTGCCGTTGGCGAGTTTGATTTTTACCCAGTCGGATTTTTTATCAAGGATATTAACCTTGGTTCCCTCGTGCAGCACAAAACCGTTTTTGGCGGTAGCGGCGGGTGCGTTTTTAACGTTTACCGATGAGTTGAAAATAATGCCATCATGATGTGCTTCAAAATAGGCCGCCTGCCTGCCGGATATAAATATGGTACCCACACCTAACAGCAGTAAAATTAAGGCCGAATAAAACGATGCCTTTTTTATACCTACAGAGCCCGAAAACCTGTAAAGGATAAGCAGGCCCGATGCCGCCAGGAAAAGCAGCACACTGACCACGGCAAGCGCATTGGCCGAAAAAGCGAGGATAAAGCCGGTCCACCATTTGGTGATGAAAAATTCGGGGGCGGCCTCAATTTTATCGGTAGTTTTTGAATTGGCAAACTGGATGTTTACCCGGATATCTTCATCGCCCGGCGATAGCCTGTGGGCTTTTTCATAGTATAACAAAGCCGGTGCTATATCCCCATTTTTGTAATAAGCATTACCCAGGTTAAAGTAAAGGCTGGCCGATTGGTAGCCGTCATCCACCATTTTTTGATAGGCAGCCGCGGCTTCTTTATAATTTGCCTTTTGGTACAGGTTGTTGCCTTTTTTAAACAGGGTCGGGCCTGCGTCATCGCTAAAGGCCAGCAATGGCGCAACAATCAACAGCAACAGGTATATCAGGCGCTTTAGCATGTTATATTTTATCTTCAATGTTATTGATCATGTTTTTTGCCTTCTCAAACACCTCCTGCTCCGATATACCCGAAACCGGGGCAAAGCGGGCCATGTCGCAAAGGTCTAAGGTTTCCAGCAGTTCGTTTATAGTCGGCTCATCCAGCTGGCGGGCCTTTAGTTCAGTGGCAATTTTTTCGCGGTTAAGGTCGGCAGCAGCAATGTTCAGTTTATCGCTTAAGTAGCCATACAACCCTTTAAACACATTTTCGTAAAATACCGGTTTATTATTTGCCGTTAGCTGCGCTTTTGCGCTGGCCAGGTGTTTGGCGGCAATTTTACCGGCCTTGCGGCTTTTTACTTTCACCACATCGCTGTTGTTCATCTCGTACACCTTACCAAATACCAAGGCTCCGGCAAATGCCAGCGGCCCCAGCAACAGCAGGAAATAATACAGACCGGATCCGTAAAAACCTTCGTCGTCTTTCCGGATATCGCTTCCGTCGGTTTTTATATAGCGGATATCTTTATTCAACAATTTAACGTCCTGCTTATCGGCGCCAATGGAGGTAACGTTATTTTCGGTAGCGCCTTTGGCTACGTTAATTGTAAACCCTTTGGTTTGCTGGCTTACATATTTGCCGGCTGCTAAATCGTAGTAAGAAAATTTAATGGGGTCGATGTTGAATTTGCCGCCGTGGCGTGGTATCAGCAGGTAAGTATACACACGGGTACCCGACTCGCCATTTGCATCATCAGTTATCGTATCGGTTACCTTAGGGTCGTACTTGTCAAAATCAAGCGGAAACTCGGGGGCCATTGGTTTCAGCAGCTTCAGGTTGCCTTTGCCCTTCAGGGTAATTTTGTAATTGAGGGGTTCGTTGGCTTTCAGGCTGGTTTTATCAACCGATGCTGAGATTGAAAAGCGGCCAACCGCGCCGCTAAAGCTTGCAGGCTTGCCGCTTTCGGGCAGTGGTTTTACGTGGATAACCACGGGGCTACTTTTAATTTTGTATTTAACATCATTATAGCTGCCGCCACCAAAAAAGTTATCAAAAGGATCGGCCGATGGTACGGTTTCGCGCACAATAAAATCCATAATCATCGGGTCGATAGTAATGTTGCCCGCTCGTTCGGGGAAAAGGATATTTTGCTTTATTTCGGTAACATTATATTTTATCCCTTTTATGGTTTCGATACGCCATTGAACAGCATTGGGATTATTAAGGCTTTTAATTTCCTGGCTGTAAAAACCATTCTGGTCCGACATTTTTTCCAGTTCGCTGCCCACCAGCGCCACCCGTGTGTAAAGGCGGTAGCTTAAGGTAAGCTGCTCGCCTATGTAGGCACTGGTTTTATTTACATCGGCCCTTATAAAAAGGTCCCTATTGATATCCTTTGAATGGCCGGCCACAATGCCTTTTCCCTGCACCTGTTGTTGCTGCTGCTGTTGTTGCTGCCTGGCCGCATTAGCCTGCGCTGCCGAAGCGCCCTTTACCACTTTAATTTTAATGGGACTGGTGCTCAGCTGCTTGCCGTTTACCACAATGGTTGCCGGGCCTATAGTATAAGTACCTTCTTTTACGGCTACCAAATCATAACTATAAGCCATACTTGACGATGAAGCACCGTTAATCACCGTCATGCTTTGGGATACATTTGGCCCCGAAACCACCAAAAAACCGTTAAAGTTTGGGGGCACAAATTTTTCGCCATTACTGTTTATGGTAAAACTAACCTCGAATTGCTCGGTAGTGCCTACCTCTGTTTTACTAACAGACGAGGTAAACTTTATACCCTGGGCAAAAATAGCGGTGGTACAAAACAGCAGGAACAACAATATGTAGTACTTTAACTTCATGTGCTATAAATATAAGGCTTACCAGTCTTTTGAAATATTGGCTTTGGCGCCTTTTAACTTTTTATTTTTTAGTTTGTCCTGCGTTGCTTTTTCATCGTTTTTCAGGGCTTCCAGCATCCGCTCGGCATCATCTTTTGATACGTTGTTGGGCTGCGGCTGTTGTTGCTGCTGATCTTTATTATCAGGTTTATTCTTGTCCTTGTCGTCTTTATCTTTTTTATCCTGATCTTTCTTATCCTGGTCTTTTTTGTCTTTATCCTTCTTATCCTTGTCTTTATTCTTATCGTCCTTATTTTTATCCTTGTTCTTGTCTTTATCTTTATTCTTGTCGTTTTTGTTCTGGTTCTTTTTATCGTCCTGCTGCTTCTTTAGCATTTTTTGGGCGTACGACAGGTTGTAGCGGGTTTGCTCATCATCCGGGTTATTAAGCAACGATTTTTTGTAGGCAGCAATGCTCTCTTCCAGTTTTTTATTTTCCAAAAGGGAGTTACCTATGTTGTGGTAAGCATTGGCCAATACCTGTTTATCTTTTGATGTTGCTGCTATTTTATCAAACTGCTGCTGCGCCTCTTCAAACTTTTTTTGCTTGTACAAAGCATCGCCCAGGTTAAAATTGCCCTCTACTGTTTTGTTGTTTGATTTTGCCAGCGCTTTACGATAGTTATCCTCGGCTTGTTTATAGTTTTTAGCCTGGTAAAGCTGGTTGCCTTTCCTGATGTCCCTTTTTTCCTGCTGGGCAAAAAGGAATGAAGCCTGCAGTACTAATAATACAACTATAATTAATTGCTTCATGGCTTTTTTACTTCAAATAATTTAATGCCGCTTAAACGCATGTTTTTACGGTTTGATATAAAGAACTCAACCAGCAGCAATACAAACGCGATGGCCAAAAAGAACTGGAAACGATCTTCAAAATCCTTAAACGACCGGCTATCAACCGTTTTGCGCTGTAGTTTATTAATCTGGTCCATTACAATGCCCAGGCCGCTGTTGGAGTTATTGGCGCGCACGTAAACTCCGCCGCCTGCGGCCGAAATCTCTTTACACATATCCTCGCTCAGTTTACTTACCACCTGCTGACCGGTTTCACGGTCCATATGGAAACCTGTTTGGTGCCCCTGCTCATCATACACCGGTATGGGCGCGCCGCTTTCCGATCCTACACCAACCACATTTACTGATACATCTTTTGATTTGGCGGCAGCAGCAGCTTCAACGGCATTATCCTCGTGGTTTTCACCATCGGTAATAACTATCATGGCTTTGCCGGTGCCGTTTTTAAAATCGAACGATTGCATGCCCAGTTCAATGGCCGCGCCAATGGCGGTTCCCTGTGTTGGTACCATCTCGGTATTAATGGTACTTAGGAATAGCTTGGCCGCCGAGTAATCGGTAGTAATAGGCAGCTGTACATAGGCCTGGCCTGCAAATACAATGATACCAATACGGTCGTCATGCATCCGGTCAATCAGCTGGGCAATGGCGCGTTTGGCATTCTCCAGGCGGCTTGGGGCCAAATCCTGGGCCAGCATACTGTTTGATACATCAAGCAGTATCATTAAATCGGCGCCTTTGCGTTTTACTTCTTCGGTTCTTGAACCAATCTGCGGGTCGGCTATGCCGATGACCAGCATGGCGTAAGCCAGCAAAAAGAAAATAAACTTAATCCACGGCCTTGATAACGATACCTGCGGCATCATCATCATCACCACTTTTTTATCTCCTAATGAGGATATGGCTTTCTTTTTCCAAACGCTTACCGCCAAAAACGCGATAATGAACACCGGGATAATTACCAGCCCCCACAAATATTCTATATGTGCAAAACGTAGCATCTGTTAGGTTAAAGCCCCTTTAAACAGGGTGTTTTTTAATATAAATTCCAACGACAGGAAAGCCAGCGCTATAATTGCCCAGGGTAAAAACAGTTCTGTTTTTTTATGATACTGGGTAACATCAATTTTAGCTTTTTCCAGCTTATCAATCTGCTCGTAAATATCTTTAAGCGTTTGGTTATTGGTGGCCCTGAAATACTTACCACCTGTAAGGTTTGCAATTTTTGACAGTGTGCCCTCGTCAATTACCACCGGCATTTTTTGGTATTGGATGCCCAATGGTGTCTGTACCGGGTAAGGTGCAAAACCATTGGTACCCAAACCTACCGTATATACCCTTACGCCAAACTGGCGGGCAATTTCGGCCGCGGTTATGGGCGGTATCGAACCGGCATTGTTTGAGCCATCTGTAAGTAATATCACCACCTTGCTTTTAACCTGGCTGGTACGCAGGCGGTTAACCGCGGTTGCCAGGCCCATGCCTATGGCGGTACCATCGGTTATCATCCCGTTCTTCACATCGGCAAACAGGTTCACAAGTACGCTATGGTCAATAGTTAGCGGGCATTGCGTAAAGCTTTCGCCGCTAAAAATTACCAGGCCTATGCGGTCGTCCGGGCGTCCTTTTATAAAGTCGATGGCTATTTGTTTACCGGCTTCCAGGCGGTTGGGCTTAAAATCTTCGGCCAGCATACTGCCCGAAATATCTGAAGCGATGATGATATCGATACCTTCGGTAGTACTGTTTTGCCAGCTTAATGACGATTGCGGCCTGGCCAGCGCAACAATCATAGCCGATAAGGCTAACGACCGTAACACAATACCGCTATGCCTGAACTTTGGCAGCATGCTTTTTTTAAGCGTAAAGCCCCGCAGGGTAGGCACATTCAGGTTGCCCTGCAGCTGCCGTTGTTTCCATATATACCAGCCAACCATGAGTGGTATGCTGATGAACAGCCAAAAAAATCCCGGGTGGGCAAATTCTATTCCTTTAAACCAGCTCATTTACCCTCCTCTTGTTTATCGGCCAGTGGCTGGTATGCCTGCTGGGTTTTGTTTACAAAGCCAATGGCATTATCCATACTTTGTTCGTTTTCAAAATGCAGCGGTTTTTCTTTGGCAAATTTCACCAAATCGGCAAGTATCAATACCTGGCGCAGCAGGTTTTTGTTATCTTCTGTAATATCCAGCGTGCGCAGGCTTGCAAAAATCTCGTCGGATGTTTGCTCATGGGTTTTAATGCCATAGCGCTTCTCTAAATATTCGCGCAGTATTTCGCTCAGTTCAATATGGTATACTTTAACATCCTGCTCGTAAGCTTTCTTGCCGCGCAGCTCCTGCAGTTTTTGCAGGGCGATGATATGCGGTGGCACTTTGGGTTTCGGCGGTTCAATTACTACCACTTTTTTAGGCCTGGAGACAAAATAATAAATAATACCGGCAATAATCAGCAGCACCAAAAAGCCAATGGCTACCCATTGCCAGTTATCGTGAAGCCAGTCGAAAAACGAATAACTGACCACAAGCGGTTGTTTAATGTCATAAAAACCCTTGGTGGTATCAACCGCAACGGTTTGCACGGTTAATGTTAATGGTTGCGTGTAAACCGGGCCTATTGTTGTTTTAAACGCGTAGGATGGTATTACATAAGCCCCGCTATCAAACGCGGTAATGTTGTAAGCGCGGTGAACGGTCTCGATACTTTGATCCTGCTTATCAAAAACAGTATCGGCTTTACTGCTCACAATTTGAATTTTGCCCGCAATTGAATCAACCAGCGCCGGGAACTCTATTTTATCTTTTATGCTATGCCTGATGCTTAGGTTAAGCTTGGTTTGCTGGCCAATTAAAATGGTGGCCCTATCCAATTTTGCTTCGGCCTGCGGGGCCTGTGCAAAAGCGGAATAAAAAGTACCTGTAAGCAGCAATACCAGGAAATATTTAAAACACTTGATCATCTCCTGCCTTCCCGTTTTTTAAATAGTGTCATTAATGGTTTTACGTATGATTCGTGTGTGCCGATGCTGGTAAAATCAACACCGCATTTTTTAAAGGTATCGCCCATGGCGATGGTGCGGTTGCGGGCCTCGAGGCTGAATGCGTAGCGCACCTCCTCATCAGCAGTGTTTATCCACACCACCTCGCCGGTTTCTTCGTCCTTCATCGGGATGAGGCCCAGGTTAGGGAACACCTCTTCGTGCTTGTCAAACAGCCTTACAGCAATAATATCGTGCTTTTTGTTGGCTATTTTCAGCTCGTTTTCAAACGCCGGGCTTATAAAATCCGACAGGATAAAGGCGGTGCATTTCTTTTTAATAACGCTGGTAAAGTACTTTAACGCCACACCCACATTGGTGCCTTTGTTTTCGGGCTTAAAATCAATCAGTTCCCTGATGATCATCAATATGTGCGAGCGCCCTTTTTTTGGCGGGATGAATTTTTCTATCTTATCGCTAAAAAATATCACCCCAACTTTATCGTTGTTCTGGATGGCCGAAAAGGCAAGCACAGCGCAAAGCTCGGTTGCCAGGTCCTGCTTTTGCTGACCCTGGGTACCAAAGTTTTCCGATCCGCTTACGTCCATCAGCAGCATTACGGTAAGCTCGCGCTCTTCGTCGAACACTTTTACGTAAGGGTGATTAAAACGCGCGGTAACGTTCCAGTCGATGGTACGTATCTCGTCGCCAAGCTGGTATTCGCGTACCTCGCTAAAGGCCATACCCCGCCCCTTGAAAGCCGAATGATATTCGCCCGAGAATAAGTGGTTACTTAAACCCCTGGTTTTTATCTC